>CAZTMA010000054.1:15334-17469 GCA_964614645.1 uncultured Anaerolineales bacterium
GACAGTTTAGGATCGTCAAGCTGGAGCAAGCCGATCTCGTCAACCAGTTCGTTGTACCTCGCGTTGTTGTAGCGATACTGGTTCTGACGGCCCACTGGGCGCTCGCCGATCGCGGCCACGCCGTCGGTGCCGATCAGGGTGCGCAGCGTGCCGTAGGGCTCCATGATCGAGCCGCAGGTCTGCCAGCCGCTCTGGGCTTCGTACTGTCCCAGGGCCGAATTGTCACCCCAAGTGCCGCCGGTCAGCTTCGACTTCTTGGCGTCAATCCCGAACCTGATCAGTTGTTCGATATACACATCAGCGATGCGCTCCAGTTCGGAGTACGATTCGTGAACCTGGATTTCCAGTGACAGGTTCTTGCCATCCTTCGTCCAGAAGTCACCGGTCTTGGTGTAACCCTTGGCCAGCAGCGTCTTCTCCGCCTCGTCGAGGTGCGGCGTCAACATCCACTCAGCCTTGTCTTTGGGCACAAGATCCGTATACTTCTGCATCGACCCGTACAGCGGCCAGAAGTAGGCGCCGGGGATCGTCGTTCCTTCGTAGGCCACATCGATGAGCTGAGGGCGATCCATCACATTGCTCAGGACCCAACGCATGTCCTTATCATCCCAGGGCGCCACCGCGTTATTGATGCTCAGGGAGCGTGCGCAGGGATCGGGATAGACGAAAGGCAACTCCTTCTGGAAGGCCTGCCACTGGTCGTTGCGACCGATGAGGGCCTCGAAAGAGCTGAGGGTGATGTCTTCCATCACATCGAAGCCGTTGTCGGCCCCGGTAGCCACGCGCACTTCCTCGGCTCCCACGAACGAGTGGATGACCCGCTTCGGCGCCGGCAGGGGCCGGAACCCGATCTTGGCCGCCCACCAGTTGTCATTGCGGACCATGATGGTCTCGTTTGTGGTAATCTTGGTGAGCACATACGGCCCAAGAGTCAGCGGCCACCCCTTCTCTAAGTCCAGGTTCTTGAAGGTCAGAGGATCTTCCTGCTGTTCCCAAACATGCTTGGCGACGATCTCATCATAACCGCACAAGTGGCCGGAGAATCGTTCCAGGGCGAAGCGGGGGTTGGGTTTAGTCAGGACGTACTCCATCGTGAAGTCGTCGATCTTCCTGGTTTCTTTAATCCACTCGTTATACGAACCATACTGACCCAAACCCGGGATGTTCTTCTGGATGTCAACAGTATAGATGATGTCGTCGACCGTCATGGGGTGGCCGTCCGACCAAGTGATGCCCTTCTTCAGTGTCAGCGTCCAGACTGAGGAGTCCGCATTCGAGGTCAGGGACTCGGCCATGTAGTTCTGGATTTGACCGGTACCGAAGTCCAATAGCACAATTGGCGCCTTACCGATGGTCTGGTAACCGAAGCCAGTGGCGTTGCCGGGGACGAGAGGATTCCAGTTGTCGGCGCCTTCCAGACGGTTAGGGCGATCGACAATCAGCGTCTCCTCGCGCGCAGCGTTCGCGTACTCTTCCATGTTGGGCACTGGCCAGCCGCCGGCAGCAACCGGCTCAGCGGCTTCGACCTCAGCCTCCTCCGGCTCTTCAGCCGTGGGCGCGGTTGTGGGAGCGGCAGGCATCTCAGCCTCAGGCGCGCCTACACGGGGAGCACTGGTTGCGGCAGAAGCGGGGGCGGCCGGAGCCGCCGGCGCGGGGGCTGCAGGGGCGCAGCCCGCCAGAATCATGGCCAGTATCGAGAATACGGCCAACCAGCGGAACAGAGACAGTTTCATCGACGCTACTCCTTTGCAGGTTAGATGAACATTGACGTCAGGTGCGGGACAAACGGGGTGACAGGACAGGGCAGTGTCAGCCGATGGCGTTACGACTCCTTCCTACCGTGCGGTGATGTATGGCCGGCGCAGCGCACCGGGCAAAACGGCCGGCCAGCAGACGGAACAGATTGTGGTTGCAAGCACAACCGATGAGAGTGCACTACTGGTCGAGGGGGCAATCCAGAATTCGAAGACCTTATAACACAACCCGAATCAGGTGTCAAGCGCCATGTGACAAACTGCGCTTAATCCCTTACACGAGATGATTGATTCAACACAGAAAGTGTGCTATAATAAACAAAGTGCACCCCGCAACCCCGCCTCGGGAGAGACGATGAAGACTGCTCAACGCCTGAAGAC
>CAZTMA010000054.1:17569-30979 GCA_964614645.1 uncultured Anaerolineales bacterium
CACCCCGCAACCCCGCCTCGGGAGAGACGATGAAGACTGCTCAACGCCTGAAGACCATTGCGGCCCTGGTGGACGCGCAGGGTTATGTTTCAGTCAGCGAACTGAGCGCCAGATGCGCAGTATCGGCCATGACCATCCGCCGGGACCTGGCCGAGTTGGCCGCCCGCCACCAGATCGAGCGGACGCACGGCGGCGCGACCTCTCTCCGGACCGCCACGCCCAACGCGCGCCTGGTTGCCCAGCCCGCCCTGGCTTCCGCAGATGTCCTCATCGCCACCACCCTCTCGGCGGGCCGCGATGTGATGTCCGACCTGGCAGGACGGGCTGTGCCGGTCATTGCGGAAGCCCTTCCCGTCCGGGCAGCGCAGACTCTCGTCGCGATCGACGACCTGGCGGCGGGCTACGCCCTGGGCGAATGGACCGCCGCGTATGCGCAGGTGCACTTCGCCGGTCGCGCGTACGTGCTGGACCTCACAGACAACCTGAGCAACGCGCAGGCCCGCAGCCGGGGCTTTCTGGACGCGCTGCGCGCGGGCGGCATTGAACTCGCTGACATTCTTTCCCTCAACCCCCAGGGCCATGCCGATCGCTCCTACCAGTTGACGCGCAATGCCCTGACGCAGCGGCCGGACATCAACGTCATCTTCGCCATCAACGACAGCAACGCGTGGGGCGCTATACGGGCCTGCCGGGAACTCGGCCTCCCGCCGGAGCGCATCCTCGTGAACTCCTTCGGCCTCGAAGGCGACACGCTGCGCGATGCGCTGATGGAGGAGCCCGCCGCGCAGAACTATTGCAAGGTCGGCCTTGCCATGTTTCCCGAGCTCATCGGGCCGGCGCTCGTCCAGGCTGCGATCCTGGCGTACAACGGCGTGAACCTGCCCCTGCACATCATCGCGCCAGTCGCGGTGCTCACGCGTGAGACGCTGCCCCAGTTCTACCGCCGCGAGGTGGGTGGATGGCGCATGCGCGCGGATGTAGCCGCCGAACGGTTGGCTTTGCCGCTGGTCTCGCAGATGGCCGAATGCACTCCGGCCACGCGGCTGCCGCACCAGGTCGGGGTGCTCGTGCGCTACCTGGAGCACGAGTGGTATCGCAATCTGCTTGCGGCCATGACCGCATATGCAGAACCGCTGGGCATCACGATTGCTGTGCTCGACATGGAGCAGACCTTCCGCGAAGAGCTGGAGCTGCGCCGCCGTGAGATTGCCCGCTGCGCGGCGCAACTCGTGCAGCCCGGCGAGGTGGTCATAGTGGATGCCGGTCCGCTGGCAGGATATCTGGCCGAAGAACTCGCCGAGCGGGGCCAAATCACAGTGGTCAGCAATGCCCGCCGTCTCTGGGAAGGGCTCGTCCCCGCGCAGAACGTGACCCTGGTATCCACCGGCGGGGTACTGCGCCGCGGCACCGAGGTGTTGGTTGGGCCGACCGCAGAAACCGCGCTGGCGACGCTTCGCGCTGATAAACTCTTGCTGACCGTTACCGGCATCAGCCTGGCGTTTGGCCTCTCCCACACCGACATCCCCGAAGTCACCGTCAAGCAGGCCATGCTGCGCTCGGCCCGCGAAGTCATCCTCCTGGCGGACCATGCCTGCTTCGACCGGGAAGCGACTATCCAGGTCGCACCGCTGACCGCCGTCCACAAGCTCATCAGTGACAATGGCCTGCCCGCGAGCTGGCGCCTGCAGTTGAGCCAGTTGGGCGTGCAGGTCATCCTCGCGCCCTCCGGCGACGCAAAGGCCTGAAACACCCTCTTGAGCGGCGGCAGAAGACTGGAGCCTCGATTCCTTATATATTGTGACTACCCGCGTGCGGCACGGCAATTGACACCCTCTCACGCAGTAGGCTATACTGACGCGCAGTCGCTCGCTGTCCCCTGGACGGCCGCTGACCAAGGGTCAGCCGCTGGCTGCCCGTCAGCAGCCCTGAGCAGCACGCCACGCGGCCCATGCGCACAAGGAAGAGGCATGAAGGAAGTCGTCATCTCGCACCCCCTGCGAACCGCCAACGGCAGCTTTGGCGGGGCCTTCAAGACCGTTCCCGCCTACGACCTCGCGAAGATAGTCATGCAGCGTATCCTCACGGATGCACGGGTGGACGGGGGCGAGCTGGACGAGGTCATTTTCGGCAACATCGGCCAGCCTTCCGAAGCCTCCAACATTGCCCGTGTCTCCGCCATCTATGCCGGCATCCCGCATCACGTCCCCGCTTACACCGTCCAGCGCAACTGTGCCTCCGCGATGCAGGCCATCCACAACGCATTCAATGCCATCCAGAGCGACGATGGCTCGTTGTATCTCGTGGGCGGCACGGAGAACATGAGCGCCATCCCCTACATCGTCAAGGGCGCGCGCTGGGGCCTGAAGCTGCGCCACACCGAATTCACCGACGCGCTGTGGGAAGGGCTGACCGACCCGACGTGCAACCTCATCATGGGCGCCACCGCGGAGAACTTGGCGGAACGTTACAGCGTCACACGCGAGCAGCAGGACGCCTATGCGGTGCAGAGCCACAAACGGGCGTTCATGGCAACGCGCATGGGCAAATTCCGCGAAGAAATCGTGCCGGTGGAGGTCGCCAAGCGAGTGGCGGGCCAGGAGGTCGCCACGGACGTCATCCTGCAGGACGAGAGCATCAACGCAGGGCTGACCATCCAGAAGGCGGCGCTGTATCCGACCGTGTTCAAGGAGGGCGGTACGGTCACACCGGCCAACGCCTGCTCCATGAACGATGGCGCGGCAGCCATGCTCGTCTCCACCGCCGAGCGCGCCGCGCAGCTCGGGCTGCAGCCGGTGGCGCGCATCCTCGGGTTCGGCGTGACGGGCGTGGACCCGGCCTACATGGGCATCGGCCCCGCGACCGCGCTACCGAAGGCACTCAAGCGGGCGGGCCTGCGTTACGACCAGCTTGACCTGGTGGAAATCAACGAGGCCTTTGCCGCGCAGGTGCTGGCCGTCGAAAAGCAGATGATTGCCGACGGTCACGGCTGGGACCCGGACAAGACGAACGTCAACGGCGGCGCGATTGCGCTCGGCCACCCGGTCGGCCAGTCGGGCGCGCGCATCGTCGTGTCGCTGCTGCACGAGATGCGGCGGCGCGCCGCGCGCTATGGCGCCGCCACCCTCTGCGTCGGCGGCGGCCAGGGCGCGGCGATGGTTGTGGAACGGATTGAAGATTGAAGATTACAGATTGAAGATTCTTGCGCCGTACATTCAGCAATCTTCAATCTTCAGTTTGTAATCTGCAATCTGGCAGGAGGGGCGCATGTATATCTTCAAGGCCGCGGTTGTCGGCGCGGGGACGATGGGCGGGGAGATTGCCCAGGTCATCAGCTACAGCGGCCTGCCGGTCATCCTGAAGGACGTGGACCCGGCCATGCTTGACCGGGGCATGCACACCGTCCGCCGCATCTACCAGGGCCGCGTCGACAAGGGCAAGATGAGCGCGGGCGAGATGGAGAGCAAGCTCTCGCTGGTCGAGCCGGCGCTGACCTATGACGGCTTTGGCGATGTAGACATCGTCATCGAGGCCGTGCCGGAGCAGATGGCGGTCAAGAAGCAGGTGCTCAGCGAACTGGATGCGGCCTGCCCCGAGACGACCATCTTCGGCAGCAACACCTCGGCGCTCTCCATCAGCGAGATGGCTGCGGCCACGCGGCGACCCGGCAAAGTCATCGGCGTCCACTTCTTCAACCCCGCCCACGTGATGAAGCTGGTTGAAGTCATCCCCGGCCTGGAGACAACCCAGGAGACGGTCGATGACGTTATCATGTTCGCGGAGTCGCTGCGCAAGCTGCCCATCGTCGTGCAGGAGTGTGCCGGCTTCCTGGTCAACCGGCTGCTGGGCCCTTTTCTCATCGAGGCGACGCTCTGCCTGCAGGAAGGTGCGGCGACCGCGCCTGAGATCGACGCGGCGCTGCGCGCGTTCGGCATGCCGATGGGCGCGTTCACCCTGCTGGACACGATCAGTCTCGATGTCGGCGCCCATGCCCTGGCAGAGATGCACGGCGAGTACGGCCCGCGCATGGTCCCGCCGCAGTTGATGGGCCGTCTGCTCCAAGCCGGACGGCTGGGCGAGAAGACGGGCAAGGGGGTCTACGGCTACGGCGGCGAAGAAGATGCGCCTATCGCAGAGATGGCCGCCGACCTGCGCAGCGCGGACAGCCGCTTTACGGTCGAACGCTGCATGTATCCTCTTATTAATGAAGCTGCCATCGCACTGCAGGAGCACATCGCATCGCCGTCCGACATCGACCTGGCCTGCGTCGCCGGCCTGGGCATGACCTACGGCGGCGATCGCAAGGGCCCTTTGGCCATTGCAGACGAAATCGGGCTGGACGCCATCCTGGCGGAGCTACAGGCCCTGTACGCGCAGTACGGCGAGCGGTTCCGGCCCGCGCGGCTGCTGCGCAACAAGGTGCGTGCGGGGCATCTCGGCATTAAGACGGGCCGCGGCTTCCACGAATACGCGTGAGTGGCCGGAAGGAGTGAAGCATGGCAGAATACGTGAACCTGAAAATCACGGTTGAGGACCGGGTCGGCTTGTTGACCATCGACCATCCGCCCGCCAACGCCCTTAACATGGCGACGCTGGCTGAGCTGGACTGCGCCCTGGATGAGCTTTTTGCTGATGATGAAGTCAAAGTCATCGTCATAACCGGCGCGGGGCAATTGGCGTTTGTTGCGGGGCTGGACCTGAAGGAGGCCGCCGAGACCCTGGTCGGCGAGGACGCCCAGGCCGAAGACGCCCTCAAAGTCATGCAGACCGGTCAGCAGCTCTGCAACCGGATCGAAAACTCGGTCAAGCCGGTCATTGCAGCTATCAATGCACTCGCGCTGGGCGGCGGGCTGGAACTCGCAATGGCCTGCCACATCCGCGTCCTGTCGGACCGGGCGCGTGTCGGCAGCACCGAGTCCAACCTGGGACTGATTCCCGGCTGGGGCGGCACGCAGCGGCTTCCGCGCCTCATCGGTATCGGCAAGGGCATCGAACTTATCCTGACCGGCGACAAGATTGACGCGCAGGAAGCCTTCCGGCTGGGCTTGGTGAACAAGGTCGTGCCCGTGGACCAGGTGCTCGTCGAGGCGATGGACCTCGCGAAGAAGATCGCCGCCAAGAGCCGTCTGACCAACGAGGCGATCCTGCGCGCGGTCGTGGAGGGCACGCAGATGCCCCTGGAGGAAGGACTGCAATACGAGCTTGCGCAGATGGGCACGCTCATCGGCAGCCACGACATGGCCGAGGGCATTCAGGCCTTCGTGCAGAAACGCCAACCGAAGTTTACCGACAAATAGGATGCCCGTCTGTTTGCAGCAAGCGCTTCAGCGCCCTTGCACACTTCGTGGCGCTGAAGCGCCCACTACAAACCGGGACTACCCTGGCGCCGCAAAAACGGGCGCCTGCATGACCTTAAAAAGAGTGCCAAAATGGAAATGCGCCTGGATGGACCGCAAATGGCGGTATTTATGGACTTTGAAAACGTGGCGACCTCTGCGGAGGCCAATCTCGGTGATTTCGATGTCAACACCGTCATGGACCTGCTGCGCTCGCGCGGGCGGCTGCTCATCAAGCGGGCCTATGGCGATTGGGGCCGCTTTCACCGCTATCGCCGCCCCATGCTGGAAAACGGCATCGACCTGTTCCAGCTTTACTCGGTGGGCGTGCAGCACAAGAACCGGGCCGACGTGCGCCTGGCCATCGATGCGATGGAAACGGTGTTCACGCGCCCGCAGATCGATGTATTTGCCATCGTCTCCGGCGACAGCGACTTTACCGAGCTGATTCACAAACTGCGCGACTACGGCAAGTACACCATCGGCATCGGCCTGCACGCGGCTACGAGCGACCTGCTGCGCCGCGCGTGCGACGAGTTCATCTTCTACGAGACGCTTGTCGCGGAGGAAATCAGCGATATCGCTGACGAGCTCCAATTGCCTGATCCGCGCGACCTGCTGCACCGTGCACTGCTTGCCGCGGAGCAGAAGGGCGAGTCACCGGTGTTCGCCGGCCGGCTGAAACAAATCATGCTGGGGCTGGATTCCTCGTTCAACGAGACCAACTACGGCTACCAGCAGTTTCGCGCGTTCCTCGAAGCCCACCAGGACCTGGTTGCGATCCAGGACCAGGGGATGCAGCTCTATATCAGCCTGCGCCGCGAGCCGCGCGTGATCCCGGCCCCGGCCAGCACAGAGCCGGCAGAGCCGCCTGCATCCCCTGCGGATGGCGCATCGCCTGCGCCCGCGGCGGACGCGCTGCCGCCTCCGCCGGTCACCAAGCCCGTCGCGGACATGGGCCAGCGCTATCGCAGCTTCCTCCGTGAGGCCGGGCTGCGCATGGTCGAGCCGAGCGCGCGGCGCCAGGTGCTGGCCGACTTTCTCACCACGCTGCATGACGAGCCGGAGGCCATCTCGCTCAACGCGGCCGCTGATATCCTCAAGGACCGCTACGACGGAGAAAACGCCCTCACCCAGAAGATTTCGGTCGCGGATGTCATGCGACTGCTCATCATGAGTGGCGCGCTTACCTTTGCCGGCCACCACGCGGCCGGCGATGCACCGCTCCGGGACACCGATGCGCTGGGGTTGGAGCGGCTGGCACAGGACTGCGACGCCGCGTATGTCTGGCGGCTGGTCGAGGGTGGCCTGCCCGTGTACCCTGAACAGCTGGCGCCCGTGCTCTACGGCTTTGATGCCGGTTCGGCCACGGCGCATCTGCTGTGTGACCGGCTGGTGGAGCGCGAGATGATCGCGGCCTGCGGCGACACCTACTGCGTGGCGCCGTGCCAGATTACCCGGCTGATGCAGCAGGAGGAGCTGCTCCTGGCAACGACCAACGTGACACGGACGCCGCTGCCCGTCGGCGAGCCGCTCACCGTGATGACTGCAGAGGACCTCTTCAAGCAGGCCTCGGACCTGCGCCAAAAGGACTTTGCGGGCAGCGCCCATCGTTATCTCCAGGCGGCGCGCGTCCAGTTGGAACTGCTCAGGACCGGGCAGCCTCGAGCCGGGTTCGATGACCTCAAGTGGTACCTGACCAGCTACTGCTCCGTGAAGGCGGGCCATGCCTTCGTCACCGGGAACTACAGCGAGGCCATCCCGTACTACCTGGCCTTCTTCGGGCTGGCGCAGGAGGCCGACAGCGTGTGGCCGCGCATCCAGCGGCTCGTCAACCCGATGGCGAGCTACTTCTTCGCCATTGCCGGCAAACAGGTGAACGAGGTCGTGCCGCCGAACCTGGGGCGCTCGCCCGCGGCGCAGGTGGCGCTGCGCATCCACAACCATGCGAATCCCGACGTCTGTCTCGCCTGGGAGGACCTGATGAACCGGCTGGCGTGCGTCAACCTCGGCATGATCCGCCAGACCTACCGCGAGGTCAACGCGCTTATGGCTCCCATCGGTTCGCTGGGCCAGATGAACGGCATGCCGGGTCATCTGCCGGCGGGCGATAATGCCACCCGGATCGAGCACACGCGCACCTTCCTGGCCGACCTGATTGCCCAGCACGAGCGCGAGGGAGAGATCGTCGAGGAAGTGGTACGCCTGCCCTACGCAGGTTGAACCGGTCTGCGAGAGGGCGACCACAAGGATCGTCTCCCTGCGGCCGCGCCCTTCGCTGCCGGCCGGATAGACCGTCCGCGAACCCGGCAGACCCTATTACCTGCACACCAATCCGGCAGGCGTCGCAGCCGCCCGGCGGTCGGTCGATGCCGTGCTGGCAGACTACCGAACGAACGGCTAGACAGGTGACAGGAGGTCTCCATGACCGAAGGCACGACACCCGGCCACATCGTGATCCTCAACGGCGCGCCGCGCTCCGGCAAGTCGAGCATCGTCGCGGCGATTCAGGAGACGTTCGAAGGGGTGTGGATGAACCTGGGGGTGGACGGCTTCATGGCGATGACGCCGCCGCGCTATCAGCCGGGAATCGGGCTGCGGCCCGGCGGCGAGGTCCCCGCGCTCGAACCGCTGGTGCGCGTGCTCTACCTGGCGCTGTACGAATCCATCGCAGCCCACAGCCGGTTGGGGCTGAACGTCGTGGCAGATGTGGACCACCACGATGCTTACTCGGCGCCTCTGGGGATTCTGCCGGAGTGTGCCCGGCGGCTGGCTGGTTTGCCGGTGCTGTTCGTAGGGGTGCGCTGTCCCATCGAGGTAATCATGCAGCGGCGGCATGCCACGGGCTGGACGCAAGACCCTACCCATGTGCCCCCGCCCATTCATTTGTGGCAGCAGGAAGTCCACAAACCAGGCATCTACGACCTGGAGGTCGACACCTCCGTGCTCAGCCCGGAGGAATGTGCAGCCGCCATCCGCCGGCGGCTGGCAGAGGGGCCGTCGCCTGAGGCGTTCCGGCGATTGGCCTCACCCCCCGGCCCCCTCTCCTGAGCATCAGAGTTTGCGACTCTGATGCTCAGGAGAGGGGGAGGTCCACACTCAATCCTCCCCCTCTCCTGACCGGTTCAGCCGGTCAGGAGAGGGGGCCGGGGGGGTGAGGTCACTTCACCACTGAAATCCGCCGCGGTAAGGCACGAGCCTTTGGGTCAGGCTGCCCGCATAGCCTTCCAGCCGGTGGATGAGGGCCTGCCACTCGTCCGCCTGGAGCGCCGTGCGCGCGGCGTCGGCGCTGTCGGCCACGAAGCCGAGCAGCCGGTTAGGGTAATTGCCATAGGCTGTGTGCCAGGCATCCGTCGGCATCAGGCCCAGCTCCTGTGCCTTCGGCAGGAACTCCTCCATCACGAAGCGCCGGTAGGCGTTCTCGTGGCCGGGTCGAATGTCATACGATAGCAGGACTTTGACTTGGTCACTCATAGCAATTCACACTTCTGTTCAAATCAGCGTCTTCATCCGCAACATGCGATCCGTCAGCGCGCGCAGCGCAGATGCGGCCGGGGCCTTGCCGTCCAGCTCCAGGCGGCGCGCTGCAGCCTCAGCAGTCGTAAAAAACGTGCCATCCAGCGAAGGCAGGTTCTGGCTGACGAGCCGTGTCACTTCCGGCTCGTCCCGGGCCTTTAGTAGCGCCCTGATCAGGTCCAGGGCCTGCTGCTCGGTCATCACATCCTCCAATCCTTCGTGCAGCGGCAGGCATGCCTGCGCGGCTGCACCGGCTGCCATTATAGCTGAGCCATAACGGATGGGCAAACACTCGTCCGTAATGCAGGCTACGATAACGCTTACGCCTGGTTTGACACTAGATTCCAAGACTAGTATAATGCCGCCTTAGTGCTGTTCGGCAGCACAAAGTTTTCTATTTTCCTAAGGAGTCAGGAAGTCGTGGGGCAGGAAGCAAGCACTCTCAACATTGCACCGCGCAAGGTCGTAAAGACGCTGGCGGTGGGGCAAGAAGTTGAGGGCGTCGTCAAGCGGGTTACCGATTTCGGTGCCTTTGTGGACATTGGCGTGGGTCGCGATGGACTCGTCCACGTCTCCGAAATGGCGCAAGGCCGTGTTGCCAAAGCGTCCGACGTAGTCAATGAGGGCGACAAGGTTCGCGTCTGGGTCAAAGAGCTGGATCGGGAAAAGAACCGAATCAGCCTGACCATGGTGGAACCGGGCACTCTCACGCTGCGTGACCTCGAAGAAGGCGCGATTGTGACCGGCAAGGTCACACGCCTCGAACGTTACGGCGCCTTTGTGGATATCGGCGTCGGCCGCGACGGCATGTTGCACGTCAAGGAAATGGGTCGCGGCTTCGTCGAAAAACCGGAAGACGTCGTCAACATCGGAGACGAAATCCAGGTCCAGGTGCTCGGCATTGACCGTCGCCGCGGCCGGGTCGATCTCAGCATGAAGGAACTGCTGCCTCCGGCTCCCGAGCCGGCGCCGCGCGCCGCACGGGGTCAGGCAGCCGCCTCTCAGGTTGAGGAAGCACCGGTTGAGATCCCCGGTGAGGAAGCTTTCCTCTCGCCCTTCGAGCTGGCTTTCCAGGAAGCAAGCAAGGACAGCGGGGACCGCAGACGCGAGCGGCGCAATAAGAAGGCCAAGGTGTGGGAGTTCGAGGAAGATGAGGAAGAAGACCTCATCAGCCGCACGATCGCGCACCATCGGAAGAGCAAGGGCCTCTAGGCCAACGCGCCTCAGGGCGACGCCTGCATAGACGTTCCTGATAACGGTGTGGGGAGTATCCCCACACCGTTCTTCGCGTTAAGCGCGGCCGTGGTGCATCGTGGAACGGCAGTCATCCTGAGTTTCGGACATAGACCTCGAATAACCGGATGGACAGTTCCGACTCTATCCGTTTAGGCGTGGCCGCGATTCGGCTATTCGAGATGGTCCACCCTGCATGACTCTCAGTCCAGTACGACCGTCACCTCGTCGCCCGCGGGCAGGCCGTTGCTATTGAGAGGAACTTCGACAATTCCCTCGGACCGGACCAGCGTGAAAATCAGGTTGGATTTCCCGAACACGGGCACGGCCAACGTCTCACCTTCGCGCTCCTCAAGCCGCACGCGCACGAAATCTGCGCGGCCGCTGCCTGCGGGGATGTTGCGGGCCAGCCGCGCGCGCGTTGTCCGGGCCGGCGCGGGCCGCGCAGCCAGGCACATCAAAATCGCCGGTTTGACGAAGTGCAGGAAGATGTTGATGCAGGAGACCGGGTTGCCCGGCAGGCCGAACACCGGTTTGCCATCGCACATGGCGAGGATGGTCGGCTTGCCCGGCCGGATCGCAACCCCGTGCACCAGCACCCCTGGCTGCCCCGTCTTGTTGATGGCCGCCGCAGTCAGGTCGCGGTAGCTGACGGAACTGCCCGCGGTAATGACCACGATGTCGGCTTCCTCCCACCCGCGGCGCACGGCGCGATCGAGCGCATCCTGCTCGTCGGGCACGATGGGATAATTGATAGGGATGCCGCCCGCGCGCTGCACCAGCGCGGCGAGCGTGTAGCTGTTGATGTCGCGCACCTGGCCCGGCCCGGGTTCCTGCTCAGGTGGCACCACCTCGTCGCCCTGGCTGACGATGGCAACGCGCGGCTCGCGGATGATCGGCACACGCGTCACGCCGAGCGCGGCCAGCCCGCCGATATCCTGGGGCCGCAGGACCTGTCCCGCGCGCAGGACGACGTCCCCCGCCGCGACATCCTCACCCGGTTGGATGACCGCCTCGCCTTCCGCCGCGGGCCGGTAGACCTCGATACCGAAGGCCGAAAAGCCGGGCTGGCGCGCGGGGCTACCGAACATCGGCGCGGCCAGCCGGTTGGTGTTTTCGAGCATCACGACGGCATCCGCGCCCGGCGGAATCATGCCGCCGGTATGCACCAGGGCTGCCTCGCCGGGGCTGAGCTCGAAATCAGCCGCGGACCCCATCGCGACTTCCGCCACCACATCCAGGTAGGCCGGCGCGCCTGACGAGGCGCCGTGGGTGTCTACGGCGCGCACCGCATAACCATCCACTGTGCTCCGGCTGAACACCGGCAGCGGGTGAGGCGCGGTCACATCCTCCGCCAGCACCCGATCCAACGCACCGGCCAGCCCACACGTCTCATGCACGGGCGCAGGCTGGAAATGACGCAGGAAAATCTCCCACGCCTCTTCGGCCGTCCGCAATTTCAGAAACTCAGGCATTCCGTTCCCATCCGATATTAGCTGCGAAGCCAGGCGATGCCCGACAGCACCGAGAGCACGCCGACGACCAGCAGCGCGGCCAGCGCCAGCGGCGCCAGGACGGCGATCAGGGCGCGCTCAAACGACAGGCCGTGGCTGGCCTGCGTGGCCTTGATGTAGATGACCACGCCCCAGACGTAGGCGATGACACCGAGAATGGCGCCGACGAACGGCAACCAGCGCAGCAGGTCCAGCATATGCGGGACGGCATACAACGCAGTCGCACCGAAGAAGCCGTGGAGCGAGCCGCGGCCGCCGAGCATCCTGGCGGCGAGCATGACCCAGACGCCATAGCCCAGCCAGGCGCCCACGCTGGCAACTGCCAGCGGCAGGTGGGCACTGCCGAACGGCTGCGACAGCCAGTTGCCCAGCGCCTCCAGCACGCGGCCCACCGGCCGTGGCAGCCTGGTAGGCAGCTCGTCCACCTCCTGGCGCACCTGTAGGGCCAGGTCGAAGGCATTGGCCACTTCGTTCGCAACTCCGGCCTGGGTGTCCGCCGGCAGCCCCAGGCGGGCCATCCACGGGCCTGCGGCCTCCAACATCTCGCGCAGCGCGGCGCTCGTCTCCGCGGTTTCACTCGCCGGAGCGGGCTGCAACCCGGCCATGAGCTCGCCGACGAAGCCCGGCACGCCCGCGAGGAGGCTAACGATCAGCACGATCACGAACCCCTGCAGGAAGGCGTCATAGCGTCCGGCCAGACCCGTATAGGCCGGGGTGTGCAGCCGCGCGGCATCCCACAGGCTGCTGAACCACTCCTGCAGCGGCCACCGCCGCGCAGGCGGGACAGCGATCGGCGCGTTGCCGGCAGGCTCCGGGGTGACGGGCGTTTGTGGGGTTTCAGGTACGCTCATCGTTCACCTCCCTGCCAGCAGCGCGGTCAGAAGCGCCATCAACGGCGCGGAGAAGGCCAACACCAGCGCCCACAGCAGCAGGTAGACCAGGTAAGGCAAGGCTGTCGCTGCTACAGCGCGGCCCCACGGCAGCCCGTGCGCGGTGCGCACCGCCTTGTAGCGCAGGATGAGCTGCCAGGTAGCGACTGCGCCTCCGATAGCGACGTAGGGGATGAACTCCAGCCCGTGAAAAACCCACGGGGTCAGCGCCAGCGCCGTCGTGCCGAGCATCTGGTTGAGCGTGCCGCGGCCGCCCAACAGGCGTCCAAACAGGTACGCCAGGGTGCCGTAGATAAACCAGCTCAATACGCCCGTAAACGGCCAGATGACGACATTCAGGGCGCCCCGGAGGGGGTCCGGCGCGCCGAACAGGGCCGGAATGAAGCGCCAACCGAGGTCCCAGTTGTCAGTAAAGGATTGGATTGCAGCAGGATTGTTGGCGACGGAGGGCCACCAGGCCTGCTGCTGCAGGCCGCGCAGCACGATCGCCTCGATGGCGGACATGCTCGGAACGCTGGCCCAGTGCAGCACCTGGCCGATCAGATTGAGCAGGGCCGTCACCACGCCGAGCAGGGCAACGAGATACAGCCCCTCGACAAACGGATTGTCATCGTCGCGCAGATCCTCATAGGCGTCCGCGTCGAGGAAGAGCGCCCGCCAGATGAGGGCAAGCGACAGGGTGCGGTGACCCATATGTGTCTCCTTTCCCACCTACATCAGCGAGACGAGTATAGCACAACGGGGACGAAAGATGAAGGGGCGGACAAAAAAGCTCCGCCGACCGTACACCGGCCTGCGGAGCCTCACTCTCTATTGATGCTGAGCGGGATGCCGCTGATGATCCATGCGCTGTCGCTGAACTGCTGGATTTCGCCGGAGTCAGGATGGCATCCTGTGCGCCGATCCCAACGATGTGGGTGGCCG
>CAZTMA010000055.1:0-2986 GCA_964614645.1 uncultured Anaerolineales bacterium
GCCGTCCCAGCCCACCCGGTTGAGCAACTGCACGTCGTACAGGTGGAAGTGGATCGGGTGCGTGTCCACGCCGTTGTGCGTGAACTTCCAGATCTGCGTGCCGTCGTTCGCCACCGCGATGGGGGCGACTTCGACACCTGGCGCCAGCTGGTTTTCGATACCGTCGAGCACCTCATCCGGCGGGTAGGTGTACGGGTGCAGGATCATGTTTTGCAGGCCGGCCTGGGCGTTCGGTGTCTCCACCCCCAGGAAGCCGCTCATGCGCCCGTATTCCTGCTCGAAGGCCTCGCCCATCTCGTCCTGGATCATCTTGGGCTTGAGGTCCATGCTGAGCGTGCCAACTGTTGTATCCAGAGTGTGGAAGGTCAGCGCGGTGTCGTAGATTTGCACGGTCCCGTTCAGGGGGCCATTGGTCGGGAAGGACGTGCCATAGGCGTCGTTGTACTCGCCCTGCCCTACGATGATCGGGTGCTGCCCGTTTTCGAACACGCCCTGCCCGCCGAGGCCGACAGCCTTGAAGGCAGTCTGCAGCGCGGCCAAGTCGAACGGCTCAGGCGTGCCGGCGTTTACCTTGATCTGCATGATCGTGCGGGTGTTCGGGCCGTAGCCCGGGAGCGTCGCGCTCGCGCCGCCGGTGTCCCGGTAGTCTGCGTTGCCCGTGTAGTAGTCGTAGCGCGGGTCACGCGCGGGAAAGGCTGCGGGCGCATCGTTGTACAGGATCAGCGTCTGGCCGGCGTACTGCGAGAAGTCCACGATGACGTCGTGGCGCTCGGCCGGCGCGGTCAGCAGCGAGTGCTGGTCCACGTTGCCCGCGTTGAACACCGTTGGGTCGTTGACCCAGGTGGTCGGTTGGGCCGGCACGACGACCGGCGAAGGCAGGAACCCGCCCTCGGTGCCGATCGCGATCCAGTCCGGGCCCTCGGTGCCCGCGACGGGGGTCGGGAAGACCGTGCCGTCGGTCAGCGCGGCCGCGACCTCAGCCGGATTCAGCGCGACCTCGGTGCAGGCCACGCCCGTGCGCTCGGCCACCGGGGTGGGATTGACGACAGGGTCGCACAGGTTTCCGTCGGCATCCACGGCCTTGTACAGCGATAGATTGAAGAACCGGTCGTTGGCCGCGTTCAGGATGCGGAAGCGGTAGGCCTTCGGGTCCACGGTCAGGGTCGGGTAGGCCGTGCCGTTCACCACGGGCGTGTCGTTGAACGACTCCATGCCCATCGAGACGAAGGGCACACCCGGCATCAGCGGAGGCTCGCACCAACCCGCATCCGGGTTGCAGGTCGGGTCAAAGTACGGGTTGTTGATCGGCCCGTAGTCGACGTTGTTGGTGGGCGGCCAGAACCAGGGGCCGTAGGCCCACCGGCCATACTGGTTGACGCCGGAAGCATCGCCCGGGTTTTGCGCGGGGGAGTAGACGTGGGGCACCCACAGGTTGCCCTCGCCCCCCCAACTAGCCGTGTCCCAGGTCTCGTCCTGCTCGGCAAGCTGTGCAGGGTCAGGTACGAAGGTCTTGTCCTGGATGACGAGCGGGATGGTGGCATCCGCGCCGGGGATGATGTTACCGTCGACCAAGGCCTGCTCGGTCGGGTCGGTGATGATGTAAGCTGCGGCCTCGCCCACGTAAACGTTCAGGCGGGTGATGCCCCAGGCATGGTCGTGGTAGAACATCAACCGGGCGCTCTGCTGGTTGGTGTAGTAGAAGGTCATGACGCCATCGTTCTTGGCGCCCGAATCGCCCATGTCAGGCACCGGTCGCACGCTGACACCCTCGGGGTAGCCCGTAACCTCCCCGGCCGGTGTGATCCACTGGTGCGGCGTACCGTCCGAGATCCAGGGCGAGACGCCGCCGTGCAGATGCAGCGTAGCGCGGTTCTCAGCGTAGCAGGTGCCATTCGCAACGAGGTCCGCCTTGGCGATGGGGTCCGTCGTGCTGCACACCGGATTTTGGGGATCGGGCTCGGTCATGTATGTCGTGTTCCCATCCGCTGTCTTGCCCGAGCCCATGACGGTGGTATCGACCGGAATGAAAAGGTTCCCGCCCGCGCCGGTGGGCAACAGGTTGTAGAACTTGATCCGGACCGGTCTGTCCTTCTGCGCCACGATCGATGCCCCGAGATACTGTGGCGTCGTGACAGCAAAGTAGCCGTTGCCCAGATCGTAGTGGCTACCCGTGACGACAGCAGTCTCCAACTGCACGTAGCCGCGCAGCGTCGTCGCAGGCAGGTCCGCATGCATTTGCTGGGTGTATTCGACGACCGCGATCTCGTAGTAATCGCTCCCCGGATAGGTGGTTGTATCAGGCACAGCGACCGAAAGGCCCGGCAGGGGGTCCTTGAATTTCTGAATCCCGCCGGAGACTGTGATGCTGGTCTCAGGGATGACCTGCGCGCCGAAGGAGTATGCACGTGGCGCCACATTAGCCGGGTACAGGCCTGCGCCGAGCTCGATGACCGAGTCCTGCAGCGGCGGCGCCGGCACGGTTGCGACACTGACGAAGTCAGCCCCCGCGATATCGAGGGGGATGCCCTGGCCATAGAAGGCCAGTACGTCGCCCGCCTTGACGGCCAGGTTCGCTACGCCGAACGAGGCGAGCTCGCTGACGCCCGCTGTCGTCACCGGGGGCACGGTCAGGAGGCCGCTGTCGAACACGACCGTGTAGAGATTCCCAACGCCGGCCGGGCGCAGGACGTAGGCGTGAAACTCGCGTCCAGCCGAAACCTGGCCGTTTGCATCTGCCACAGCCTGGTTCCACATTTCGAATGCTGTCAAGAACCCGTCAGGCAGCGCGGACCCCTGAAGGACCACGAAGACATCAGACGCGAGATCGGTCGCGTACTGCCGGTCCAGGCGAGGATTCCCGAACGGGGTCTCAGTACCACTTACAACCGGCAGGGGGCTGTTGGCATAGTTCGGGTGGCTGAAGTAGTGGGACGTGTTGCCGATCAGCGCGGCTGCTGCAGCGACACCGGCTACACCGGCGGCTCCG
>CAZTMA010000055.1:3086-6249 GCA_964614645.1 uncultured Anaerolineales bacterium
CGTGTTGCCGATCAGCGCGGCTGCTGCAGCGACACCGGCTACACCGGCGGCTCCGGCCGCCTGCGGCTCGACGAGCATCAGTGGGTTCAGCCTGCCCCTCTGATACGCCTTGGCTGCCGCGTTCTCGCGGTCCTTCTGCTTGATCTTCTTTTCCTTCTTCTCTTTGGCCTTCTGGAGCTTCTCTACGTACTTGGTTCCTTTGCCGCTTTCATCCGGGCCCTGCACCTTCGCGTTGACAGGGGCGCTGCCGGCAAACATCAAAGAAACCGTGAAACAGACCAGCACCAGGACATGCAGTATTCTGCGCCAAGACATGGCTTCCTCCTTATGAACTCTCGTGGTGGTCGGGTCTGAACCACCAGAAACAGGGAACGAACCGGCGACGTTATTCGACAATACCTCGACCTCCTCTACGCCCGATGCTCTGCGTTTGAAATGCATCGCGAATCGCACCTAATAAGGCATCCGCTGGCAGGGACTTCGCGATGAAGGCTGCGGCGCCCGCGTCCGCAGCGATCTTCCGCGCACACGTGTTATCGTAAAGGCCCAACATGATGACGGCGACCTGCGGGCAGAGCGACCGCAAGGCCTTTGCCATCACGACACCGTTCAGGTGTGGTGCATCGGTATCGATGAGTACCACATCCGGTTGCAGTGTGGTGGCCAGGGCCTGCGCCGCTTGCCAGTCCGGAGCCTCACCAATCACCGTGAAATCCCGCTCCGCAGCAAGGCGCATCATCAGACCCTGGCGCACGCCAGGTTGGCCTTCAACAATCAGGAGTCGAATCACATCAGCCTCGAATGCCAGGGCTGCAACTTCTGCAACTTTCAAAGACATGTGGTAGAATAGTTGTGGCGGCCGCAATACAAACGGATCACGTGGCGGTCGCAAAACACACCGTCACTAGCAGCAGTATAAGTTGATACATGGTTGGATGCGACAGGCCGAAGAGTGATTTTATTAGCGGACCTTAGTGTGATAAGATTCTCACACTAAAGTATGAGGAGGCCTATGACAGTGCGGGTCTTGATCGTAGATGATCACAGCGTCGTGCGCCAGGGACTGCGCATGTTCCTGGGAGCAGACCCGGAACTTGAGGTTTGTGGCGAGGCGCGCGACGGCTCCGAGGCCTTGGCTCTGGCCCGCAAGCTCAAACCCGATGTCGTGCTGATGGACTTGTTGATGCCGGTCATGGATGGCATTACCGCGACGGCCGCCATTCGGCGCGAGCTGCCGGAGGTTGAGGTGGTCGCGCTGACCAGCGTCATCGAGGACCACGCAGTGATGGACGCGATGCGCGCGGGTGCCATCGGCTACTTGCTCAAGGACACCGATGCCCGGGAACTCTGCCGCGCCATCAAGGCGGCAGCGCAGGGGCAAGTGCAACTTTCACCGCAGGCTGCCACGCGCCTGCTGCGCGAGGTGCGCACTCCCGAACGAGAAATCGAGCCTCTCACCGATCGCGAGGCCGAGGTGCTGAAGCTGCTGGCACAAGGGGATAGCAATAAAGAGATCTCTCGTGACCTGAAAATAGGTGAGCAGACGGTCAAGACCCATGTCAGCCACCTGCTTAACAAGCTTGGCGTGACCAGCCGCACTCAGGCCGCGCTCTATGCCATCCGCAACGGACTGGTGCCTCCCAAGTGATCAGGCGTGAGGAGGCAAGCGAGTGAAAAACACAGCTTTTCGAAATATCGGCTTCCCCGCGCTCCTTGCTGTATGTTTCATCGTGCTCGACTTCATCCTGGATTATGCGCTCGGTGGCTTTGAACGCCTGGGCTGGGTGCATTTTATCCTCTCGGCGGTAGTGCTGCTCGTGGCGCTGATATTGGTGAATCGGGCCATGCAAGCGCAGCGTAACGCAGAGGCCGTCCTGCTTCAATCGCGCGCCGAGCTCGAGGAGCGCGTGCGCAAACGCACCGCCGAGCTGGAGCAGGCCAATGCTGCGCTGCACGCCGAGATTGCCGAACGGAATCGTGTGCAGCAGGCCCTGCAGACCAGCGAGGAGACGGCTCGTGCCCTCATGGATGCCTCGACTGAGTCCGCGTTGCTGCTGGACACTCAGGGCAACATTCTGGCCGCGAACAGGACAGCCGCGCGGCGGCTCGGCGTCACTCCAGAGCAGTTGATCGGGACCTTGCTGTTTGATCACTTCCCGCCCGAAGTCGCTGCGCGGAGAGCGGGTTACCTCCAGGTCATACTGCAAACGCGACAGCCGCTGGATTTCATCGATGAGCGCGCCGGCCGGACGTACGATAACCACGTCCATCCTGTCTTTGACTCAGGAGGGAAGCTCGTTAAGCTGGCGGCCTTTGGCAAGGATATCACGGCGTGGTTGGAGGCGGAGGAAGCGCTGCGCGCCGGCGAGGCGAAGTATCGCCTCCTGTTTCAGAATATGGTGGAAGGCTTTGCGCTCTATGAGTTGTTGTACGATGGGGATGGCAGGCCGGTCGACTGGCGCGTGCTTGAGGTCAATGACGCCTATACGCACCACACAGGGTTGACCCGAGAACAGATCGTCGGCCGGCGCATCAGCGAGCTCTTCCCCGCGGCGATCGGAGAGTATCTTCCGCGCTTCGCGCAGGTTGTCGCGACACAGACCCCGATCGAGTTCGAGACGTATGCCAGGGCCATCAACCGGCATCAGCGCGTCAGCACTTTCCCGGCCGGGCCGCACCGCTTTGCCAGCATTATCGAGGATATCAGTAAACGCAAGCTGGCGGAGGAGAACCTGCGCCTGGCGCAGGCCGAGCTCGTGTTGGAGGTGCAGCAACGCACGGTGCTGGAGGAACGCCAACGCCTTGCGCGTGACCTGCACGACTCGGTTTCGCAGGCGCTGTATGGGGTCTCACTGGGCATCAACACGGCCCTGGTCCTGTTTGACACGGACAGAACCAAGGCGCGCGAGGCATTGGACTATGCGCTCTCATTGGCGCATGGCGGGCTGTGGGAGATGCGCACCCTCATCTTTGAACTCCGCCCCGAATCCCTGGAGATGGAGGGTCTCCTGGCCGCAGTTACCAAGCAGGTGGAGGCCATCAGGTCGCGCCACGGCATCACGGTTGAACTGAGCATCTGTTGTGAGCCAGAGGTGCCGCTGGCGGTCAAAGAAGCTTTGTATCGTGTCACGCAGGAGGCCCTGCAGAACGCGCTCAAGCACGC
>CAZTMA010000055.1:6259-29507 GCA_964614645.1 uncultured Anaerolineales bacterium
TTTTACGGCCATGCGCGCCCGCGGTGCCAATCTGACGGATATCGCCATCATTGTTATCGCCGCTGATGATGGCATCATGCCCCAAACCGAGGAAGCGATCAAGCACGCACAGGCCAACCGACTGGAAGTCAGCCTGACCTGCGAACGCGGCACACTCCGGCTTGGCGTCTGCGACGACGGCATTGGCTTTGACCCAGCGGCGGATTATCCGGGCCACCTGGGTCTGCGCTCCATGCATGAGCGCGTGGCAAAGGTGGGCGGCACGCTGGAAATTGACAGCGCGCCCGGGCAAGGCACGCAGGTTCACGTCTCCATTCCCGTCACCGTAAGCACGGACCTCTGCGCTTGACCCCGGGTCTCACATCCCGTACCGCAAGCTGCCGGCATCCAGGATGGCGTTAATCAGCCCCGCATAGTCCGTTCCCTCAGCCGCGGCTTCCAGCACCAGGTCACTCAACCCCGGATAGAGGCCGGGCAGCGGATTGACCTCCAGGATATAGGGCCGGTCGCCGTCATCCGCATCGAGCCGGAAGTCGACGCGCGCCACATCACGGCACCCGGTCACGCGGAAGACCGCGGCGGTCAGCCGGTTGAGCTGCTCGACCTGCTCGGCGTCCAGCGGCGCGGGGCAGAGATAGTGGAAGTCGTGCGCCCACTCGGTCTTCATGCGGTTCGTGTACACCCCGCCCTCGGTCTCGGGATACGCGCGGAAATCGACTTCTAATGGCGGCAGGAAGTGCAGCCCGCTCATCACGCGCCGCGCGGTCTCGTCGTCAGGCATCCGACGCGCAACCGGCGGCCGCAGGTTGCCAATCACGCCGACCGTCACCTCACGGCCCCGAATGAAACGTTCGACGAGGATGGGCTGCTGGTAGCGTGCCAGTTGCTCGTCCAACTGCTCGCGCAATTCTCGCTCGTCGTGGACGACGGACTGCCCGCTGACGCCCATGCCCGTCCCTTCCCGGCTCGGCTTGACGAACAGCGGAAAGCGCAGGTCACCGTCCAGCGGCTCCTCCGCGCGCTCGAACACCTGGAACGCCGGCGTGGGCAGGTCATGGAAGGCGAGCACGCGCTTGGTCATGGGCTTGTCGAGCGTCAGGGCCAGGGTCAGCACGCCGCTGCCCGTGTAGGGTTGGCGCAGCATCTCTAGCAGCGCGGGCACGTGCGACTCGCGGCTGTCGCCCCAATGTCCCTCGCTGATGTTGAAGCAGATGTCCGGCTTCAGCCTGGGCAACTCCTCGATGAGCGAGAGGTTGCCTTCCAGGAAGGTCGCGCGGTGGCCGCCCGCCTGCAGCGCGGCGACGAGCGAGTCGACCGTGATGTCCGAATCCAGGTCATCCCATGCATCTGCGGGCATGCCCTCGTACCTGGGCGCGTTACGTTTGAGGTTCGCCAGCACGGCGACGTTAAGAGGCATCCTGCCGTCCTATTTATCTGAGGTGATAGTTCACCGCCAAGACGCGAAGTACGCAAAGATGTACCTTCTTAGTCAATCTTAGCGTCCTTCGCGTCTTGGCGGTTCAATTCCGGTGCTTGCCGTTGCCGTTGACCGGCGCAACCGTCACGGTCATGGGCGCAGGGTCCCAGGTGACGTTGCCGAGCCGGGCGTGCGTGCGGTCGAAGCCTTCCGGCTTGATGTGGCTGCGTTGGCCGGAGAGCAGGCCATATATACCGGACTGGCCCGGTTCAGTGTCTGCCACCGCGCGTTCAGGCCGAGCCATCGTGTGTCCGCTGTAGTCATTCGGTTCATCGTAGGTGGTGATGAACCCCTCGAAGTTACGCAGGACGACCTTGCCGGGGGCCTGGCTGATGAGGTACTGCGGCATGACCGGAATCTTGCCGCCGCCGCCGGGCGCATCCACCACGTAGGTCGGGATGGCATAGCCGGAGGTGTGGCCGCGCAGACCCTCGATAATCTCGATGCCCTTGCTGACCGTCGTGCGGAAGTGGCCGGCGCCCTCCACCAGGTCACACTGGTAGAGGTAGTAGGGCCGCACCCGGTTCTTGACCAGCTTGTGCACCAGCTCCTTCATGACCTCCACCGAGTCGTTCACGCCTGCCAGCAGCACCGTCTGCGCGCCGAGCGGGATGCCCGCGTCGGCCAGCAGGCTGAGCGCCTGGCTCACTTCCGGCGTGAGTTCCTGCGCGTGGTTGAAATGAATATTCAGCCACAGCGGGTGAAACTGGCGCAGCAGTGCGACCAGTTCGGGCGTGATGCGTTGCGGCATGAAGACGGGCACGCGGCTGCCGAGGCGGATGATCTCCACGTGCTCGATCGCGCGCAGCCGCCGCAAGATGTCCTCCAGTAGCTTCGGCGGCAGCACCAGCGGGTCACCGCCGGAGAGCAGCACGTCGCGAATCTGCGGCGTGGCCGCGATGTAATCGATCTGGCGGTCGTAGTCGCTCCGGCTGAACTGCGCGGCTGCGTCACCGACGATGCGGCTGCGCGTGCAGTAGCGGCAGTAGCTCGCACACTGGGTCGTGACCAGCATCAGCACCCGGTCGGGATAGCGATGCACCAGGCCCGGCACCGGGCTGTGACCGTCCTCGTTGAGCGAATCCTCGTACATACCGGCGAACGCAGTCAGTTCCTTGCCGGTCGGGATGACCTGCCGGCGGATCGGGCAGTTCGGGTCGTCCGGGTCGATCAGCGACGCAAAGTATGGGGTGATGTCCACGCGGAAGTGGGCGCTGCGGCAGCCTTCTACTTCCTCGGGCGTCAGGTTGATGATCTGGTTCAGCTCTTCCAGGCTGTTCAGCCGGTGGCTCAACTGCCAGCGCCAGTCATTCCATTGGGTATCGGGCACATCGGCCCAGAGCGCAGCGCGGCGCGTGCCGCGACGGTGGGGAGGCTCCTCCTGTGCGCTCTGTTGGGGAGGTTCCTCGCTTACGACTTGCAGTTCTGCAGGATTCATCTTGTCACCCTCTCTGAGGTTGGTATTCACTGTTCCAGGTTTCGACTGCTACCCAAACGAAACCCCTGTGACCATAGATGCCAGCTACGCGGCCGCGGCCGGCGTCGGAAGGCGCTGGCGGCAGACCACGCAAAACTGCGGTCGCAGGGGCGTTGAAAGCGTGATGTATATCGGGCCCTACAGCCCATGACACTCATCCGGAGCGCCGGGGCCGCGGTCACCCAACCTTATGTGTTCAGTTAACAGCCGCCGGGAGCTCGGCGGCTATACTGCCTCCCTTTCTTGTTCCTGTTAGTATCTATCCGCATAACTTGTAGCATAGGGCTTCGTGCCGGTGAGCACGCCCACAAGGGCCTATGCACCTTAATAATCGTCTTCCTCGTCCAAGTCCAAGCTGTCGTCCTCGTCAGCCTCGTCAGCCTCGTCCTCGATCTCCCATTCGTCGTCATCATCTTCGTCATAAGCGAAGAACTCGAACGCCGTACCGGGAGCCCCACACTCAGGACATTCCTTGGGCTTCCTACGCTGTACGCCCTCTTCGACGTACCCGCACTCGACACATTCCCATTCGCCGGTGGCCGGAGAGACATTGCCGGATTGCACCATTGTTTGGCCTCCTGAAGGCAAGAAAACCGACCATGTCAACCGCCTGGCGTCACCGTATATCAGTGTACTCGACAACGGACGATATATCGGTGGTCAAGCATGCAATGGCCGATTTGCGGCGCGCAAACATTGCCGGTAACTGGGGAGGTGATACAATGATTGTATGCAGTTAGAAGCGGATGTCAATTCAGAGATGGAGCCAACATGGACGACGACCTCTACGATATCTCGACCCACGCCCGCGGCCCCATAGGCCGTCTCCCACTGGATGCAGAGTACTTGCGCACCGCGCCGAGCGGGGAAATCTTCGGGCTAAGCCAGGACGCCGGCATGGGCTGGGACCCACGCAGGCTGCGCGCGAAGGAGTTCCTCATCCTGAGCACGCAGGGCGGCGTGCGAGCGCCGGATGGCACGCCCGTGGCGCTCGGCTACCATACCGGGCACTGGGAGGTGGGCCTGCTGGTGGAGGCTGCGGCCCGGCAGATTGCGGAGCTGGGCGCGACGCCCTTTGCCGGCTTCGTGAGCGATCCCTGTGACGGCCGCACCCAGGGCACCCCGGGCATGATGGACAGCCTGGCTTATCGCAACGACGCGGCGCTGGTCCTGCGCCGGCTCATCCGCTCTCTGCCGATGCGGCGCGGGGTATTGGGTATCGCGACATGCGACAAGGGGCTGCCCGCGATGATGATGGCGTTGGCTGCGCAGCGGAAGCTGTCTACGGTCATCGTGCCGGGCGGGGTGACGCTGCTGCCGGAGCAGGGCGAGGATGCGGGCAAGATTCAGTCCGTCGGCGCACGCTTCGCGCACGGTCTCGTCTCGCTGGATGAAGCCGCGGACTTGGCCTGCCACACCTGCGCCTCGCCGGGCGGCGGCTGCCAGTTCCTCGGCACCGCCGCGACGAGCCAGGTCGTGACCGAGGCGCTGGGCCTGTCGCTGCTGCACTCCGCGCTCTCCCCGTCGGGCCAACCCGTCTGGCTGGACTTGGCGCGGCGCTCCGCACGCGCGCTCCTCGACCTGGAGACCGCGGGCCTGACCACAGGCGACATCCTCACGGAGGACGCGCTGCACAATGCCATGGTGGTCCACGCCGCGTTCGGCGGCAGCACGAACCTGCTGCTGCACGTCCCGGCCATCGCGCACGCGGCAGCCCTGCGCCGGCCCGTCGCCGCAGACTGGGCCGCAGTCAACCGGCAGGTTCCGCGGCTGGTGGACGTGTTGCCCAACGGACCGACTGGTTATGCGACGGTCCAGGTGTTCCTGGCCGGCGGTGTACCCGAGGTCATGCTGCACCTGCGGCGGCTCGGCCTGCTGCGGCTCCATGCCCGGACGGTCGAAGGCTGCACGCTGGGTGAGCAGCTCGACCGGTGGGAGCATAGCGAGCGCCGCGACCGGATGCGCGCCCGGTTGCAGGAGGTGGACGGAGTCGATCCGGACGATGTCATCATGGACCCCGATACGGCCGCGCGGCGCGGGCTGACGAGCACCGTCTGCTTCCTCGGCGGCAACCTGGCGCCCGATGGCGCCGTCATCAAGAGCACCGCGCTGGACCCGTCGGTCGTGGACCCCGACGGCGTCTATCGGAAGACCGGTCCGGCGCGCGTGTTCACCACCGAACGGGACGCCATCGCGGCCATCAAGGGCCTGACGCCTGACCCGGTCCGCCCCGGCGATGTGCTGGTACTGATGGGCCGCGGGCCGTTGGGTTCGGGCATGGAGGAAGCGTACCAACTGACTGCCGCGCTGCGCTATCTGCCGTGGGGCAAGGAGGTCGCGCTGATTACCGATGCGCGGTTCAGCGGCCTCAGCACGGGCGCGTGCGTCGGCCATGTCGGGCCAGAGGCGCTGGCGGGCGGGCCGCTGGGCCGCGTGCGCGACGGGGATGTCATCCGGCTCATCGTGGACCGGGTGAACCTGGCCGGCCGGATTGACCTGGTAGGCTTCGAGGGCACTGTCCAAGGGGAAGCATGGGGCGCTGCAACGCTGGCTACGCGGCCGCCGCATCCCGAGCTGCGCCCCGACCCTGGCCTGCCCGACGATACCCGCCTGTGGGCTGCGCTGCAGCAGGTCTGCGGTGGCACGTGGGGCGGCTGCGTCTATGATGTGGATACGATCATCGCGCGGCTCGCGGGCTGACAGTGATCTGGACAGAGGAGGGCGCGGCCATCGCGAATACGCGAATCGGCCCACGAATACTCGAATGCCACGCGCCGCGGTGGCCCGATTCGCGTATTCGTGTTGCGCCCGTGGGCGCATTCGGTTATTCGCGATGGCCGCGTCCGCTCCTGCCTTTACATCCTGGGCTTGAAGACCTTGCTCTGCTTCACGGCCCCGTCACGATCGTAGACTGTCCACGGTCCGACCTTCTTGCCGCGCTCATAAGATCCTTCGTCCCACACCTGGCCGTTGTCGAAGTACCGCTGCCAGGGGCCGGTCTGCAGCCCATTCTCAAATGACCCGGCCTGCAGCAGTTGGCCGTTGTCGTGCCACCACTGCCAGAAGCCTTCAAACTCATCCTGCCGGTATTCGCCGGTAGCCTTCATCTGGCCGTTCTTATAGTAGTAGGTCCAGCGGCCGTGGCGCTTGCCGCCCTGGTAGACGCCTTCGCCGGACAGCGTGCCGTCGGCAAAGAGCTCCCGGTATGGACCGTCCTGCGGGTGTTCAGCCTTCTTGCTCATGCTTCGTTCTCTCCTGGAGAATCATTTCCGATCCCGGTCACCCGGGGAGCCGCTCGGCCAGGAACGTCAGTGTGCGCTGCCAGGCCAGCTCGGCAGCGGCCCGGCGATAGGCATCCGGCCGGTCGGCCTCGAAGAACCAGTGGCCCGTGCCGTCGTAGAAATGGAACGTGGCGGGGCGCTGGGCCTGCTCCAGCGCAGCACGCAGCGCCTCGACGTTATCGCGATGCTCCCACTCATCCTCGCCTGCAAAATGGCCGAGGAAAGCTGTGTCGGCAACACCGGTATCGGCATCGAACTTCGCCGGACCGGTCCCGTAAAACAGGACCACCGCGCGCACATCCTGGCCGCGGAGCCCGGCGAGCATCATGGCATAGGCCGCGCCCAGCGAGAACCCGACGATGCCGATTCCGGCGCCGCGGACGGCGGTCTGCTGCTGGAGAAAGTCGACCGCCGTCAACAGCGCCGAAGTATCCTGCATCACCTCGTGGTCGAGCGCCTCGCCTAACTGCCCGGCCTGCTCCGGCGTATCGGCTACTTTGCCGCGATACAGGTCGGGCGCGAAGGTCACGTAGCCTGCCGCGGCCAGCCGGTCGGCCACGCTCTTGAGGAAGTCATTCAGCCCCCACCAGGCGTGGAGCACCAGGACGCCGGGTCCCGCGCCGCCCTCCGGCAGTGACAGGTATCCAGACCGTTCCCCGCCATAATTCACCATTCGTCCATTCATCATCGCCTCCATGGAGCACCCAAGGTTCGACACATATCGGTCGCACACGGCCGGCCCGGAGAGCATACCCCTGCCGGTCGGCGCACTCAGTTGCGGGAGTTCCATTTGGCCCGCCCCTCTAGTCTTCTAGCCCACTGGTTCACAGTCCACCACAGCACCCGACGGGTCCCAAAACTGGTTTGACAGCCCGCGGTGCCTGTGGCATACTGCACGCATAGATACAACGACTGTGAACCGGGCAAGTAGGCGGCATACGGTACATTGCAGAGAGCCTCTGACAGGTGCGAGAGAGGTTGTCACCGCGTCGTTGAATGGGCCGGGGAGTTGCAGGCCGTAAGGCTGAGCCGGAGACGCCACCGTTACCAGGGCGCGCGGCATTCCTGCCGGGATATGTGCAGGATTGCCGGTTGAGCGGGGCCGGTGCGCCGGCCCAAGCAGGGTGGCACCGCGAGACTTACGCCTCGTCCCTGGAATTCCAGGGACGAGGCGTGTTGTTTTAAATTTCCGTAGGGACGTCCTGCCGGAACGTCTTTACGAATCCAAAGGATGCAGAGGAGAGTCGAAATGGAAGCCCGTAAGCGCATTCTGACAGGGGACCGGCCCACTGGTCTCCTGCATCTGGGTCATTATGTCGGCAGCCTGCGCAACCGCGTGCGCCTGCAGGACGAATACGAGTGTTTCTTCATCATCGCCGACCTGCACATGCTGACCACCAAGAACACGACGGAGGATATTGCCAAGGTCACAGACAACGCGCGGGGCATGGTGCTGGACTACCTGGCCGCGGGCATTGACCCGGCCAAGTGCACCATCTTCCTGCAATCCGGAGTCCACGAGACCTATGAGTTGGCCCTGCTGTTGGGCAACCTGGTGACGGTGCCGCGGCTGGTGCGCGTGCCAAGTATCAAGGACATGGCGCGGGCTGCCATGTTGGATGTCGAGGCGATTCCCTTCGGTCTGCTCGGTTATCCGGTCCTGCAAGCCGCGGATATTCTGCTGCCCCGCGCCCACCTGGTCCCCGTGGGGAAAGACAACCAGGCGCACGTCGAGGTCACGCGCGAGCTGGCGCGACGCTTCAACAACCTGTACGGCGAGGTCTTCCCGATCCCCGATGACCTCGTGGAAGGCGATTCGCTGCCGGGCACGGATGGGCAGGCCAAGATGAGCAAGTCCATCGGCAACACTATCTTCCTGTCGGAGGATGCGGCGAGCGTGCGCAAGAAGGTGCAGGGGATGTATACGGATCCGAACCGTATTCGTGCGGATATCCCCGGCAACGTCGAAGGCAACCCGGTCTTCACGTACCTTGACCATTTCGATCCCGACACGGCGCTGGTGGCGGAGCTCAAGGAGCGCTACCGGGCCGGCAAGGTGGGCGATGTGGAGGTCAAGGAGCGGCTCGCGGACACGCTCAACGCCTTCCTCGACCCGATGCGCGAGCGCCGCACGTATTATGCCTCGCAGAGTGGCCTGGTCGATGAAATCATCTACGAGGGCACGCTGCGGATGCAGCGGGAAGCAGCTGAGACCATGCGCCTGGTCAAGAAGGCGATGGGCCTGACGGGCACCTTCAACCGGATTGCCCGCAAGGCGGAGGATCGGTCCAAGAAGCTGGCGAAGGCCGGGGCTGTTCCCGCGACACGGGCGGGCGAGACGCCATGACGCCGGCAGGCCGGGCGACGCTCGCCGGCCGCGCAACCGCGGCCGGTACGGCTCGCTATGCGGCACGACACTGTGATGGCGGGCAACCGGCTGGTGAGCAACCGGGGCCGCACCCCGCGCACTACCGGCACGCCCTGGGGCTGACGGTGTCGTCGATAGGGTATGGCACGTCGGGCGGCGCGCTCTCAGACGAGGTGGACGCCGCCTATCGCACCGCGGTCACCGAGGCCATCGGCTGCGGCTGCAACCTGCTGGACACCGCACCCAGCTATCGCGCCCAGCGGAGCGAGGTGGCGCTCGGTCGCGCCATGGCGGATCTGGTTAAGGCAGGCGCGTGTCGCCGCGATGAGCTGGTCGTGATGAGCAAGGGTGGGTTCATTCCGTATCACCTGCAGCGGCCTGCGGACCCGACCCAGTATGTGTTCGATACGTTTGTGCGGAGCGGCATTGCGGAGCCGGACGACTTTGCAGGCGGCATTCACTGTGTCGCGCCAAACTTCCTGGCTCAGCAGGTAACTTGGAGTCTGCGCAACCTGGGCCTGCGCGCGCTGGACATCTACTTCATCCAGAACCCGGAGATTCAACTGGCCTTCGTGGACCGGATGACCTTCCGCAAGCGCATGCAACTGGCATTCGCTGCCCTGGAGGAGGAGGTGGCGGCGGGCCGCGTCGGCTGCTACGGTATTGCCACCTGGGAAGGGCTGCGCCGCGCGCCGGTCTCGCCGGATTACCTGAGCCTGGAAGTCATGCTGCGGCTGGCCGAAGAAGTCGCCGGGCCCAACCACCACCTGCGGGCCATCCAACTGCCGGTCAACCCTGCCATGGCGGAAGCGCAGACCCTGCGCAACCAGCCGGTGCGGAACACCATTTTTTCCGTGCTGGACGCTGCCGGTGATCTGGGAATCACGGTCATCGGGACCGCGGCGCTGGGGCAGGGTGCGCTGACCGACCGGCACGCGGCGGTGCTGGCCGATACATTCCCGTGGCTGGATGGCCTTGCGCCGCGTGCTCTGCAGTTTGCGCGTTCCATGCCTCGGGTCACGTCCGCCTTGTTCGGCAGCTTGGACCCTGCACACCTCCGGCAGACGCTCGCCGTGAGCGCAGTCGCGCCGGACCCGGAGCGTGCGCTGCGCGCCGCGCAGATTCTGGCACGATAGGATCATGCAGATTCAGGCAGTCCTGTTCGACCTGGGCGATACACTCGTGGACCTGGGCGAGGGCCGCGGGAGCTACGAGGCGCGGCTGCACCTGCGTGCAGGGCATGTGTACGATGTGTTGGCCGGGCAGGGCGTGGCGGGTCTTCCCGATCGCGAGCATTTCGCAGCTGCGCTGGCGGCGGACAGCGAGACGCAATACCATGCGGCCCTGGCCGAGCTGCGCGGCATCGACATCTACACCGTGATGGCGCGCTTTCTCGCGCGGCAGGGCGTGCCCGTGAACGACGAGATTGTCGGGGCGGCAGGCACGGCCTATTGCGTGGGCGGAGGCGGCCCAACTGCGCCGTTGAGGCCTGGCGCGCTGGAAGTCCTGCAAACACTTCATGCCGCCGGCTATCGCCTGGGCGCCATCTCCAATACGGTGCAGCCCGCACGTTTCATGGCCGAGTCGCTGGTGCGCCGCGGGCTGGCGCCCTATTTCGGCGCGCAGGTCTACTCATCCGAGGCGGGCGTGGCGAAGCCGCACCCCGGCATCTTCCGCCGCGCGCTCGGCCTGCTCGGCGTGGCGCCGGAGGCAGCCGTCTACGTGGGCGACCGGCTGATCGCGGACATCGGCGGTGCACATGCGGCCGGCCTGCGTGGCGTGCTCATCGAGGTAGATCACCGTGTCGAGCAGCATGCGGAGATTGTGCCGGATGCCCGGATACGCGAGCTGGCCGAGCTGCCCGCGGTCCTGCAGGGGTTTTCAAGGCAAGGAGGTACCGGTGGATCACCCGAAGAACTACCTGATTGACATGGATGGCGTGCTGGTGACAGGCGGCACGCTGATTCCCGGGGCCGACCTGTTTATCGAGCGGCTCAAGGCGGCGGGCAAGAAGTTCCTCGTGCTGACCAACAACCCGCGCTACACGCCAGGCGACCTTGCCTATCGCTTGCAGAGCATCGGGCTAAACGTGCCGGCGGAGGCCATCTTCACCTCGGCGATGGCGACGGGCCATTTCCTCCATGCGCAGCGACCGAACGGCACGGCGTTCGTCATCGGTGACAGCGGGCTGACCTGGGCGATTCACAGCGTCGGGTATGTCATCACCGACCGCAACCCCGATTACGTGGTGCTGGGCGAGGCGGCCAGCTATTCGCTGGAGAGCCTCACCCATGCCATCCGGCTCATCCAGGCGGGCGCGCGCTTCATCGCCACGAATCCGGATGCGAGTGGCCCTTCGGAAGCGGGCACGGTTCCCGCGTGCGGCGCGGTCGCCGCGCTCATCGAGCGCTCCAGCGGTATTAATGCCTTCTTCGTGGGCAAGCCGAATCCGTTGATGATGCGCATTGCGCTCAACCACATCGGCGCGCACTCGGAGGAGACGGTAATGGTGGGCGACCGGATGGACACCGACATGATTGCCGGCGTGCAGACCGGCATGGACACCATCCTCGTGTTGTCCGGCGTGACGCGGCGGGAGGATATCGAGCGTTACCCCTACCGGCCGATGGCGGTCGTTGCGTCGGTGGCAGAGATTGAGGTATAGTGTAGATGGCCTGATGATCCGACAAACTCACTCCATCCCTCATGTTCTGCGAAGGAGGTCCCATGTCCATCGAGGAAAACAAGGCGATTGTGCGGCGTCTCTTCACCAAGTTCACCGGCCCGGAAGTCCATCTGAAGCTGGCCGATGAACACATGGATCCAAACTATGTACGTCATTGGCAAGACGGGAGCGAATGGCGCGGCCTGGACATGTGGCGCGAGATCTGGCGGGGCTTTTACGCGGTCTTCCCCGAGTTCGAATTCATCATCGAAGACATAGTGGCTGAAGGCGATAAGGTTGCCGTTCGCTACACCGGTCGGGGCGTGCAACAGGGCGAGTTCCTGGGCGTCACCGCGATGAACCGGCCAATGATTGTCAAAGGCTATCTCATCTATCGTCTGGCCGGGGGCAAGCTGATGGAAGATTGGGGCCAGGCGGCCTGGGCGGAAGACCTCGAAGTCGATAGTGTTTGTTAGGAGGCTATTGTGCCGTACGTCGTCAACCAGGGGGTGAGGATCTTCTATGAGGTCGAAGGCACTGGAACGCCTCTGTTTTTGCACCACGGCCTGCGACACTGGGGGGCATTCTGGCGCGATGATGGGTATACTGCCTCACTGAGAAAGAGCTACCAACTCATTCTGCTCGATGCTCGTGGGCATGGCGCAAGCGACAAGCCTCACGACCCTGCCTGTTACACGGCCGAAGCTATGGTCAAGGATGTGCTGTGCGTACTGGATGATCTGGAGATCCGTAAGGCGCACTTCTGGGGCTACTCCCTGGGGGGAATGGTCGGCGCACACATGCTGCGCTATGCTCCCCAATATCTGCAATCGTTGATCATCGGTGGAATGGCCCCCTATAGCCCGCGTGATATCATTCCGGACGAGTGGACGCACGTAAGATCCATTCAGATGTACGCAGTAGAGCACGGGATGGAAGCTTTCGTAGCTCGCGAGTTTGAGGGTGGGGGACCACGGATACCGGAGCCTGCAAGGTCCCGGTTGGTGGCTAACGATCCCGTTGCCCTTCTTGCGTGCGTTGACGGCGCATTCGAATGGCCGGGAGCGGGTGACAGCTGGCGAAATACCGTCAACCCATGTCTGATGTATGCGGGCGAACTCGACCCGTGGTATCCAAGTGCGAAGCAGGCTGCACTCGAACGTCCCGACGTAGCGTTTGTGTCCCTGCCTGATCTCGACCATCTCGGTGTGTTGTTCTCGCCAGACTTGGTGCTTACGCATACAGCCAAGTTCCTTGCGAGCGTAAGCTGCGAACGCAAGGACTGACCAGCCTGGAATGATACAAACTCCCCTCTCCTGAGGTGCAAGCCAGAGGCTTGCACCTCAGGAGAGGGGGTGCGAGCGAAGCTCGCCCAGGGGGTGAGGTCGAGGTCACTTCCCCAGCCGCGCCTTGAGCGCGGCGGTGAGCGCGGGCACGACCTGGAACAAGTCACCGACGATGCCGTAGTGCGCGGCCCCGAAGATGGGCGCGTCCTTGTCCTTGTTGATCGCCACGATCACCCTGGCGCCGCCGATGCCGGCCAGGTGCTGGATCGCGCCGGAGATGCCGCACGCGATGTACAGGTCGGGCCGCACAATCTTCCCCGTCTGCCCCACCTGGTAGTTGTACGGCACCCAGCCCCCATCGGTCGCCGCGCGCGACGCGCCGATTGCGCCGCCGAGCACCTCTGCCAACTGGCGCAGCGGCTCGAATCCCTCCGGCCCCTTGACCCCGCGGCCGCCCGCCACGATGATGCTGGCGTTCTGCAGGTCCACGTCGCCGGTACCCGCGCTCTCGAACTCCAGGATCTCCTCGCCCGCAGCCGGGCCGCTCAAGTCCACGAGGAGCGGGACGACCTCGCCCGCCCGCGCGGCATCGGCCGCGGGCATCGGGTAAGAGCGGCTGCGCACGGTCGCCATCTGTACCGCATCGCGGAACGTGACGGTGGTCAGGATGTTGCCGGAATAGACCGGCCGCTCGGCCTGCAACTTGCCGTCCGCATCCAGCGATATCTCCTGCGCGTCCGCGGCCATGCCGAGCTGCGCCTGCGCGGCAGCCAGCGCCGCGATCTCGCGCGCGCCGACGACCGCAGGTGCGAGGATGATGCGCGGCTGGACCGCGTCGATTGCGGCCTTGAGCGCGGCGGCATACGCGCCGGTGCGGTACTGCGCAAAATCGGGCGCATCCGCAACCAAGACCCGGTCCGCGCCGTAACCGATAGCTTCCTGCGCGATCCCGTTCACGTTCTGGCCGATGACCACGGCCACGACCGGCACGCCGAGCGTGTCACCGAACTCGCGTGCCTTGCCGAGAATTTCCCACGAGACGAGCTTGGCCTGCCCCCCGAACTGGTCTACATAAACAAGAATGCTCATGGCTCTCCTCTTCGTCCCTATACGACCTTCTCGGCAATCAGCCTGTCGGCCAGTACGGCAGCCTGCTCCGCTGGGGTGCTGCCCTGGATGAACTCGACCTTGCTCCCGCGCGCCGGCGGCTTGCGCAGGTTCGACCAGCGCACCAGCCCGGCCTCCGCGCCGATGCGGCTCATGTCCAGCCCGGCCAGGTCGCCCGCGCCGGTGGTCGGGTACTCCATCCGGGATGCCTTGCGGATGCCCATGAAGTTGGGGTAGCGCGGCTCGTTGATTTCGATGCTGACCGTGATAACCGCGGGGAGCGTGGCGCGCACCGTCTGGATGCCCTCATCCATCATGCGGCGCACGGTGATGCTGTCCTCGGTCAGCTCGACGACCTTCACGACGTTGGCGATGAAGGGCACGCCAAGCTCCGCAGCCAGCCCGGGCCCGACCATGCCGCTGTTGCCGTCCACCGACTGTTTGCCGGTCAGCACCAGCCCGTAGTCGCCGAGCTGCCGGACGGCCTGGGCCAGGATGTGTGCGGCGCCCCACGCGTCGCTGCCCTCGAAGGCCGGATCCGATAGGAGGACGGCTTCTTCGACGCCCATCGCGACGGCCCGCTTGAGCGCCTCGATGGACTCTTCGCCTCCCACGGTTAGCACGGCCGTCTCGCCACCGTGTAGCTCCTGAAGCGCCAAGGCTTCTTCGACGGCGAACTCGTCCCACGGGTTCATCACCATTGTCACGCCCAGGTCGCCGGTCCCTACGTCCTGGGGCCGCACTTCCATAAGCTGTTCGGTGTCGGGTGTCAGTTTGACACAGGCGACAAACTTCATGCGCATAACCTCCTTGTCGGTAGTCCGCAGGTTGCGACTCGTTTACCCGTTTGTGCGTCGCATGATTTCGCCCAGCGGCACGCTGTCACCCAGCGGGCGGCCCTCTGCATCTGTCGCAGGCAGCCGGATCATGCTGAGCGGGTGGTACGCGCCTGTCACCAGCCGGTATGTGCCCGGCGCCAGGTTGGCCGGTACGTTCAGGACGACCTCGTCCATGACCGTATAGCCGCGCGGCCATGTGCTGGTCGGCATCTGGCCGCCGGTCGGCTGCTGGTCTCGCTGCACGATAATCTGCCCCTGCGCATCGAGCAGGTGGACGAAGACCGTGTAATCCTCGACGGGCGGCTGGAGGGCCTGCCAGTACATGCGGATGGTGACTGTGCCCTGGATCTCCGTCACGGTGTAGCCCAACAGCGTTAGCTGCTGACCGAAGTTGATGTCGGCGCGGTGCGCCACGTCCGGTGGCATGACATCCGCGGCGCGCGCCGGCGCGATGCGGCCGATGGTCTGCGGCGTGCCGAGATGCTGCAGTTCCGGGTCCACTGTGTATGCGCCGGCCACCAGCGAGTAGGGCGCGCGGCCTAACGCGGTTAGAGTGACGCGGTGAGCGTCGCGCAGGACTTCACCAGGCCGCCACAGGCTCGTGGGGTAGTATGCCCCGCCGGGCTGCTGATCGCTCTGGCCGAGGACCGTCCCGTCCGCGTCCACCACGTGCACGAAAGTAGTGTAGGCACGCGTCATGGCGCGCTGCGGCTGCCAATACAGGGTTACGGCCAGGGTTCCGCCCGCCGACGCCATCGCCGGTTCGAGGTCGTAGCCGACGAGCTTGAGCGCGTCGCCGTAGGCCATGGCAAGCGGCCGGTCGGGAGCCTTTCCAACTGCGGGACCCATCATGCGCATCAGCAGGCCGAGCCGGCCCTCAGTGGTGGCCGCGCTCTCTGCTGCGGGCACGAGCGGCCCTTCCTGCGCAAACTTCACGCCCAGCCCCGGCATCTGCTTGACGGCATACACGGGCCGGCCAGCGCGCAGCGCGCGTGAGACGACCTGGCTGACGTTCGCCCAATCATCGCCGGGCTGGAGGCCGGGGAACAGCCCCACCAGGTCGGGTCGGACACCCTCGACGTACTTCAGGTACCACTGTGGAATCATCTCGTCCCGGTCATTGGACAGGAGCAGGCTGCCTTCCGGGATGGGCTGGCTGAGGATGCTCTCCCAGGTCGTGCGCGCCGTCTGGTCGCCGCTGCGATCCACACCCGCGAAATTGCCGGTAAGCAGCAGTGCAACCAGCACGGCGAGCAAGAGGGGCGCGAGCAGGTGAACCGGCGAGCCGGAGCCGCTCCGGTCCTCATCTGTGGTCGCTCGGTGGGTGCGGAAGGCGGCCGGCGCAGCCGCCAGAAGCCGCGTCAGTGCGCTGGCGCCGAGCGCCACCCACAGGCTCCAGACCAGGAATGCCGGGATGAAGAAGACGTGAATATCGCCGATGCCGTAGACCAGGTTGAAAGCGATGATTGCCAGGAAGGCCAGGACGAGCAGGGGCGTCACCGGATTGCGTCGTCGCGCCGGGTTGAGGAGCGTCCAGAGCAGCCCGACCACGCCGAGCAGCACGCCGGGTAGCGTGAACTCGCCGGTGAAGCGGTCCCATAGCCCGACGATCTGCGCCTGCGTCTGTGCGCCGATCTGCAGCGCGCCGCCGAACGAGCTGCCGGTCACGTGGGCGATGAAGCCCGCAACGGTGGCGTCATAGAGGGCGAGGGTCTCTTCGGCGCCAAGTTCTATCTGGTAGTACGGTGCAGCCGTAGCACGCAGCGGAATGTACAGATAGAGCAGCAGCGGCGCGAGCAGGCAGAGCAGCAGGAGGGCTAGCGTGCCCCCGCGGTAGACGTTGCGGCGGACCGACGCTGGAATGGGTCGCAAGGTCTGCCCGATGAAGACCAGCATTGCGGGCGCCAGCAGCAGCATTGCGCGATGGTGCGTCAGGCTGAGGCCGAAGAGCGCGGCGACCAGGAGTGCCCGGCCTCGGCCTGACGGCTCAGCCGCGTGCGGCGCCCAGCTCAGGAGCGCCAGCAGCACCGCTGTGACGAAGACCGCGTGCAGCGAGTACACCTCTGCCACGATGGACTGCGACCAGAAGGTGGGGGTCACTGCGAAGACGAGCGCGGCTGCCAGCGCGGTCAGCCGCCGGTAGGTTGGCCGCGCAATCCCCCGAAGCAGATGCCGCGCCAGCAGGTACACCAGCCCGGTCGCCACCGCGCCCCAGACTGCCGAGAACAGGTTCATGCGCCACGCAGGGTCTTGCCAGGGCTGAAGATGGGTCCACAGCCACCCGAGCAAGAGGTAAAGCGGGTAACCGGTGGGATGCGTGAAGCCGCCGAGCCACGCGGCGAACTGGAACTCCGCACTGTCGCCCCACAGCAAGCCGGGCGCGAGCGTCCGCAGATATAGTCCAAACGCCAGCAGCGCGGCAGCCGCGGCGAGGGTGAGGTCTGCAGCGAATGCCGCGCGCGGCCGCGCTGCCGGGCCGCTGGTCGGGGCAGCGAAGCTCAGGCTCACCGGCCCAGCTCCACCCAGTCTACCGCGGCCGCAAGCGTGCGGTAGTCACCGGCCACCCGGAGAAAGGCATCGGGTGCAACCGTTTCGGCTGCGGAGCCTGGCGCTGTGCCCTGCACCCCGACCAGGGCATGCGCCTGCCCGGCCAGTTGCTCGGCCCCGGTCACGTTGGATCCCACGCCGCGCATGGCTGCCACGGCCGCGGGCGTGAGGTTGGAGGTCGCCGTCCCCTTCGTCGCCAGCACGACGATGCGCCCGGCAGGGATGCGCTGGAGGTAGGCGGCCAGCCTGTCGGCCTCGTGGGTGTTCGCCGTTGTATCGAATCCGGCCTTGTCCAGCAGCGCGCCGGTGCGCTCGTCGAGCACCGCGACGTTGTAGCCGGCCCGACCGGCCGACGCGTCGAGCGCCGTGCCGTCCGCGGCCGTTGCGGCGATATACGCCTCACTGAAGGCATGCACGTCGAGATTGACCGGGCTGGTCCGGCCTGTCGTGCCGATGACCGCGCGGCTGGACGCGTCCGGGAAGGCCGTGCGGGGGCTGACGGCCCAGTCAAAGCGCAGCTCAACTGTGTTCGAGCCGCAGTGCAGGCCGGCCACCCACTGCTCAATGGTCTGCCAGCCGGGGGTGAGCGGGTAGGGCAGGCCCATCTGCTTGCCATTGACGTAGAACGAGACCGACTGCGGCGCCGCGCCCTCGTAGGTCAGCGGCGCAATGTGCACCTTGAGGGGATACGCGCCGCCCGCGATGCAGAAGTCGCTCGTGCAGCGATCCTGAGGCATGGGCAGGTAGAGGTAAGCTGTCTGGCCCGTCGCCCAACTGGCCGTGGCTCCGTATGGCTGCTCGGCCAGCGCCAGATCCCACCCCTCGCCCAGATAGGGCTCGGTTCCCGGCGTGCCCACATCCAGACGGAACGGGAAGGGCACGGCCGGCTGCTCGACCCGGTAGACCCGGTAGCCATCGGCCTCCCACAGGGGCTCATCCTCCAGCGGCAGAACGTCGAATGCATACTGCTCGGTGCGTTGCCAGGTGTCCCGGTACGGGTAGCGGCCCGCGATGGGCGGCGTCGTGATGAAGTACCGGACGTTGTAGAGTGCCATCAACTCGCCGGCCTGCGCCCGCGCCGCGGCATCCACTTCAGGCGGCACATCCTCGTACATCTCCAGCGCAGTGAGCGCCTGGAATAATGGGATGCGCTTGAAGTAGTCCATCTTGAAGTCGGGCGCGCGGCTGATGTTGCCACCGAGCATCGCCTTGCCGTGGCCGGTCTGGAAGTACTGGAGGTTGGTCTGCTCGCTGCCGAAGACGCCGAAGCTGTTGCGCCAGCCGAGCGGCAGCTGCAGGATGGTGAATTCGTCGCGGCTGGCCGCGATGTTCTCGTAGACCGCAGGTACGCGCGCATCGGTCGTCGGCAGCGGGACGGCCAGGTGTTCGATCAGGATGAGCGCGACGACGATTGCCACAGAGAGCACAGAGAACACTGAGTCTCCGTGCGACACTCTGGCGCGGTCCATTTTTGAGGATGCGGACTCCGCGGTGGAAGTCAGGCGTGTGGAGTTCGCATCCTCAGATGCTAATTCCACACCAGCGCGCCATGACCCTCTGTGGCTCAACCACCACCCCACGGCATACGCCGCGAGCACGGCCAGCGCCAGCATGAGGATGACGCTGTTGCGGTTGGGCGCGCGGTTGCCGTTGATGACCGGGATGAAGTGCAGCAACGCAAACGGCAGCGGGAACGTCACCCCCTCGGGCAGCAGGCCGTCCAGGTTGAACCGGAAGCGCCCGTTGACCTGCAGCAATGGTCCCAGCGCCAGGATGCCGAACACGAGCGCGCTCCCTGCCCAGGCCGCCACGCGCCGCCGGCCGACCCATGCGCCAGCGAGCGCCAGCGCCATTGTCACCCAGCCGAGAAACACCGTGTTGATGTCCCCGAAGCGCCCCTTGCCCTCCTCCACCGCGCGCAGCGCCGGCTGCCAATCGCCCTCTGCGCCGAGCAGCGGATTGAGCGCAGTCGGCGTGACTAGGCCCACGAGGTCTGCACTCAGCTTGATGCTCTCGCCCCAGCCCTCCAGCGCGTAATCTCCTGCCGCGAATTCGCGCGCAATGGGCAGCAGCACGGGCATCCAAAGCAGCCCGGCCACGACTGCGGCGACGACCAGCCGGCCCAACGCCGCCCAGCGTGAGCGGAGGCTGCGCCACACGGCGAGCAAGATGATGACCGAGAAGAGCGCGAGGAACGAGGCGAAGATCATCTCTGCCAGTGCGGCCAGGGCGAAGAACAGCCCGGCCAGCAGTGCGTTCTTTGCCCGGGTTTCGCGCAGCGTCTTGACGAGGTAGAGCGTGTAGAACGGGAGCCACTGCGTCGTGAACATGTCGTAGTGGCCGAGCGCGGCGTAGACGGCCCGGTTCGACGCGAACGCGTAGATAACCCCCGCGACGACCGCCGCCAGCACGGCATCCCGCCGCGTCAACCGCCGCTCGCGGCCAAAATTACCCAGTGCGTAGCGGGCCAACAGATATGCGCCGAGCCCGCTCAATACGGTCGCGAGGAGTAGGGTCACGTTGCTGGCCAGGGGCACATTGCCTGCAAGCTGCAGCGGCAGCGCTATCAGCGCGTTGAAGAAGTTATAGGTGTAAAGGATGAGGTCGATGCCGAGCGGGAACCAGATCAGGTTGCTGTGCAGCGGGTTGGTATGCAGGTCGAGCAGCGCGTGCCTGAAATACCAGATGTTCCAGGCGAACGTGGATTCATCGAAGGCCCAGGTCGCAGTGCCGGGCACGCGCGTGCTGAGATGTGCGGCCAGGGGCCACGTCAGGGCCAAGGCCAACAGCACGAACAGCCCCAGTACAGCCCAGGCGGCAGCATACGGGGAGGTGCGGCGCACCTGTGCGGCGGGTTGCGCCGGGCCGCTGGGAAGGGTGGTCTCGGAGCTGCGCATGGCTGCATGATAGCATACGCGCGGCGAACGGGCAAAGGCAGGCGATTATCGGCTAGACCTTAAGCCGTTTGCGCCCCAGCACCCACCGATGGTGCGACCAGACCTGCTTGACCCGCCAGGGCAGGCGCCAGCGTTCCAGCCAGGCGTACTTCATCACGCGCTGGTAGAGGTCGGGGTCGCGGCCGAGGTAGTAATCCATCGTCGACCAGCGCCAGCCTTCGCCGCTGAACTTGCCCTGCAGCTTGGCTGATCGGATGCCCAGCTTGCCGAGCAGCTCGCGGGCAGGCATGACCGTGTCCGGCCACGGCGGGGTGTCCAACACGCCCTGCTCGAGGATTTCGACGCCCTGTGCTTCGAGCTGCCGCCGGAGCAGGCCGATGTCGGTCCACTTCTCGTCGATTTCCTTAACGAACTCCGGCTCCACGATGTGCTTCCGCATCTGGTAGCCGACCTGCACCGGGTTGGGCGTGGCGACGAAGACGAGATAGTTGCTCACGCGCACCAGCTCACGCAGCAGCGCGGCGGGGTCGGCCAGGTGCCAGAGCGCGGCCCAGTTCCAGGCGAAGTCGAAGCTGTTGTCCGCATAGGGCAGATGTGCCCAGTTCGTCACGAGGTCGGCCCGGACGGGCAGGTTCAGCTCCCCCCAGATGCGCCGGACACCGGCCAGCCGCACCGGGTCATCATCGGCCAGAGTCACCGGGCACTTGATGCGCGCCAGGTGGACGCTGTTGATGCCGCTGACCCCGGCCATGCCGTAGAGCGGCGCTTCGACGATGGTATGAAAGCCGTAGCGCCCCTTGATGCGCAGTAGGAAGTCGTTGAGCACGAATCGCTCATAGACGAGGCCGAGGCCCTCGTTGTAGTCGGTCAGGTAATTCTGCCAGTTCGGGGGTGTGAGTTCGTTCATCCGTACCATCCTACCACAGGTCGGCGTCAGGCATCACGGATCGTTCAGACGGGCTTGGCTCGGCAGCGAGGGCCAACCCTCGGTGTCCCAGGACAGTGACTCGATCCGCAGCTTGGGTTTGCCGGCTGCCTGCGCGTCGTACGCATGATAGACCATCCAATAGACGCCGTCTTTGATGAGCATCCCGTTATGTCCGGGACCTCTCCAGCGATCGTATGCGGACAGGATCAGCGTGCCGCCACCCTGCGTGAGAGGGATACCGTCACGATCCACATACGGCCCGGTCAGTGCATCACTGCGGCCCACACGCAGGTTGTAAGTGCTGGCAGTTCCCTGGCAGCACCGGTCAAAGGAGATGAAGAGGTACCACTTGCCGTTGCGTTCTGCAATGAAGGGGGCCTCGATGGCTGTGGTGTTGCCGGGGCCGGTCGATCGGTCGGCAAGGTGGACAACATCGGGCTGCCCCGCGTCGAGCATGCCGGTTGTGGCGTCAACCTTGCGCATCCAGATGCCCTGCCAGAAACTGCCCCACGCCAGCCACGGTGCACCGTTCTCATTCAGGACGAGGTTCGGATCGATTGCATTCCAACGATCGCCGCGGCGCGAGCGCAGCACGACGCCCTGATCGACCCACGCATAGTCAGGGCTGGCCGGGTCGAGGGTGCTGTTGGTTGCCAGTCCGATGGCCGAATCCTGCGTGCCGAAGCTTGAGACCGAGTAATACAGATGCCAGCGACCATTGAAAAACGAGATGTCAGGGGCCCACGCGTCCGCCAGATTGGGATGGACCTCGCGGGTCCAGGCGGGATAGGACTCGAAAACGCGGCCACAGAACTTCCAGGTTATCATATCCTGCGAGCAGACAATCGGAATGCGTGTGCCCGTATGGAAGATGTAGTAGACATCATTTGCATGCGCAATGACAGGATCATGAACTTCCGGGATCACCCCTTTCAGTTCGAGCGTCTCTCCCTGTGAAGGGACTTGGGTCACGGCACTCAGGGGCGTCTCCGATGGGGATGGCTCGGGGCCAGCCGGTTGGCAACTTGCCAGCAATCCGATCAACAGCATGCCCAAGAGAGCCTGTTTCATCACAGTTGCCTCCCAGCAGATTATCCGTGCCGGAGCTGCGCGGCAAGTCGATACGGGATCGCCGACCGGTGCGGTGGAGCCGGCCCCGGATGGCCTCACGCGCCAGTCTAGCACGTTGCGGCGCTCCTGGCAACGCGGCCTTGGGACCGTGGGATGGGTTGCTAACCCGTCCTGCATAGGGGGCTCAAGGCCGATACTCTTTCGCTTTACATGGTGAATCGGCTTGCGCTACAATCGAGCCATGAATGACACACCCGCCGGCCCCGTCCTGATTACGGGCATCACCGGCTTCATCGCCTCACACTTGGCCGAGCGGCTGCTGAGTTTGGGTGTTCCGGTGCGCGGCACTGTCCGGCAGCCCGCTGCAGCGGCGTGGCTGGCGCAGCGCGGGGTAGAGGTCTTGTGCGCGGACCTGCTGGACCCGCTTGCTCTGGCCCGCGCTGCGCAGGGCTGTCGCACGGTCGTGCACGCGGCTGCCTGGACGGGCGGGCCGGAGACGCCGCCAGACCTCGCCTGGCGCACCAACGTTGATGGTACGGCCAATGTCATCGCGGCTGCCGAGGCCGCGGGCCTTGAGCGGTTCATCTACGTCAGCAGCGTGGCCGTCTACGGCGTGAACACGGCCCCGCTCATCGATGAGGCCGCGGCCACGCCGCGCGTCGGCCAGGCCTACCCGGACAGCAAGATCACTGCGGAGGCGCTGGTGCGCGGCAGTAGCCTGCCGTCCGTGGTCATCCGCCCGGCCTCTACCTATGGCCCGCGCGGGGATGCATGGACCCTCGGCCCGGTCCGGCAGATCAAGGCCGGCCGGCTTGTCCTGCTGGGCCGCGACGCAGGGCTGGTGACGCCGGGCTACATCGACAACGTAGTAGATGGATTGCTGTTGGCCCTGACCCATCCGTCGGCAATCGATGAGACCTTCAACCTCTGCGATGACCGCACGGTGACCTACCGCGAGTTCTACTTGGCCTACGCGCGGATGTTGGGTCTCGATCGGCTGCCGGCCGTCCCTGGGTGGTCCGCCAGCCTGGCGCGGCTGCCCGCGACCAACTGGCTGCGCACAAAGTTGGGCCGTGCTCCCGTCGGCCCGTGGAGCCTGCACTTCCGCCGCAATCCGTCCCAGTTCAGCATCGCCAAAGCCCGGCGCCTGCTGGGCTACGCGCCCCGCGTCGACTTTGCGACCGGCATGCGCCTTACAGAGGGGTGGCTCCGTGCTGAGGGGTATCTGGACTGAGCTACACAGGGCACTCTGGCGACTCATCCGGAACGCCAAATGCAAACGGACTCGAGGCTTTAGCCGGTTAG
>CAZTMA010000056.1:0-29117 GCA_964614645.1 uncultured Anaerolineales bacterium
CATGATATCTTCCATACGTCTCCCCCTTCCGTGAAGAGGTGACAAGGTGACCGGGTGACAAGGTGAAGTGGAAGCCACCTTCGACTTGCCATTGTGACATTGCATCGGAGTCGAGTCTTTAGCCGGCTATTCTGTGAACGACGGCTGGCGGCCAAGATGGACAGACCCTACACTTCAACTCATCTTTTCACCCCGTCACCTTGTCACCCCATCACCTTGTCACCCGGTCACCTTGTCACCCCGTCATCCTCGTATAATCGCGGTGCCGTTGTCACTCGCGAGGCCCGCGAGGTCGGTGATGACTGCCTGGTACACGCCGCTCTGGACGGCCTCGGTTGCGGAACGCACCTTCGGGATCATGCCGCCCGTGATGTGGCCCTCGGCAATCAGCCCCTCGATTTGGGTGACGGTCAGCCCGCGCATCGTACGCCCTGTCACCTGCACGCCTGGCACATTGCTCACGAAGACCAGCCGCGTGGCTTCAACGGCCCGCGCGACGCCCGCAGCCACATGGTCGGCGTTGACGTTGTACGCCAGCCCGTCCTCGCCGAGCGAAACTGGCGAAATCACCGGGGTCACGCCGAGGTCGAGCAGCTGGAGCAGCGCCTCGCCGTTGACGGCACCCACCTGGCCGACCCGACCCAGGCTGCGCCCGTTGACCGAGAGCGGCGTCACGCGCACCAGCCCCAGGTCCAGGCCGGTCAGTCCCAGCGCGTCGACCTTGCCGTTGACGAGCCAGCGCACCAGCCGCGTGTTGACGACGCCGTTGAGCACCATCTCGACCAGCCGGAGGCTCTCCTCCGAGGTGGCGCGCAGCCCTTCCACCGTCTCGAACCCGACGCCGAGCTGGCCGTGCAGGTCCGCGATTTCCTTGCCGCCGCCGTGCACGATGATCACCGCCTGCTCTGCCAGGAGCCCGCGCACGGCATCGACAAAACCGGCGAGAAACGCCTCGTCCTCGACCTGGTTGCCGCCGATCTTCAGCACGACGACATGCTTGTTCTGGCTCATAGGAGTCCCATCCGTTCGTTCAGCCCGCACATGATGTTCATGTTCTGGATGGCCTGGCCCGAGGCGCCCTTGATGAGGTTGTCGATGCTGGCTGTGATGATGAGCGTCTGGGTATTGGGCACGAAGGTCAGGGCAATGGCGATGTAGTTCGTGTGCACCGTGTGGGCCAGCGTGGCGACCTGGCCTGCGGGCAGGAGGTTGACGAACGGCTCGCTGCCGTAGGCGGCCGCGTACTGCTCGCGCACCTGCGCCTCGGTGACGCCCGCGGGCAGGTTCACGTAGAGGGTGGAGAGGATGCCGCGGTTGACCGGCAACAGGTGGGGCGAGAAGATGAGCTGCCAGCCGTCCTGGCTGGCGCCCCCGGCCAGCTTCAGTTCCTGCTCCATCTCCGCCAGGTGACGGTGTGTGCGGCCAATGCTGTACGGGCTGAAGTTTTCGCTCGCCTCGACAAAGTGGGTCTTGAGCGACGGTGTGCGGCCCGCGCCGGAGATGCCCGATTTGCTGTCCGCGATGATCGTGCCGCCGAGCCAGCCGCAGCGCGCCAGCGGCGCGAGGCCGAGGATGACGCTGGTGGGGTAGCAGCCGGGGTTGGCGACGAGGCTCGCGCGGGCAATGGCCGGCCGGTACAGCTCGGGCAGGCCATACACGGCTTCGGCCAGCAGAGCCGTCTGCTGGTGCGGGTGGTTGTACCATGTCTCGTAGACGGCCGGGTCGTGCAGCCGGTAGTCCGCGCTAAGGTCGACCACACGCGCGCCTGCTGCGCGGGCCGCGGCGACGGGCGCCTGGCTAGCCGCGTGGGGCAGGCAGCAGAACACCACGTCCGCAGCGGCCAGGTCTGCGTCGGCCAGCTTGACGAGCGTGCGCTGCCCGATAGTGGGCGGGACTGCGAATGCGTCACCGAACCGTTGGCCGGCGGAGTGCTCGGAGGTCAGCCACGCAATTTCCACCGCGGGGTGGCGCTGCAGGAGTCGCAGCAGCTCCAGTCCGGTATAGCCGGTCGCACCGATAATGCCGATTTTCAGCATACGATTTCTCGCTCTCTGTGCAAACAAAAAGCCAGCACCCGGGTTGGGGGTGCTGGCGCCTGATCTGTCGTAGATGTTCGGCTCGCGCGTGCCCTAGACCGGGGGGTATCCCGCTCCGCTGGTACGACGACGAGGAAAGCGGCGGCCACAGGCGGCTAAGCCGCAGGCCGCAAGGCAAAACGCCATGAATCGCTCCGAACAGGGTATGCTGCTAGCATAGGTCACACCAGAGGTGTGACACGCTATCTTTTCACAAGGGCCGAGTTTAGCACAGGTCATGGAGGGTGTCAAAACCCAGCAGGTCCAGATGTACGGCAGCCTCCTCTGGAATTACAAAATAAGCGTTATCGCGTATTGACAGGAATCGCACAAGTGTGCTATATTGAAGCAGGCAAGTCAGGAGGACGACCGCCGGTGCGGCCAGGTAAACCGCCCAGGCCTGGGACCTCCCGCGGAACCGTTGCAACGTTGCAAATAGCAACGCTCCCACGCCTGCCCCAGCCGTGCCAACCGTTGTGACGCTGCGAGGTGCGATCCCCTGCGCGCTTACATCTGAGGTTACTGGTCAGGATCAAGCAAGCAGAGACGTTCAACCGGTCTGCGTCTACGCTTTCGGCCCCTCGTACACCACTTCGAACAGTACGCGGTCGGGCGACTCGAACATGATCTGGTAGTAGGTGTCGTGCTCGCTCGCTGAGAACTCGGGCCGGTGGCGCGGGGTGTCAAACAGCAATGAGATCCCTCGTTCGTTCAGGTAGCCGGCCACGGTGTCCACATCCGCTTGCGCGGCCATGCCGATGCTCACATGGTTCATGCCCGGTCCGTCATAGTCGTTCGCGGCGTCTTTGCCGGCCGGCGTGAACCACAGGGCCGGCCCCTGTGCCACGACGCCGAGCATGGTGTCGTCCCCGTAAATGGTCCGCCAGCCGAGGAAGGCCATCAGGTCCCGGTAGAAGGCCAGATTGGCGGGATTGACGTTGATCTGCAGGTGGGAGAGATGAGATTGCATTTCAGTCCTCCCATGGATGGAGCCCGCATCTGAGGATGCGGGCTCCGGCACACATCGATGCTGTTAGAAGAACAGCGTGTACAACAACTTATCAGGCGAGTTGCGCCCCTCGTTGATGATAATCCCCAGTGTCGAGTTGTTCACCAGTGCATCGCGCACCTGCTGAGGCGTAGCACCAGGGAATTTCTCCTTATAAAGCGCAGCCGCGCCCGCGACGTGCGGGGTCGCCATGCTCGTGCCGCTGATGGTGTTGGTCGAGGTCGTGCTGGTGTACCAGGCCGACGTGATGGACGAGCCCGGCGCAAAGATGTCGAGGCACGCGCCGTAGTTGGAGTAGGAGGCGCGGGCATCGGTGTTGGTGGTCGCGCCGACGGTGATGGCTGCGGGCACGCGCGCCGGCGAGAACTTGCAGGCGTCCCGGTTGCTGTTGCCCGCGGCAATGGCGTAGGTGACGCCATCGGCGATGGAGTTCGCCACGGCGGTGTCGAGCGCGGTCGACAGACCGCCGCCCAGGCTCATGTTCGCCACCGCAGCACCCGTCGTATGATTGGCCGTGACCCAATCGACGCCTGCGATGACGCCCGTGGTCGTGCCGGAGCCGGCGCAGTCCAGCACGCGCACGGCCTTCAGAGTGACGTCCTTCGCCACACCGTATATATTGCCGCCCACTGTTCCAGCGACGTGCGTGCCGTGGCCGTTGCAGTCGATGCCGTTCCCGCCGTACGCATCGAAGCCAACGGAGGCGCGAGTGCCGAACTCAGTATGGCTGATGAGGATGCCGGTGTCGATGATGTACGCGGTGACGCCCGAGCCGGTGTAGTTGTAGGTATAGCTGTTGCTTAACGGCAGCGCGCGCTGATCGATCCGGTCCAGGCCCCAGGTGGCCGGGGATTGCGTCGCGTCGATCGTGACGACCTGGTCGACCTCGATGTAGGCCACGTTCGGGTTGTGCAGCAGCCCCTGGATGGCCTGCTCCGGCAGTTCCGCCGCGAAGCCGTTCAGCGCTGCGGTGTAGCGGTGGAGCACCTGACCGCCAGCCAGCCGGCCCATGGCCTGTTCGGCCGCGTCCGGCCCGACTCCGTCCTTGAACACCACGATGTAACGTCCGGCAATCGCACCGGGCGCATCGCGCCCGATCAGCGGCGCCCCAGGCCCCTCCGGCGCAGCCAACGCCGGGCTGGCAACCGCCAGAACCAGAAGCAAGACCAGACCGACAAACCCAAGCTTCCTGTGCTGCATGTCCCGATCTCCTTTTGTGAATAGAGGCGGACGTCGCTGGCAGGCGCCAGTGGCGTTTGGCGACCGGCCCGGCCATGAGCTTCCTCGATCAGGACGTGCACCGGCAATAGTGGGCAATTATAGAGTCCATTTTCTGGGTGTCAAATGCCGCGGAGCGGGCAGGGTTTCTGCTTTGTATGTTAAGGTTGCTCTATCGGCGTCAAAAATGATGTTACGAGTCGTTCAGATCAGCACGCGGCGGCAAGATTTGACACTCCAGGCCACTCGGGCTATACTATCCTTCGCTCACGGGGCTGTAGCTCATCTGGGAGAGCGCTACAATCGCACTGTAGAGGCAAGGGGTTCGAGTCCCCTCAGCTCCACTCGGTTTCCAACCCCATATGCCGGCGATGAACGGAAGCAGTAGGCCAGCTTCGCAGAGAGCGGGGGAGGGTGCAAACCCCGCCGGTGGCTCGAAGCCCACCTTAAGGCCGAACTCGTCCGGGAGCCGTACAATTGAACGTGCAGTTGTCCGACAGGATAGCCGCCAGTAAATTGTGCCGGGTCGTGCCCGTTACAGCGCGTGCCAAGTGGTCGGTCAAATCATGGGCCTGTAGCTCAATTGGGAGAGCGCTTGAATGGCATTCAAGAGGCAAGGGGTTCGAATCCCCTCAGGTCCACTACCGGCAACCAGGGTGGTACCGCGGAATCCCTTTCGTCCCTGATGACGAAGGGGATTTTGTTTTTCCTGGGCCAATTCGCGTTGTGGAGGAACCTATGGCTGAGAAACGCAGCATCGAACGTTATAACCCGCAGGCTATCGAGCCGCGCTGGCAGCAGCAATGGGCCGACAGCGGGCTTTATGCCACGCGGGAAGCTCCGGACCGCCGGAAGTTTTACTTTCTGACGATGCTCCCTTACCCGTCGGGCGACCTCCACATCGGCCATTGGTACGCCATGACGCCGTCGGATGCGGCGGCGCGCTATCTGCGCATGCAGGGCCACAACGTCTTCTTCCCCATCGGGTTCGATGCCTTCGGCCTGCCCGCAGAGAACGCGGCCATCAAGCACGGCACGCACCCGTACCGCTGGACGCTGGCGAACATCGACCGGATGCGCGGGCAACTGCGCACCATGGGCGCGATGTGGGCCTGGGACCACGAGGCCGTCTCGTGCGACCCCGAATACTACAAGTGGACCCAGTGGTTCTTCCTGAAGCTGTACGAGCACGGGCTGGCCTACCGCGCATACTCGCCGGTCGACTTCTGCCCGACGTGCAATACCACGCTGGCGCGCGAGCAGGTTTGGGGCGAGGATCGCCACTGCGAACGCTGCGGCACGCCGGTCATCAAGAAGGAACTGGAGCAGTGGTTCTTCAAGATTACGGCTTACGCGGATGAGCTGCTGCGCTACGACAACATCGACTGGCCGGAGCGCATCCGCACCGCGCAGACCAACTGGATCGGTCGCAGCGAGGGCGCGGAAGTCACGTTCAGGACCGAAGCCGGGTTTGCCGGCGATGGGCACGATATTGTCGTGTTCACGACCCGGCCCGACACCCTGTGGGGCGCGACCTTCATGGTCCTCTCGCCGGAGCACCCCCTGGTGGGCGAGCTGACGACCACACAGTATCGGGAAGCCGTGACGGCTTACCAGCTCCAGGCCGGCCGCCAGACCGAGATCGAGCGGACCGCGGCGGACAAGGCCAAGACGGGCGTCTTCATCGGCGCGTATGCGGTCAACCCGGTTAACGGCAAGCGCATCCCCATCTGGATTGCGGACTACGTGCTGATGGGCTATGGCACGGGCGCGATCATGGCCGTGCCCGCACACGATGACCGCGACTTCGAGTTTGCGCGGCAGTACGGCCTGTCGATTGTGCCTGTCATCGAGCGCACCGACGGCCGCGCCAAGAGCGCCGTGTGGGAAGGCTCCGTGGACAGCAGTTTCGGCGCGAGCCTGATGGCCGCAGGTCTGACCGCCGCGCCGCTGGCCATCCCTGACCGGGGCCGCTTCTATGCGGTGACGCTGCAGGGCCATGACCAGGTCGCGGCCTACGTTTCCGTCTTGCAGGCGCACCTGAAGCCCGGTCATTGGGCTGATGTCGTGGGTCTGGGCTGGCACGTCGTCTTTCCCGACCGCGTAACGACGCTCGACTCGGTGGAGGCGGACGCGGCCATCATGGCGCGAATGCACGCCGGGTACGAATACATGCACCAGTTCCGCACGGCGATGGAGATGTGGTGGGCGGTCGAGTGGTATCGCGATGTGCTGTACCATTCGGATTATGGCACGATGATTCACTCCGCCGCGTTCACCGGCACGCCGGGCGAGACGGCGCGGCAGCAGGTCACGGAGTGGCTGGCTGGGCAGGGCGTGGGCAAGGCGGCCGTCAACTACCGGCTGCACGACTGGCTCATCAGCCGCCAGCGTTATTGGGGCGCACCCATCCCAATGATCTACTGTCCGGATTGCGGCATCGTGCCGGTCCCGTATGCAGACCTGCCCGTACGCCTGCCGGAGGACGCGGAGATTCCACCGACCGGCGAGAACGCGCTGAAGTTCGACGAGGGTTTCCTGCACACGGAATGTCCCAAGTGCGGCGGCAAGGCCACGCGGGAAACCGACACGATGGACACCTTCATGTGTTCGTCGTGGTATCAGTACGCATACGTCACGCCTTATCACAAGGCAGGCGAGCGGCTGGCCGCGGACGACATGCCGTGGGACGAGCAGACCGGCAACTACTGGCTGCCGGTGGACCAGTATACCGGCGGGCCGGAACACGCCACCATGCACCTGCTGTACACGCGCTTCTTCACCAAGGCGCTGCGGGATATGGGCGTCGTGTCGTTCGATGAGCCGATGCTGCGGCTGTTCAACCAGGGCATCATCCTGGGGCCGGACGGCAACCGGATGAGCAAGAGCAAGGGCAATGTCGTTGCGCCCGATGATCTGGTCGAGCACTACGGCGCGGACACGGTGCGCGCGTACCTGATGTTCATCGGCCCGTGGGATGCGGGCGGGCCGTGGAACCCCAGCGGCATCGGTGGCGTGCGCCGCTTCCTGGAGCGTGTGTGGGCCATCGCGACGGAGCCACCGCAGCAATCCGCACAGGCGGATGCGGCCACGATCGACCGGCTGAGCCGCGAGCTGCGCCACGTCACGCACCGCACGCTGCGCAAGGTCAGCGAGGACATCGCCGCGTACAAGTGGAACACGCTGTTGGCCGCGCTGATGGAGTTCAACAACTACCTGATGAAGGCGCGCGATACCGCGGTCTACGGCACGCCTGCATGGGATGAGGCGATAGACCTCATGCTGTTGATGCTGGCCCCCGAGACGCCGCACATCGCGGAAGAGCTGTGGCAGCGGCGGCACGGAGACGAAGCATTCGATCCGGCGCAGAGCATCCACGTCCAGCCCTGGCCCGTCTACGAGCCGGCGCTGGCGCAGGCCGAGACGGTCACGTTGGTCGTCCAGATCAACGGCAAGGTGCGCGACAAGCTGGAGCTGCCCGCAGACGTAGGCGAAGCTGCGGCGCGCGAGGCTGCGCTGGCAAGCCCGACCGTGCAGAAGTGGCTGGAAGGCAAGCAGGTGCGCAAGGTCATCTATGCCGGCGGGAAGCTCATCAATATCGTCGTTGGGTGACGAGTTGCAGGTTAGTAAGTTGCAGGTTGCACGTACCTAACCTGCAACTTGCTAACCTGCTAACCTGTAACAGGGAGGAACATCATGCGTGAATCCATCCACACCACCGCCGCGCCTGCGGCCATCGGCCCCTACAACCAGGCAGTGCGCGCGGGCAACTTCGTGTTTGCCTCCGGCCAGCTTGGGCTGGACCCCGCGACCGGAGCGCTGGTAGAGGGCGTCGAGGCGCAGACCCGCCAGGCGCTTGCTAACCTCCAGGCCGTCCTGCAGGCTGCGGGTGCGACCTTTGCCGATGTCGTCAAGACGACCATCTTCCTGACCGACATGCAGGATTTCCAGGCAGTCAACACCATCTACGCGGCTTCTTTCGCGGCCGACCCGCCTGCCCGCAGCACGATCCAGGTGGCTGCACTGCCGCGCGGCGGGGCCGTCGAGATCGAGATGATCGTCTATCTGGCATAGGTGCTGGTAGTCGACTTGCGGAGTGCTCGCGGGATATTGGCCGCGGGCACTTCCCTCACTTCAGACCAAGCAATCTTCAATCTTCAATCTGTAATCTTCAATCCGTAAGCCCTTCTTGCGCCACTTGCCCTTTTCTTACACCTTCTGTATAATTCGCTCACTCTTTTTGGAGGGGGAGCACTCATCCTCATGAATACTCGCAAAGGACTGGAGTCCGCCCAGGCGACAGTCGAACCCAACCCCATGGAATCGTTGCCCCTCGATGCCTTCGATTTTCCCCAGTTGCGGCAAGGCGATACCGTGGAAGGCAACATTGTCAGCATCAACCCCAACCAGATTCTGGTTGATATTCATTACAAGGCTGATGCTGTCGTCGACCCCCGCGAACTGGAACGGTTGGACAAGGATTTCCTCATCGCCCTGTCCCCCGGCGATCCTGTGCGGGCGCTCGTGGTCGTCCCTGAAGACAAGGACGGCAACGTAGTCATTTCGCTCACCCGTGCCCAACAGGAGCAAGACTGGCATCAGGCCGAGGATCTGCTCCAATCTCAGGATGTATTTGAGGGCGTGGTGACCGGCTTCAACCGCGGCGGCATCATCGTGCGGGTGGGCCGGGTGCGCGGGTTCGTCCCTGCCTCCCAGCTTTCCGGCCGCTGGCAGGCGCAGCAGGACACGGAAGTGGACCCCGAGCAGCGGTGGGCCAAGCTCGTCGGCCAGAACATGCAGCTCAAGGTCGTGGAACTCGATCGCCAGCGCAATCGTCTTATCTTATCAGAGCGGGCTGCCATGCGCGACTGGCGCAAGGGCCAGAAAGACCGATTGCTCTCCACCCTCAACAAGGGTGATGTGCTCAAGGGTGTCGTCACCAGCATCGCAGACTTCGGCGCCTTCGTGGACCTGGGCGGAGCCGACGGCCTGATTCATCTGTCGGAGTTGGCCTGGCACCGCATCGAGCACCCGAGCGAGGTCCTGCGCGTCGGGCAACAGGTGGATGTCTACGTGATGAACGTGGACGAGGAGCGCAAGCGCATCGCGTTGAGCCTGCGGCGCCTCCACCCTGAGCCGTGGAGTGTCATCGACCAGCAGTATACGATCGGGCAGGTACTCACCGCCCAGATCACCCGGTTGACCGCGTTTGGTGCCTTCGCGAAGATTGACGACGCGATCGAGGGGTTGATTCACATCTCGGAAATGGCCGACTATCGCATCGCTCACCCGAAAGAGATCGTCCAGGAGGGCGACGAGGTGACAGTGCGCGTGATCCGGGTCGACCCCCAGCGCCGCCGCATCGGACTGAGCCTGCGCCAGGCCAGCGATGATGCCTATGTGGAAGTGGATTGGCGCGATGAAGCCCCGGCTGAAGAAGGCGAGGCGCCGGTCGAGCCGGAGCTCGCCAACCAGTCCGAGACGTTCAAGGAGGCGCAGGTCGGCTAGACCTCGCGTATCCAACATCTCCACTGACCCAACGGGGCGAAGGCATCTGACATGCCTCGCCCCGTTTTGCTATATCGACCGTAAGGATTCCGGCTTACGACATGCGCCGGGTTATATGATATAATGCACATGTCCGGTCGGCAGGCCCGGAGAGTCGCTGAGAACCGCAACGTGCCGCTTCAGATAACGGCGTGCGGCAGATGCGCAAAGGAAGAACAAAATGTCCGATAAACTGGATCGTTTCACAAAGCACGCACGCCAGGTGTTGCAGATCGCACAGGAAGAAGCCGTGCGGCTCAACCATAACTACGTGGGCACAGAGCATCTGCTGCTCGGCCTGGCTAAAGAAGAGAGCGGACTGGCCGCCAAGGTGCTGCGGGAAGTCGGCGCGTCCCCTGCGGAAGTCATCCGCCAGGTGGAGCGGATGGCTCCGCGCAACGCGCGCGCGCCTTTTGGCAAACCGACGCTTACCCCGCGCACCAAGCGGGTCATCGAACTCGCAGTCGAAGAGGCCCGCCAGATGGGCCATACCTATATCGGCACCGAGCACCTGCTCCTGGGCCTGGTGCGCGAGGATGAGGGCATTGCCTCCGAAGTCCTGCGCAGCCTGGGCGCAGACCTTGACAAGGTGCGCCAGCAGACGACGAAGACCATCCTTGAGAATCAGCTTCAGGAAAAGACCACGCGCAAGAAAGAAAGTAAGACCCCGCTCACCGATCAGTTGGGGTTCGACCTGACCCAGCGCGCCGAGGATGGCAAGCTCGACCCGGTCATCGGGCGCGAGAAGGAAATCGAGCGGGTCATCCAGATTCTCAGCCGCCGCACAAAGAACAACCCGGCCCTGATCGGTGAACCGGGCGTAGGCAAGACGGCCATCGTGGAAGGTCTGGCACAGCGGATCATCAACGGCGACGTGCCCGAAACCTTGATCGACAAGCGCGTCCTGATGCTGGATGTCGGCTCCTTAGTCGCCGGGACCATGTACCGCGGCCAGTTCGAGGAGCGGCTGAAGAAGGTCATCGAGGAGATCACCAACTCGGACGCCATCCTGTTCATCGATGAAGTACACATGCTCGTGGGTGCCGGCGCGGCCGGCAGCAGCGTGGACGCGGCCAACCTGCTCAAGCCGGCGCTGGCGCGCGGCGACCTGCAGTGCATCGGCGCGACGACGCTGGACGAGTATCGCAAGTATATCGAAGGTGACGCCGCGTTGGAGCGCCGGTTCCAGCCCATCCTGGTTGAAGAACCGACGGTCGAGCAGACCATCGAGATTCTCAAGGGCGTCCGGCCCATGTACGAGGGCCATCACCAGTTGCGCATTGCCGATGAGGCGCTCGTGGCCGCGGCTCGCCTGTCGGCCCGCTATGTGCCGGACCGGTTCATGCCCGATAAGGCTATCGACCTGATTGACGAGGCGGCCAGCCGCGTGCGCATGTACAAGGCGCCGTACGCGATGACGCTGCGCAATACCTTCCGCGAGCTCAAGAGCGTGCAGAAGGATAAGGAAGCCGCAGTCGAGGCCAAGCGTTTCGATGATGCGCTTGACCTTCGCCATCACGAGATCGAGCTGGAGAAGAAGCTCGAACAACTGCGCAAGGGCTGGGAAGATGCAGCGCCGCAGCCGAACGTCTCTGAGGAAGATATCGCAGAGGTCGTCGGCATGTGGACGGGCATCCCGCTGCAGCGTCTCGTCGGCGAGGAAACTGCCCGGCTGCTGGAGATGGAGGAGTACCTGCACAAGCGGGTTGTCGGGCAGGATGAGCCGGTCAAGGCGATTGCGCGGGCCGTGCGCCGCGCGCGCACCGGCCTGAAGGATCCGAAGCGGCCCATCGGTGCGTTCATGTTCCTGGGGCCGACGGGCGTCGGCAAGACGCTGCTGGCGAAGAGCCTGGCCGAATTCCTGTTCGGCTCGGAAGACGCTCTGATCAAGCTCGACATGAGCGAGTTCATGGAGCGCCACAACGTCAGTCGCCTGGTGGGTGCACCGCCCGGCTATGTGGGCTATGAGGAAGGTGGCCAGTTGAGCGAGGCGGTGCGCCGCCGGCCCTACTCGGTCGTGCTGCTCGATGAAATCGAGAAGGCGCACCCGGAAGTCTTCAACATGCTCCTGCAGATCATGGAGGACGGCAGCCTGGCAGATGCTAAGGGCCGCCGGATCGACTTCCGCAACGCCATCATCATCATGACGTCGAACGTTGGCGCCAACCTGATCAAGCACGGCGGGGGGTTGGGCTTCGCGACCACCCGCGATGAGGCTAAGCAGCAGGAAAACGAATACCAGGCCATGCGCGATCGGGTTACCGAAGCCCTGAAACGCACGTTCCGGCCCGAGTTCCTGAACCGTCTGGATGGCATCATGGTCTTCCGCAACCTGTCGAAGGAACAGATCAAGGATATCGTTGATCTGGAGCTCAACCGGGTGCGCACTCAGTTGGTCGAGCAGAACATTACGCTCGAAGTGACCGATGAGGTCAAGAGCATGATTGCCGACACGGGGTACGACGCCGACTACGGCGCGCGACCCCTGCGCCGGGTCATTCAGGATAAGCTGGAAGACCAGTTGAGCGAAGCACTGCTGGGTGGGAAGGTCAAGCCTGGCAGCAAGGTTACGGTGTCGTTGGGCGAAGACGGAGAGCTGAAGCTGGATGTCAGCAACGGCGAGACCATGCAACGGCCGCCTGAAGTGGCCGAAGCCCTCCCCAACTGAGACTGACACCAGATATGGATTGACAGCAGCCGCGTGCATGAGTGCATGCGGCTGTTACTTTGCCTGGCCCTCTGGCCCACTGGGTGTACCGGCCGGTGAGCCGCGCGGACCCAATCAACCCTCACCGGCGTCCTATCGCTGCACCAACTTCGCGCCTGGAGCATATGCATGACACAACCAGTCTACCCGCGCCGCCTGTGCCTGGCGCTCATCAGTTTCATACTGCTGGCCCTGCTGCCTGCGACGCTGGCGGCGGGCCCGGTCCTGGCTGAGACCATTCCCCCTACCGCCTATGTGCCCGGCGAAATCGTGCTCGCCTGGGATCCTGGCGCGTCGGAGGTGCAGGCGTGGCCAGTCCTGGCACAGCCGGCCCTCGCGCAGCGCCCTGAATCTGCCGCGCAGCGACTCTCCGTGGATCGGGTGTCACCCGCATGGCAGGAGATGGCGGATGCGCTGGCCGCGCTGACCGGGCTCGAAGTGCGCGACGCGCTGCCGGAGCGCAGCGTCGCTGCGCTGGCTGTCACACCAGGCCGCGAGCAGGCCGAAATCCGCCGGCTCGAGCGGCTGCCCTGGGTGCGCTATGTCGAGCCGAACTATGTATACCGCGCGGCCGGAATCGACGGCGAGACACGTTACCCGACCGATCCTGGCTTCGGTCAGCAGTGGAACATGCGCCGCGTCGCCGGCCCGGTTGCGTGGGCCGTCACGCTGGGAAGCTTTGCCATCACCGTAGCGGTCGTGGACTCGGGTATTGACCGCAATCACCCCGAATTTCAGGGCCGCCTCGGCCCGGGCTACGACTTCGTCAACGACGACGCTGACCCGCAGGATGACTACGGCCACGGGACGCACGTGGCAGGCATCCTCGCGGCCGCGGCCGACAACGGCCAGGGGGTGAGTGGCCTTGCGCCCGGCGTGCAACTGCTGCCCTACAAGGTGCTGGATGCCCAAGGCAACGGCGACGCCCTGACCCTGGCTGCTGCCATCTATGCGGCGGCGAATGCCGATGCACACATCATCAACCTGAGCGTCGGCGGGCCATATCCGTCGTCGCCCATCGCAGATGCCGTGCAGTATGCCACGGGCGTGAAACATGCACTCGTGGTGGCGGCGGGCGGCAACTGCGCGCAGGGCGGGCCGGCGTGCAGCTATATCGTCAACGGCGACTTTTATCCGGCGGCCTACGACAACGTGCTGGCAGTCGCAGCCAGCGATCATTTCGACAATTGGGCGCGCTACTCGACTTACCGGCCCTACATCGATCTGGCCGCGCCGGGTGGCGTTGGCAGCGACCCCATCTATAGCACCCGGCCCGGCGGCTATGGCTATCTGTCCGGCACGTCCATGGCAGCGCCGCTGGTGTCGGCCGCGGCCGCGCTGGTGTGGGGCATGCTGCCCGCGTCCACGGCGGACCAGGTGGCTGCGATCCTGCGCGACACCGCGGACAAGGTGGGCACCGACCCTGACACGGGCACGCCCTACGCGTACATCGGCGGGCGCAACGATTACTTCGGCTATGGGCGGCTGAACGCAGGGCGCGCGGTGCGCTGGGCCCAGCCGCCGGCCTTGAGCACTGCGACGACTGCTGTCCGCTTCGCGCTGGGCGGACTGGTGACAACCGGCAGTCAAGTCGTGGAGTTACGGAATCCGAGCGATCAGGTGGTCGTCTGGCAGGCCAGCGTCGTGCAGGGGCAGAGCTGGTTGAGCGTGCAGCCGGCCAGCAACACGACTCGCTATGATTACCCCAGCACGATGACGCTGCGCGCCGGGCCAGATCTTCCGGCTAACGGCATCCATTACGGTTTGGTGCGCGTGCAGCCGGTGTACCCCGCCGGCATCGCGCCCGTGGACATTCCGGTGGAACTGATCGTGCGCTCCTTCACCCGGCAGACGTATCTGCCGTTCGTTGCACGGGAAGCCGCCGCGTGGTATGACCCGAGCCAGGACGGGCGGAGGTTGTTCCTGGGAAATAACCAGGCAACCGAGGAAATATTGCCCTTCCCCGTCACCTTTTTCGGCGCATCCCACACGCGGCTCTGGGTTTCCGACAACGGGCTGGTCTACTTCGGCGGCGAGCAGCCGCGCGCGACCCTGCCGCCGGCGACGTGCCCGCCTTCGGCTGCGCAGCCGAACAATGCGCTGCACGTGCTGGCGTTGGACTGGGACCCCGGCCTGGGTGGGCAGATGTATGTCCAGCAGCCGGACGCCGACACCTTTGTCGTGACGTGGGACCAGATGCGCCGGGCCGGCAATCCTCAGCCTCAGTCATTCCAGCTCGTGCTGCGCCGCGATGCGGCACCGCTGGCGTATTACCGTGCGGTCGAGACGCTGCCTCCCGGCTACATCGCGGCGGAGAACTACGACGGGACCTATGCGCACCAGGTCTTCTGTGCGGGCGCCGGGCGCGCGCCGGTCAACGGCGCGGTCGTGACGTTCGATGTCCGGACGCCGTGGTGAGTCAGATTGGAGTTGAGGCTTCAGCCGGTTAGCCTGGGCTATGTCATTCCCTATCCTGCTATAGCCTCAACTCTGAAAACCTGGTGAAACCGCACGGCCTTTGGCCTTTGTTCCGGCCCGGTTTATAATCGCGGCCAGGAGTTGCCATGCAAGACTTGTCATCCGCAGACCGTGCCTGCCGGCGGCATGCCCCGCCCGTCCTCGGGCTGCTGACGGCCCTGGCCCTCATCCTGACCGCCTGCACGGGGGGGACGCCTGGCGTGATGGCCACCGTCGCACCCGGTACACGGCCCGCGACCGAGGCTTTGCCCGCGTCACAGGCGACCGCGGCCAGCACAGTTGTGCCGGGCGCGACTGCACCTGCGACCGGCGGCCCGCCGGCAACCACGCCGGAGACGGCAATCGCCCTCACCTGGTGGACGCCCGAGTTCTATAGTCCTCAGGCGCCTCAGCCTGCCGGGCCACTGCTGGCCGAACAATTGGCCGCGTTCGAGGCCAGCGAGAGTGGACAGGTGCTTGTCAATCCTGTCCTCAAGGCGCGTTATGGGGAAGGCGGGCTGCTTGATTTCCTGCGCTCCGCACAGCCGGTCGCGCCCGCGATCCTGCCCGACCTCATCACCCTCGACGTCATGGAGGTGGAGCTGGCCGTCGAGGCGGGGTTGCTGCAGCCTCTTGATCTGTTGCTCGAGGGAGAGGTGACCGCCGGCCTGTACCCGTTTGCGTTGAGCGCGGGTGTGTTCGATGACCGCCGCATGGCCGTACAGCACATTGCCAACCTGGAGCATGTCGCGTATCTCACCAGCCAGGTGGAGGCGCCGCCCGCAACCTGGGACATGCTGCTGGAGGAAGACCTGCCATACCTCTTTCCTCTGGGCAATCCACAGCCCAGTTCAGCCAGCAGCCACACAGAGGGCCTGCAACATGCGATCTTCAGCCAGTATTACTCCACTGGGGTAACCGTGGATTCCGTGACGCGCGCGCCCCTGCTGGAACTGGAACCCTTGATCCGCCTGCTGGAATTCTACGATGCGGCGGCTGAGGCCGGCGTGCTGCCACCGGGCGCACAGGAACTGACGGAGCCGGACGCAGTCTGGGGTGTCTACGTCCAGGGCAAGGTGCCGCTGGCGTATGTCAGCGCGCGGCGCTACCTGGCTGAGCGCGAGGCGCTGCGCGGCAGCGGGTATGCCGCGGCACCGGGATGGGCCGGGCCCGCCGCGCCGGTCGCCAGTGGCTGGGCATTGGCAATCGTGACCACTGATCCTGAACGCCAGCGCGCGGCCGCGGCGTTCATCGCGTGGCTCATGCGGCCGGAGAATAGCGGCGCATGGGCGCAGGCGGCCGGCTGGCTGCCGACCAACCCCGCCGCCCTGTCGGCCATGCGCAGCACGCCTTACCATCAGTTCCTCGACAGCCAGTTGCGCGTTGCCATCAGCCCGCCCATTGGTCCCGACTATGTGCAGGTGGCGGCGCGCATTCAGCGGGCCATTATCAGTGTACTGCAAGAAGATGTGGCCCCGGCAGAAGCCGCGCAGCAGGCGGTCAACCCTCAACGGTAAGACGTCCACTATGTCACTGACTTTCAGCCAACGCAACGACATACTCAGCATCCTCGAATACGCACTTCGGGACGTGGAGCCGCGGCAGGCGGTGCTGCAGCACATGGTCCTTGACGGCGACAGCCTGAATATCGGCGGTCAGATGTGCGACCTTGCGCAGGTGGAGCGCATCCTGGTCGTCGGCGCGGGCAAGGCCGGCGCGCCGATGGCTGCAGCCGTGCAGGCAGTGCTCGGCTCCCGCGTGGCGGCAGGCCAGGTTAACGTCAAGCACGGCCATCTGTCACCCGCGGGTGGCTGGCGCCTGCGCTTTGCGCAGGGCGGAGAAGATGCCCTGACGCTCGCGGCCGGGGATGCTGCAGGAGCGACCCCTGCGGTTGCCTCGGAAAATATGCAGCTCACCGAGGCGGGACATCCCGTGCCCGATACCGCGGGCATGGCAGGTGCAGAGCGCATCGTATCTCTGCTGACCGGGCTGACGGAACGCGATCTGGTCATCGTGTTACTGTCTGGTGGCGGCTCCGCCCTGCTGCCGCTGCCGGTGGCGGACGTCTCGCTGGAGGACTACCGCAGCTTGACCGACCTGTTGCTTCGCTCCGGCGCAGACATCACGGAGATCAACACGGTTCGCAAGCACTGCTCCCGACTGCAAGGCGGGCGGCTGGCGGAACTGGCCTCGCCGGCACGCGTGGTCAGCCTCATTCTGTCGGATGTCGTTGGCTCTCCGCTGGACGCCATCGCCTCCGGGCCGACCGTTCCCGATCCGACGACGTTCGCCGATGCCTGGGCGGTCCTGGCACGCTACGACCTCCTCGAACGCGCGCCGGCCCCGGTCATCGCGCACCTGCGCCGTGGCATGTCCGCCGAGTTGCCGGATACGCCGAAGCCCGGCGATCCGCTCTTTGCCCGGGTGCACAATGTCATCATCGGGGACAATGCCAGCGCATGCCGCGCGGCCGCCGCGCGGGCACGCGACCTGGGCTTCCACAGTCTGCTGTTGAGCAGCTTCATCCAGGGGGAGGCGCGTGAGGTCGGGCGGGCGTTGGCCGGGCTGGCGCAGGGCATTGCGGCCGGGCAATCCGAGATCGCGCCGCCTGCCTGCCTGGTGCTCGGCGGCGAGACGACGGTGACGCTGAAGGGGCAGGGCCGGGGCGGGCGCAACCAGGAGCTGGCGCTGGCCGCCGGCCTCGCGCTCGGCAGCTACGCGCTGCCCGACGGGGTCACCGCGGCGGTGGTCAGCTTCGGGACGGACGGCACGGACGGCCCGACGGATGCGGCGGGAGGTGTGGGTGCGGATGACACGGTCGGCCGTGCGGCCAGTCTGGGACTGGATCTGCGCGCGGCACTGGCCGCGAACGACAGCTATCCTTCCCTTGCCGCGCTGCGCGACTTGCTCGTGAGCGGGCCGACCGGCACGAACGTGAACGACCTGATGCTGGTGCTTTGTTGGAGAGATGCAACCTAGCCATACCATGACCCGTTTCATCAGCTTGCTCATCCTCATCCTTGCCATCTTCGACGGCCCGCCTGTTTACCTGCCCTTGCTTCAAGGCGGCGCCGCGCCTCCGTCCATCCAGATCAGCGCACTCTACTACGACACCTACCTTACCGGCGAGCCGGATGAGGCGTTTCAGCTCTACAACCCGCTGGCGCGGCCCGTATCGCTGGTCGGCTGGCAGGTCACTGCGGGCAGTCGGACCGTCGTCTTCCCCGCCGGCATGGAGCTTCCGCCCCGTGCACGGCTTTGGTGCGCGCGGCAGGCTGCCGACTTTCGGCTGAGCTTCGCGTTCGCGCCCGGCTGTGAGTATGGGACGGATACCGATCCTGCCGTGCCGAACCTGGCGGGCAGCGCGCTGACCTTCGCTAACACGGGCGGCCGCGTCACGCTGACCAGCCCGGAGCGCGCGTACCAGGATGTGCTCGTGTACGAGGCGGGCGATACGGGCGCGGGCAGCGGCCTGGCCGGCTGGCACGGCCCGGCGGTCGAACCCTACCGCCCGACGCGCAGCTTCGGCGCGGAGGGCCAGATTCTCTATCGCAAGCTGGACCAGGCCACCGGCCTGCCCGTCCCCGACACGGATACGCGGGCGGATTGGGCACAGGACCCTGCCGATGTAATCGATGGTCGCCGGGTGCAGTATCCGGGCTGGGATCTTGACCGTTTCTTCTTCGGTCCGCCCGTTACCGAGGCCGCGACCTTGCAGGTGATCGTCGCGCCCGACCATGCTTTTGATGCAATGGCTGCGTTGCTGCAGGCCGCGCAAGCGCGCATCCAGATCGAGGTCTACACCTTCGAGAGTGCACGGCTGGCGGATATCGTTGCGGAGCGGGCGCGGGCCGGCGTGCAGGTTGAGGTGTTGCTGGAAGGCGCGCCCGCGGGCGGAGTCACCGACCAGCAGCGGTGGATTGTCCGGCAACTCAGCGAGGCCGGGGCGCGCGTTGTCTATATGCGCAGCCGCCCCGAGTGGGATATCGCGGATCGCTACACCTACCAGCACGCCAAGTTTTTGCTGCTGGATGGACGCCTGGCGTTGGTCGGCAGCGAGAACCTGAGCCCCGACGCCTTTCCCGATGACCCCAAGGCCGACGGCACACTGGGCCGGCGCGGCCTGTACTTCGTGACGGATGCACCCTCGGTCGTGGCACGGCTGGCGGCCATATTTGCGGCGGACAGCGATCCGGCGCATCGCGATGTTTGGCCCTGGGACCCGCATGACGCGCAGCTCGGTGCGCCCCCAGCAGACTTCCAACCCGACTATCTCACCGGCGGTACATTCTACTCCGTGCGTTTCCCCGCCCCCTTCATGCACAGCGACGCCTCCATCTTCCAGGTCGTGCAGGCTCCTGAGAATGCGCTGGCCGAGCGCGAGGGCTGGCTGGCGCTGGTCAACCGGGCCGGTGCAGGGGACGTACTCATGCTCGAGGCGCTGGACGAGCCACCGTTCTGGGGCCCCAGTGACAGTAATGCCACCCAGGACCCCAACCCGCGGCTGGAGGCTTTCATCAACGCGGCGCGCCGCGGCGCGACCGTGCGTGTGCTGCTGGACGCATTCTTCGACAACCAGGATCTCGATAATCCCCGCAGCAACTTGCGCACCATCGAGTACATCAAGGCGGTTGCGCAGGCGGAGGGGCTGGACCTGGACGCGCGGCGCGGCAATCCGACCGGCCGCGGCATCCACAACAAGATGTTCTTGGCCCGCGTGGCCGGAGAGGGCTGGGTCATGGCGGGCAGCCTGAACGGCGGCGAGCTGTCGTCCAAGCTCAACCGAGAAGTCAGCCTGCTCGTCCGTTCCGCCGCGGCGTACGATTATCTGACCGCGCTGTTCTGGTCGGACTGGGAGGGCGCACTGTAGGGGAAATCACCCGTGGCTCGATTTGAATTGCTGTTTGATGTTACAAGTGTTACGCTATCGGTTCATTGGTCACGTAGCCTGGCTGCTCCATGTGGAAGGAAGTGCAAGTCGATGACGTACCGGTCCCTGTTCTGTGGCATCGCCATCCTCGTTCTCGCCCTGACCATCCCCGCGCTATTGCCGGGCTCAGCCGCCGCCGCGCCCATTCCGCTCGACGACGCGCAGGCCATCTGGCTCGACGCCCGAACCCTCGCCTGGCATGGCACGCTCGCATCCAGCTACAAGCTGCTCTACGATCCCGATGGCGGGCTGGAGACGACTGCCGCAGATACCGCCTGCACCTTTCCTGCACCGGCTGCCCCGTGTTTCGTCGCGCTGGCGCCGGAAGGCTCGATTGGGGATGGCGCCTACCCCAAGAACCCGAATGCGGACGGCCTCCTGCGGTTGACGGCCGCGCTGACGCCGGACGATGCGAAGCACCTGCTCAAGGGTCAGACCGTCGTCGCCAGCTACCGCAATGACGGCCGCCTGGCCGACGCGAGCCGCACGCAAATACAGAGCGTGCTCGATGTGTTGTACGCAGCAGCCGCCCAAACACAGACTCTCGGCGTCACGTATGCCGGCCCGACGCCCTCCGTGAGCCTCTGGGCGCCCACCGCCCGCTCCGTCACGCTGCGCCGCTATGCCGACGCCACGACGTTGAGCTTCACGCCACATCCACTGACCCTCGATGCAGCCTCCGGCATCTGGTCTGTCACCGGCGAGGCAGCCTGGGACCGCCAGTTCTACCTGTTCGATGTTGAGGTCTACGTTCCGTCTGGGGGCCGGGTCGTTCGCAATATCGTCAGCGACCCGTATGCCGTCAGCCTCTCGTCGGACGGCCCGGCAAGGGACGATGTTCGCAGCCAGTTCGTCAACCTGGACGACGCTGACCTCAAGCCGGCCGGCTGGGATGCGCTTGCTAAGCCGCCGCTGGCCGCGTTCGAGGATATCAGCATCTACGAGGCGCACATCCGCGACTTCAGTATCAACGATGCGACGGTGGCCGAGGCTGAACGCGGCACCTATCTTGCGTTCACCTATGACGGCGACGGTCCCGACCCGAATGCCGCGCGCTCGGACGGTATGGATCACCTGCTGACGCTGCGGGCAGCCGGTCTGACGCACCTTCACCTCCTGCCTGCCTTCGACATCGCGTCGATTGTTGAGAACAATGTCCCGCGCACGGTGGACCCTGAGCCGGCCGGCCTCCCGCGCGACAGCACCGAGCAACAGGTTGCGGTGGCCGCGGCACGCGGCAACGACGGCTTCAACTGGGGCTATGACCCGTACCACTACGGCGTGCCGGAAGGCTCATACAGCACGGACCCCAACGGACCCGCCCGCATCCTCGAATTCCGGCGCATGGTCGCCGCGCTCAACGGCAACGGGCTGCGCGTGGTCATGGACGTGGTCTATAACCATACAGCCGCGAGCGGGCAGGACGACCATTCGGTGCTCGACAAGGTCGTGCCCGGCTACTACTACCGTTACACGCTGGACGGCGCGCAGTACTCGGATAGCTGCTGCTCGGACACAGCCAGCGAGTACGACATGATGGAAAAGCTGATGACCGACACCGTGCTGCGGTTCGCCACCGCGTACCGGGTGGACGGCTTCCGCTTCGACCTGATGAACTTCCACACGCGGCGCAACATGGCGAACGTCCAGGCCGCGGTCCGCGGCCTCACGCCCGCTTCGGACGGTGTGGATGGGAGCAAGATCTACCTTTACGGCGAGGGGTGGGACTTCGGCTCGGCGCAGCACAAGGGGTTCACCGACTGCACGGACGGCTGGTGTTATGCGGGCAAGTACAACATGACCGGCTCGGGCATCGGCGCGTTCAACGACATCATCCGGGATGCGGCGCACGGCGGCTACAGCCAGGACGACCTCGGCATCCGCAAGCAGGGCTTCATCAACGGCCTGAGCTACGACTGGAACGGCTTCGAGTACAACGGCCGCTTCCAGGCCGACCTATGGAGCGCGACAGACAGCCTGCGCTCCGCGCTGCGCGGCAGCGGCACGGACTGGAACGGCCGGGGCGCGCCCTTCACCGACGATCCCCAGGAGTCCGTGTCCTATGTCGAGAAGCACGACAACGAGACCCTGTTCGACCAGAACGTCTTCAAGCTGCCGGTGGAGACGGCCATCGCGGACCGCGTGCGCAGCCAGAACATGGGCCAGAGCCTCGTCGGGCTGGCGCAGGGCATCCCGTTCTTCCAGATGGGCAGCGACATCCTGCGTTCCAAGTCGCTCGACCGCAACACCTACGATTCCGGCGACTGGTTCAACCGGGTGGACTGGACGTATACGACCAACTACTTCGGCAGCGGCCTGCCGCCCGCGTGGGATAACCAGAGCCGGTGGGATATCATGGCCCCACTGCTGGCGAACACCGCGCTGGACCCCCGCCCCGCGGACATCGCGTTCGCCGCCGCGCACTTCCGCGAGACACTGCGCCTGCGCTACTCGTCGCCGCTGTTCCGCCTGCCAACGGAAGCCGAAGTGAACGCCCGCGTCAGCCACTACAACGCGGACAACAGCCGCGACGCGCTGATCACCATGCGCCTGTCGGATGAGACGGGTGCAGACCTGGACCCTGCGTACGAGAATATCCTGGTCTTTTTCAACGCCAACAAGCTGGCGCAGAGCCTCCGCATCGAAGGCGCCACCGGCTTCAGTCTTCACCCGCTGCACACGGACGGCGTGGACGATGATCCGGTCCTGCTGGCCGCGACCTTCGATGACGCCGGCGACACCTTCACCATTCCGCCGCGCAGCACCGTCGTGTTCGTGTCCGAGCAGGCCATCGGCGCGGCTGCAGAGCCGAGCACGCTGGACTGGGTTGGGCAGATGTACCCGCGCGGCGGCGCCAGCGCTGCGGTGAACGAGGGCGCGTTCGGCACGCCCGCGTTCGATGTGTACGTGCGGGTGTACGAAGAAGGCTGGACCGAGGGCGAGGGCGGCAACCCCAACATCGCGTGCTTCCTGCACTGGGGCCGCTACGGGGAGACCTGGACCGACCTGCCGATGACCTGGACCGCGCAGTACGGGAACGACGACGAATACAAGGCTGCCATCCCGCAGGCGACGCTTAACGCGCTTGCGCCCGGCACCTACGGCTACACGGCCTACTGCCGGAAGACCGGCGAGGCGGGGCAACGCTGGAAGGAAGATACCTACGACATCGAGGGCAACCCACTGGAGGATGACCAAGGCGACGGCATCCTCACCGTGATTCCCGCTGCGGACCCGGCTCCACAGCCGGAGGGCGGCGTGTTCGTCCATCTCTTCGAGTGGCGGTGGGCCGATATCGAGCGGGAATGCACCTACCTGGCGGAGAAGGGCTACAGCGCGGTGCAGGTGTCGCCGCCGAACGAGCACCTCGTGCCGACCGCGGATCAGGGCGGCCAGCAGGCCAGCGACTATCCCTGGTGGGTGCGCTACCAGCCGGTGTCGCACGACACGACAAAGCTGGACAGCCGGAGCGGCACGCTGGCCGAGTTTCAGAGCATGGTGCAGACGTGCAACGAATTGGGCGTCGCCATCTACGTGGACGCCGTCATCAACCACATGGCCGACATGGAAACGGGCGAGCCGCCGACAGGCACGGTAGGCACCGAATATGAGTCCGATATGCCCGGACGGGCCTATGGCACGGCCTACACCGCTGCGGACTTCCATCCGGATTGCCCCATCACATCCTATCTGGATCGCAGCCAGGTGCAGGGCTGCATGCTCAGCAGCCTGCCTGACCTGGACACCGGCGCCGCGAAGGTGCAGGAGCAGGTGCGGTCCTATCTGCAGGCCCTACTCGACATGGGCGTCAAGGGCTTTCGCATCGACGGCGCGAAGCATATTGCCGCGCGCGACCTCGCCGCGATCCTTGACGGCCTCGCGCTGCCGGATGGCGGAGCGCCGTACATCTACACCGAAGTCATCGACTACGACCAGAACGAGCGCGTGCGGGATTGGGAGTACACGCCCTACGGCGATGTGTCGGAGTTCGAATACAGCATCACGGTGATGGGCGGGAAGTTCAACTGCGGCGGCTCACTCAGTGACCTGGAGAACGCACCCGAGTACGACAACATGCTGCCCGACCGGTTCGCCGTGGTGTTCACGGACAACCACGACAACCAGCGCGGCCACGGGCCGGGCGGCAGCTGCGTCGTGGACCACCGCGACGGTCCTGTGCACACGCTGGCGAACGTCTTCACGCTGGCCTATCCCTACGGCTACCCGATGGTGACCTCCAGCTTCTACTGGAACAAGAACCCGGTCGGCCAGGTCGGTGACAGCAAGGGGCCGCCGAGCGCGGAGCCGCCCTTCACGTCCGGCAGCGGGCCGGAGACGCGGCCGGTCTACGCCGAAGGTCAGGCCGCGGGCGATGTGCCGGAGAACTGCGCGGCGAGCTTCGAGGATGGCAAGTGGGCCTGCGAGCACCGGCAGACGGCCATCGCCAACCTGGTGGAGTTCCGCCAGGTCGCCGCGGGCCAGCCGGTCACGCACTGGCAGAACATCGGCGGCGCGCCGAGCAACCACATCGCGTTCGGCCGGGGCAACCTGGGGTTCGTGGCGATCAACCGCACGGACCGCGCGGCCACGACAACCTACCAGACGGGGCTGGCGGCGGGCGTCTACTGCAACGTGGCGCAGTTCGACTACCTGGCCACGGAGAGCCGGTGCGTGCTGCCCGGCACGATGACCGATGCGCCCGCAGACGCGCTTATCGCCGTGGATGAGGGCGGACAGATCGTAGACCAGAGCGTCTCCGCGATGACCGCGCTGGCGATCCACAACAGCGCCCGGCTGACCGCGCGCAGCACACAGCCTTCCGCGGCGGCTGAACCAACGATCGCTGCCGAATCCAGCGCGACCCCGGAAACCAGCGCCTCCAGCGCGACCAGTGAAGACAGCGCGCCGACCGAGCCCTCTGACGGGGGCCGTCCGTTGTGGTTGACCCTGGTCATCGTGCTCGGTGTGCTGGCGGTGGCAGCGTTGGTCGTGTGGTGGCTCTGGCGCAGACGGACGGAGGGCACCGCTTGACCCTGCAACTGGCGCCGCCGGTGCGCGTGCTGCTGCTCTCGGCAGTCGGCACGCGCATCAACCCGTACATCGGCCTGCTGCGGGAGGGGCTCGCTGCGGCCGGCGCGGACGTGCAGGTGAGTGGCGAGCTGCCCGCGCCGGGCGGCACGATGCCGGGCGGCCCTGGGCCGCACGTCATCCACCTCCACTGGCTCGACCGGTACGACCTGCCGCCGCTGATCCGGTTCGAGGGCGTGCATCCGGGCCTGCTGCGGCGCCTGCTCGTTCGCGGGGGCAACCTGCCCATCGTCTACGCGCTGAGGCGGCGGGCGCGGCTGGCCAGGCTGTTTCGCCGGCTGGCCGCGTTTCAGCGCGGGGGCGGCATCGTCGCCTACACCGTCCACAACCTTGATCCCCACGAGGAAGCGAGCCGGGTTGAGCAGTGGGGCAGCGCACGGCTGGTGCGCCTGGCGGATGTGGTGCACGTCCATGACGAGAGCACTGCGGCGGAGCTCGCGGCCCGCTACGGCCGGACGGCAGGGGTCGCGGTCATCCCCCACGGCCACTATATCGGCAGTTACCCTAACACGCTGTCCCGCGCGGAGGCCCGCGCCCGGCTGGGCCTGCCGCCGGATGCCTTTGTCTATGCGTATATCGGCTTGCTGCGGCCCTACAAGGGGCTAGAGGAGCTGATTCCGGCGTTTCGCAGCCTGCCCGGCGTACACCTGCGGCTGCTGCTGGCGGGCAAGCCGGGGACTCCCGAATACGGGCGGACGCTGGCCGCGCTCGCGGCGGGGGATGCCCGCATCCGGCTCGACCCGCAGTTCGTGCCGCCCGAAGATGTGCAGACGTACTATAATGCTGCGGATGTCTGCGTGCTGCCGTATCGCCAGATTACGACCTCCGGTGCGGCACTCCTCGCGTTCTCCTTCGGCCTCCCTATCATCGCGCCTGCAATCGGGGCATTCCCTGCCCTGGTCACGCCAGCCCGCGGGGTGCTCTACGACCCGGCGCAGCCCGCGGGCTTGACCGTCGCGCTGATGGCTGCGCAGCAACACGACTGGCAAGCCGCACGGCCGGACATCTTATCCTGGGTCAGGCAGTTCGACTGGAGCGAGATCGGCGCGTGGCTGCTGGCGGCCTACGCAGAGAGTGGTTTGTAGTAGGCGCTTCAGCGCCCCGTACCTGCTGCGGCGCTGAAGCGCCCACTACGAACCAGCGTTGCCAGCCGCCATCACGCGAAGCGATACACCATGACGGAGAGCGCCTGGCCCGTGGGACGGAAGCCGAGGGATTCGTACAGCCTGCGCGAGACGCGATTGCTGGCCTGCGTGTTGAGCGCCAGGCCGGGGGCATCGGCAGCGTAGGCGTGTTGCAGGGCATCCTGCACCAACTGCCGGCCTACCCCGCGGCCCTGAAAATCCGGGTCGGTGGCGATGCGGATCAGGTGTGCATAGTTGCCAGGCAGCCCATCTGTGGTCAGTGCGAACCCGGCCGGCCGGCCATCGACATAGGCCAGCGTGGCGCGGTCCGCAGTCAGCAGCCAGCTCAGCACGACCGAGTCATCATATTGCCAGAAGGGAGAGAACGCCCGCGCATTGATCGCCAGGACGGTGTCCGCATCGCCGCCTCTTGCCGCGCGCAACTGCGCCGGTTCCAGCACGGCATCCGGAAGATGATGGTTGTGGACGTAGGTGATCACCTGGTCCTCCTGACGGAAGCCCGCCCGCACCAGCTCTTCGTGCAACCAGGATAAACTCGTCAGGCACACGAGCCCGCTGCATCCGCGGCGCCGGAGCAGCGGCAGCACCCACTCGAACAAGGCGGACAGGATCCGCTCGGGGCGGCGGTCGGGGTTCAGCGCGACCAGGTCCACGTCCACCCAGGTCTCCGCGGGCGTCTGCAGGGCAGAGCCGGCGGCCGACCGCTGCGACAGGCCGAGGAAGCCGATGGCCTCGTCATTGGCGACGGCAAGCGGGCTGATGCCCGCCTGCAGGAGCGCCACCTGGTCTTCCGCGGCCAGATTGCCTTGCCGCCGCCAGGTGCGCGCAAGCAGCGCGGCGACCGCAGCCCGGTCACCCGGCCCGGCCAGCCGCGTCGTGAGCGGTTCCTCACGCAAGTGATGCCAGAAGCCCATGCGGTGAAGTATGCCACAAAGTGGAGCGGAAAATCAACCTGGAGTTTCTTTCATTCCGTCTCCGTCCGCTGGATGCGTATCTTGCGATTCTCCAGCGTCCAGATGGTTGTCGCCAGCCGCTCGATGAAGTACCGGTCGTGGACGACAGCCAGGACCGACCCCTGGAAGCGTGCAATGGCGCGCTCGAACCGTTCGCGCGAGGGGATGTCCAGGTGGTTGATCGGCTCGTCCAGCAGCAGGAAGTTGCATCCCTGGACGGCCAGCAGTGCCAGCGCCAACCGGCTGCGCTCTCCGAAGCTGAGCTTGCCGGTGGGCACGAACACCTCGTCGCCCGCAAACAGGAAGTAGTGCAGGAAGCTGCGCGCCTCCGTCTCGTCGAGCGGCGCGGCCCGGCGGATGAGGTCGAAGGGCGTCGCGGCCATGTCGAGGGTCTCCTGCTCCTGCGCCATGTAGCCGATCTGCACCCCGCGGCCCAGCCGCACCTCGCCTGCCCAGGGCTTCAGGTCCCCTGTGATGAGCCGGAGCAGCGTCGTCTTGCCGATGCCGTTCGGCCCGATCAGCATAGCCCGTTCGCCGTAACCGAGATGCAGGTTGACGCCGTCGAGCAGGAGCTTGCTGCTGGGACTATGGCGTTCGCCGTAGCCGAAGGTAAGGTCCTGGATCATCAGTACATCCTGGCCGCTGCGCGGGGTGTCCACGAACTCCAGCTTCATCTTCCACGTCTGCCCCGGCTTATCGACCATCTCCTCGCTCGCCAGCATCCGCTCCAGCCGGGCCTTCTGCACCACTGCGCGCCGCGCCAGGTCCTTTGCGATGCGTCGCCAGTAGAAGTGGATCGTCTCGCCCTCGATGTTCTTCGCCTGTCCGCTCAACCGGCGAACGGAGCTTTCCAGCTTGCGGACGCGTTCCTGCTGCTCGCGATACGTGGCCCATTGCTTGTCCAGTTCGCGGTCGATGCTATACGCGTAATCGCTGTAGGTCCCGGCGTGCTCCTTCAGCGTATGGGTAACATCGTCCAGCGCGAGGATATGCGTCACCGTGCGGTCAAGGAAGGCGCGGTCATGCGAGACGATCAGCACCGCGCCCGGATAGCCGTTGAGGTAGGTCTCCAGCCAGTCCAGCGCGACGATGTCGAGGTGGTTGGTCGGCTCGTCCATGAGCAGTAGGTCCGGCTCGGACAGCAGCAGCCGTGCCAAACCCAGTCGGGTCTTCTGGCCGCCGCTCAGGCTGCTCACCAGCCGCGCCTGAGCCACGTCGGCCATGCCGAGACCTGCCAGCACCGCTTCGACGTCGGCATAGCGCGCGCCGCCGCCGAGCGCCTGGAACTCTGCCAGCGCGGTGTCGTACTCGGCCAGGGCGACGGCCAGCGCCTCGCCCTCGGCCGTGGCCAGCGCTTCCGCCAGTCGTCCCAGCCTGACCTCTGCAGCCTCCCGCTCGCCCTCCGCCGCGCGGAGCACATCCGCAACGGTGGCGCCCTCGGCAAACTCCAGCGCCTGGGCCAGGTAGCCGACGCGCAGCGAAGCGGGCGACAGTTGCACCGCACCCTGGTCAGGCGGCAGCTCCCCGATGAGAATGCGCAGCAGGGTGGTCTTGCCGCTGCCGTTTGGCCCGATGAGCCCGCCGCGCTCCCCGCGATTGAGGTTGAAACTGACCCGGTCCAGCACCTTCAGGTCGCCGTACCACTTGGTGACATCACGAACTTGCAGCATGAGGTTGACTCCAGAAAACAAAAACGCCGCAGACAACGTGCCTGCGGCGTGACATAACTCTCCATATCCGGCAACAGAACAGCAGGCGCGCGGCCCCGCCGCGAACCTGCCGCGCTGCGCCCGATGCGCGAACGGCCAGGTGGTTTCCCGGCATGCCGGGAAGCGGGGCAGACCTTATGCTGCGATGGTGCGTATCACTCGTGGACCTCCAGATTAGCTGACGATAGTATGCCACAGGGCGGCGCAGAGCGACAAATCCGGGGGGGTGCGCACAGATGTGTTGGGGTGTCAAGACCCCAAAATGAGCGACTTTTTGAC
>CAZTMA010000057.1:0-28992 GCA_964614645.1 uncultured Anaerolineales bacterium
GTCACCGGCGTCAAAAAGTCGCTCATTTTGGGGTCTTGACACCCCAACACATCTGCGCACCCTTTGGACTCGCAGCAGTTCTCAATATGGAAAAAGGTGGTAGACTGGGGGAGTGAGCCAGCGAGTACTGAATGCAGTGGGGTCTTGAATGAGCGGGAAGCAGGTGAAGTTCAGTGAGTTGATGCGGCTCTTGCGGGCCAGCCTGGCGCAGATTCCTGAGCATCGGCGGGGTGCCAACGGGCACTACGAGATTGCCGATGCTGGGCTGGCGGCATTTGCGGTCTTCTTCATGCAAGAGCCATCCTTTCTGGCCTACCAGACGAACATGCAGGTGCAGCACGGGCACAATAACGCCAAGAGCTTGTTTGGGGTGGCTAAAATCCCCAGTGATGGGCAGTTGCGCAATCTGCTCGATCCGGTGGACCCTGCGCGCCTCGCCGAGCCCTTCTGGGCGAGCTACGAGTTGCTGGCCGGGCGTGGGGCGCTCCAGAATTATCGGGGGGGGCGACGGGCAGCCAGTTAGTTTCGCTGGACGGGACGCAGTACTTTGCCTCGCAAAAAGTGCACTGTGAGAACTGCCGGGTGACCCTGCGGGATGGCCGGACCTATTACGCCCATCAGGTGTTACTGGCGGTGGTGAGCGCCCCTGAGCAGCCGCATGTGGTCTGTCTGCCGCCCGAGTTCATCACGCCGCAGGACGGGACCGCGAAGCAGGACTGCGAGCAGCAGGCCATTAAGCGGTGGGTCAAGCAGCACGCCCGGCGCTTGGCGCCCTGGAGCGCGACCGTGTTGACAGATGATCTACATGCGCACCAGCCGGTCTGCCAGCTGCTGTTGGCGCATCAGATGCACTTCATCCTGACCTGCAAGCCCGATTCGCACCCCGCCCTCTATGAGGAGTTGCATCTCCTGGAGCGGGTGGCCGGGGCCATCGGGAGCAAGACGGTACAGCGCTGGAATGGCCGCCATCATGAGCTCTGGCAGTATCGCTGGGCCAGCAGCTTGCCCATCCGGGAGGGCGCGGCGGCGCTCAAGGTCAACTGGTGCGAGGTGCGGCTGATCAACCAGGAGAGTGGTGCGCAGCTGTATTACAACGCCTGGCTCACGGACCATGCCGTGGATGAGACAACGGTCGAGGCCGTGGCCCAAGATGGGCGCAGCCGGTGGAAGGTCGAGAACGAGGGCATCAATGTGCTCAAGCAGCGCGGTTACCATTTCGAGCACAACTATGGCCATGGCGACCAGCATCTCTCGACGGTGCTGCTGAGCCTGCTGCTGCTGGCCTTCCTGTTTCACACGGCTCTCGACTTGGCCTGCCTGATGTACCACGCCATCCGCCAGAAGGTGCGCACCCGGCGCAAGTTCTTCGACGATCTGCGTGGCTTGACGACCTACTTGTATTGGCCCAGCTTCCCGCACCTACTGCGCTTCATGTATCGCCAACTGGATTTGGGGCCGCCTCCCGCCGCCTAAGGCTCGACGGTCCAGCTCGCTCGTCCGTCCCGACCCGGAGATCGCCGGTCGCTTGCTGCCTGCCCGGAACCTTCGCCAGGGTGCGTCCATCTCAGCTCAGGGCGACCCGCACACCCTGGCCGGCCTGCTAGCGGCCACCGCGCCTGCCCTGACCGGCGTTGGCAACCCCTCGCTGCCCCCGAGTGCCCCCTTCGTGCCCTGGGCTGTTGCCCAGATTTAGAATTGCTGTTGGACTCGGTTCCAGATTGTGTTGGTGGCCTTTTGGTCCGTCTGCGGCCCACTACACATGGGGTTCAGCCTCTTGCCCTTGTGGTACTATAGTGGCCCAAAAGCCCGTACAAAACCCACCAACAGACTTTGGTACCGAGCCAGAATTTGGACCGGTGCGTTTAGACATGGATACTGCAGGCGATATCGTCAGTAGTATCGAGATTATGACACACCTTTAGCCCGAGTCCTCACACAAAACAGCCCGGATTTCGGCTGAAACCCGGGCTGTTGAGGGTAGAGATGGAAGCCCATCCACAGGGATAGGCCCCATCCTTACAGGTCAGTTACTCCACTTCGGGGCGTTCGAGGCCTTCCATGTCGACTTCGATGCCACCGGCAGCCAGGTCTTCCAGCGAGTCGTAAAGGAACTGGGTCGCGTAGTCCAGGTTATGGGCGTAGATTCCCGGGTCCTTCTGCGAGTACTGGTAGTTGTAGGCCGCCTTTAGCAGGCGCGGGCTGAAGGTCGAGTAGCCATTCGTGCGTACAGCTTCGTCCTCATCCACCTCGCCGTTGTCGTTGGTATCCTTGAAGAAGTACGGATACGCGTGAGCGTCGTAGGCGATCGGTTCTTCGAGGACCGTCTTAGCATAGTCCTGGATAGCTGCAAAGAGCTTCTCTTGCAGGGTCGCGATCTCCTGGGACGCGCCTTCCTTCACATCGCCGTCGCCGTCCAGGTCGGTCGGGGTGATGCGGATGTCGCCCGCGGTCTCGATGCCCGCATGGCAGGTCGTGCACTTCTCCAGCTCCAGCTCGAGCGCGTGCGGGTTGTGGCAGCCCGTGCAGGTGTCGAAGCCTGGCACGTGCGCAAAGCGGCCGACGTATTCCTTCTCAGCGTACTCGTACGCGCCCGATGCTTCGCTGCCGAACAGCGAGGCACCTGCCGCAAAGTAGTGAACGTTGATGAAGGACAGGCCCGCCTCCGGCACCGCATCGTCTTCCATGGTGCGGGTGCGGGCGTTGACCGCCGCGGTTGACGCGCGGCCCTGGTGGCATTCGAGACACAGGTTGGCCGACACCGGATCGGTATAGGCGCCCTTATCGTCCTTCTCGCTGAAGGATACCGTCTTGCCGCTCGGGAACGGCACGCCCTTCACCGGGTACAGAGTGAACTCGGTCAGACTGTCGTGGCAGGTGCTGCACTCGAACCCGTTGGATGCGGGTACAGCAGACGTGCCCACAGTGTGAACGGTGCCGCGGCCATCGACCGCCACCGTGCCGCCGTTGTTAATGAACATCGGCAGGCCTGTGGAGGAATGGCACTTCGCGCAGCCTGCGGGCACAATGCCTGTGTCATCCCAGTCGCGGAAGGCCATGGAGGTGCCGTCGAAGTGGCCCACATCGTTCCGGACCGCGGCTTCGATGTCAACCGGCTCGGCCAGCGCGGTGTTGAGGTCGACAATCGAGTCGTGCATCAACTGGATGACGTACTTGGCGTTGTGCGCGAACGCACCCGGATCCTTGCCTGCAACCTGGTAGTTGTAGGCTGCCTTCAGCAGGCGCGGGGTCCAGCTGGCGTAGGCCCTCTCGCCTTCATCCAGCGTGCCGCTCTCGTCAGCGTCGCCGTAGAAGTACGGATAGACGGCTGCATCGTAGCCGATGGGCGCTTCTGCTACACCTGTAGCGTACGCCTGGATCGCCTCGAGCAGCTTCTCCTGCAGGCCGGCATATTCGTCGCCGATGCCTTCTTCAGCATCGCCGTCGCCGTCATAGTCCATCAGGGAACCGGCCATGCGGATGCCGGCCAGGTCCTCAGCGGTCTCGACGCCTTCGTGGCAGGTCGCGCACGCTTCGAGATTCATCTCGAGCGAGTGCGGGTCATGGCAGCCCGTGCAGGTGTTGAACGGCGCCGGATGCTGGAACTTGCCATCGTAGCTCATGCCCTCGTACTCATAACCGCCCTTAGCGAGCGTGCCGTACTGGGTGGCTGCGGCGGCATAGTAGTGGACGTTGCGGAAGCCGAAGGTGGTGGTGACCTTCTTGGCCTCATCCACAAGGGGCTCGACGACCGTATCGAGATCCTCGACCGGGTCGAGCTTGAAGGTGTCGCTGATCTGCCGGTCCACGCTGATCTTGGACTCGCGACCCTGGTGGCATTCCATACAGCGGGATTCGTCGCCCAGGTTCGTGATTTCCATGCCGGACGGGAAGACCACGCTCGTCTTGTTGATGGTGGCGCTATTGTGGCAGGCCACGCAGTCAACCACGGTGGTCACCGGCGCGGCCGCGTCGACTACGCCGGCTTCGCTGCCGTCAACGCCCAGGAAATCCTGGTAGCCGACAGAGCTGTGGCACTTGGCGCAACTCGCGGGAACTTCCTGCGGATCGTCTTCATCCCAATGGCGGAACGACTCCGATTCGACATCGGCGTGGGGTGAGTTCTGCCATTCGGCGAGGCCGGGGATGACAGGCGCTGCGGTATCTACGGCTGGTACGGCGTCCTGAGCTGCGGGCGCTGCATATGCCACGGCGAACAAGCCCAGCAACAGGAACAGCACACCTGTCATGGCGGCCAGTTTGGGCCAAAGCTTCATAGTTCCTCCTCATCGAAGTTTTTGTCTAGATGGGATAGTTAAACGGTCTGGACTGTGTGTGCGGTTTCGTGTACGCTGCGCACCTCCTTATCAAGGAAATGGACGCTGTCCGGCTCACCGCTCCGTTTTGCGCACTAGGCCGGGCATGTGGATGAACCGGTCAGTTCGGCCGCTGCATGCGGCGGTCGCTTGCCCGTGGAGATGCCAGAGATGGGGACACACCTCTGCGCACCGGGACAATTGTAGATTATACTACAGTTACGCGTGGACACAATACTACAGATGTGGAAGATGGTCAAGCTGTGATTGGGATCACAGGCCAGATAAATGAGCTGCATCATTATGCCGTACGTACATTCGGGCGTAGAATGCCTGGCAACGTAAATCGTTTTCAGGGAAGGAAGCGCATGGGCATTGCATTAGGCATCGACACCGGCGGCACCTACACGGATGCTGTGCTGGTGGAACATGAAACGGGCCGGGTGCTGGCCGGCGCCAAGGCGCTGACCACACGGCATGACCTGGCTATCGGCATCTCGGGCGCGATTGAGGCCGTGTTTGCGGCGGCCGCGCGGGACGGCGCACCCGTGCAACCGGCTGACGTAACCCTCGTCTCCCTCTCGACCACACTTGCGACAAACACCCTCGCGGAAGGACAGCGCGGGTCCGTATGTCTGCTGCTCATCGGCTACGATCCCGCGCTCATGCGGCAGTACGATTTTGAGCGCGAGCTGGCAACGGGCGATGTCGTCTACCTGGCCGGCGGACATGATGGGCTAGGCAACGAGCTGGCCCCCCTCGACGAGGCGGCCGCGCGCGAGGCCATCGTGGCCCGGCGTGACCAGGTGGAGGCGTTTGCCGTCTCTGGCTACTTCGCCGTGCGTAACCCGGCGCACGAGTTGCGCGTGCAGGCGCTCGTCGAGGAGTTGACCGGGCTGCCCGTCACCTGCGGCCACGAGCTGACCAGCCAGCTCAACGCGGTCCGCCGCGCCACAACCGTCGCGCTCAACGCCCATCTGATTCTGCCGTTGCGCGAGCTGATCACGTCTGTGCAGGAAACCCTGGCGCGTTTCCATGTCATAGCCCCGCTGATGGTGGTCAAGGGGGATGGCTCCCTGGTCGCCGCGGAGTGGGCCACGCGGCGGCCCATCGAGACCATCCTATCCGGGCCTGCGGCGAGCGTGGTCGGCGCCTGGCACCTGGCGGGCCGCCAGGATGTTTGGACGATGGACGTGGGCGGCACAACGACCGATATCGCCGCGCTGCGCGACGGCTGGCCGATTCTCAACAGCCGTGGGGCCAGCGTGGGCGGCTGGCGGACGATGGTCGAGGCGGTGGATGTCCACACCACCGGACTCGGCGGCGATAGCCGCGTCCGCTTCGACAAGCTGGACGGCCTGCGCATCGGGCCGCGGCGCGCGGTCCCGCTCTCCTTGCTGGCCGCCGAAGCGCCGGCGGTCGTGGCAGAGCTGGCGCGGCAGGCCGAGCTGCAACGCGGTCGCCAGGATGACAGCCTGGGCGAGTTCATGGTGCTCGGCCGTCCGCCGCGGCGCCGTCTTGACCCCCAGGATCAGGAAGTGCTGGACCGGCTGGCTGCCGGCCCGCAGTCGCTGGCCCAGCTCGTCAGCCGGTCGCGCACCGGTTCGCTGATGCGCCGGCGGGTGGAGGACCTGGAGAACCGCGGCCTGTTGCGCCGAGCGGGCTTCACGCCGACGGATGCGCTGCACGTACTGGGCCGGTTCAGCGATTGGAATGCGGAGGCCGCCCTGCTCGGCGCAACGCTGCTCGCCCAGCGCGCGGGCATGACGGCCGAGGCGCTGTGCGAGCTGGTGGTCGAGCGCTTTGCGCAGCGCGCGGCCACAGAGCTGGTCACCAAGATTCTCGAAGATGAGATTGGCTCAGTCGAGTGGGCGCATGATGCCGTCGGCGCGGCGTTGCTGCGCTATGCCCTGAATGGGCACGCGCTCAACGGGCACGGGCCGGACAGTAGCCTGCCCGGCGCGAGCCAGCCCGACCTCGGCTGTGCGTTGACGCTGCGGCGCCCGCTGGTCGCCATCGGCGCGCCGGTCGCCGCTTATCTGCCCCAGGTGGCCGCGGCGCTGCACACCGAGCTGGTCATCCCGCCCCATGCGGATGTCGCAAATGCCGTCGGCGCGGTGTCGGGCAGCATCATCCAGCGGCGCCAGGCCATCATCAACCCGCTGGATGAGGAGGGCACCGTCCGGCTCCACCTGCCCGACGGCGTTCACGACTTCACCGGCGTCGAAGCCGCAGCAGAGTATGCGCACGCCATCATGCCGGGCCATGTCGAGGCACTCGCCCGGCAGGCCGGCGCGGAGCATGTCGAAGTGCGCGTGACCCGCCACGACCAGACCGCCATGACGAAAGGCGGCTTCATGGAAATCTATCTGGGCAGCGAGCTCAACTTCATCGCTGCCGGTCGTCCCAGCCCCGCGCGCGGCAACGGCATCGAGGCCGAAGAAGACATCTGAGCCGCGTCTGAGGACGCTCCACCTCGCACCGCCAAAACGAAGCCCGCATTCTCAAATGCGGGCTCCGTCCGCGGCTGGTGTCGCACCTAAGAAACCCCAGTTTTCCTTCCATTGGCACAAGAAATCTCCGACGACACAAATGCCGTAATAACATCAGCGAAAACGATATTGATTTGACATCTCCATTGCCCCATGTTATTCTAAATCACTATCTCTAAGTCAACTTTGTAGATCTTAATAGCGGTAGTGCTGCCTTTACGGCCTTGAGGACGGCCTCGTGCGCAACCAGTGTCCGCATTCAGTCGCACTCTGGACCGCCCTCAACCTCTTCTCTGGCCTTGTGAAGGGGGGTGATATCACGTCGCCTGAGCGTCGTAAGCTGGCCAACGAGTGCATGTTCGCTGCGACGCCCCTGGCCTCGGCGAGCGTGCATGCCCAATAGTGTGTCCGGTGTTCCTGGTTATCTGTTCATATGGAGGAGAAACATGTCTCTCAAGAAGCTGTCGGTTTTGCTGAGCATCGTCATGATTGCCAGCATGCTCCTGAGCGCCTGCGCCACCCCTGCCGCGCCGGCCGTGCCTCAGGTTGTGACCCAGATCGTCGAAAAAGAGGTCGAGGTCGAGAAGGTCGTGACTCAGGTTGTCGAGACGGTCAAGGAAGTCGAAGTCGAGAAGGTCGTCACACAAATGGTTGAGGCGGCTGCGACTGAAGACTACACCACCCCGCACCCGATCCTGAGCGACGTCAAGGTCCGCCGGGCGATTGCCGCCTGTCTGGACCGCGATGCCCTGGTTGCGTCGGTCTACCCGTATGTGGAAGACGGCGCGGCTTTGGTGATGGATAGCTTCCTGCCCAAGACTCACTGGGCGTACAGCGGTCCCTACACCGACATGCCCATGTACGACCCTGAGGCCGGCGCGGCGCTGTTGGACGAGGCCGGTTGGACCCTGCCCGAGGGCGAGGCCGTCCGCGTGAATGCCAACGGCGAACCCCTGGTCATCAAGTACGCGACCACCAATGCGCAGTTCCGCCAGACCTGGTCGGCCGTCATGGTCCAGAACCTGGCCGACTGCGGCATCCAGATTCTGCCCCAGTACGTTCCCGGTTCCTGGTGGTTCGGCGACACGACGGGCCTGGCCCGCCGCGATTTCGAGCTCGGTGCATTCGCCTGGGTCGGCCAGGTCGAGCCCGCCGGCCGCACCCTCTACGCCTGCAGCCAGGTTCCGCTCCCCAGCAACAACTGGGAAGGCCAGAACTACATGGGCTGGTGCAATGAGACCGCCAGCGAAGCCATCGTGCGGGCCACGAACACCCTCGTCCGCGAGGACCGGATTGCCGCCTACGATATCGTCCAGAAGGAATTCGCCAAGGACGTGGTGTCCATCCCGGTGTTCCAGCGCGCCGAGGCTGAGGCCTGGAGCGCCAACCTGGAAGGCATCCGCCCCGATGCGAACGAATACGCAACCGCCAACCTGCACGAGTGGAAGCTGGCGGATGGCGGCGACACTATCGTCATCGGCATGACGCAGGAGCCCGACAGCATGCTGGCACTGGTCTCCAGCATGGCCGCCCAGCGCCTGGTGGATCGCCCGGCCAAGGGCATGACCACATCCACCTATGACTACGACTTCCAGGCGGTGGTGCAGGACGGTCTCTCCACCCTGGAGAGCGGCCTGGCCGAGAATAACACCGTCCAGGTGACGGCCGGCGACAAGGTCTATAACGCAGCCGGTGACACCGTCGAACTGGCGGCCGGCGAGACAATCATTGATGCTGCAGGTAACTCGGTCGAATACGACGGCTCCAGCACGGTTGACATGCTGCAGCTCAAGGTCACCTACAAGCTCCAGCCGTACACCTGGAGCGATGGCACTGCGGGCACGGTGGCAGACATGGAGCTGGGCTCTAACTTCGACTGCGATCCGGAGTCGGGTGCGACCACCTTCATCCTGTGCGACGCAATTCTGGAGAAGACCTTCGCCACGGACGCCCTGGAGATGACGTTGACCTATGCGCCGGGCTACCAGGATCCGACCTACTTCGTCTATCCGTTCTTCCTCTACCCCAGCCACCAAGTCCTGTCTGATGGCCGGAACCTGAAGGACGTGCCGGCGGCCGAGTGGGCGACCCTGCCCGAGATCGCGGAGACCCCGCTCTCCTTCGGCCCGTACTACGTCACCGAGTGGATCAAGGGCCAGTCCCTTACCCTGGCGCAGAACCCGCACTACGCGGGCGAAGTTGCGACCCCGAATGTCATCTTCGTCTTCCTGGCCGACACCAACCAGGCCGTGGCCCAGTTGTTGAACGGCGACGTGGACTACCTGGATGACTCGACCCTGGGCGCGGGCGCCGAGGTGCAGACCGTGATCGACGCGGCCAATTCCACCGGCAACGTCAAGTACGAGATCAGCGGCTCCTCCACCTGGGAGCACATCGACATCAACCTGTTCACCAAGTAACAGGGCGTGCCTGTAGGGGCGGGGTTACCCCACCCCTACGAAGCCCCACACAGGGCAGAACACAAACGGGCGGGCATGGCCCCGTGGGCAGCCCGCCCGTTATGCTAGCCTGCATCAGAGCGGAGGCTCCTCCAATCTGGCAGGCTCCGCCAAATGCTCCTCGGCGATGTCGGGAGGCTGGTCATGACGAACTATCTGATCCGGCGTGTCTTTCAGATGGCCCTGGTCATCTTGCTGGCCGCGCTGTTCACTTATTTCCTGTTTACGATTTCCCCCGGTGGCCCGCTGGCCGGCATCCAGCAGCAGCAGCGCCGCGTTACGCGCGAAGATTTAGCGCGGCTGCGGGCGAACTACGAGCTGGACCTCTACTGGCCGGTGCGTTTTTCGCGCTGGCTGATCGGCGTGCCGACCGGGCCGATCACCATTGGCGGCCGTGAGCTGTTTGTCAACACGCCGGTGGGCTGCTACCTGCCGCGCGACCAGCAGGTAGTCATCCAGGATGGACAGCGGGTCGTGGTGCCTGCGGGGTGCGACGACTATGTCTATCTGTCGGAGATCCCCGAACTGCATCCCGCCGTGCGGTCCAGCCGCGGCATCCTGCGCGGGGACTTTGGCCTTTCGACCGTCGTGCGCGCGGGCCGGCCGGTGTGGGACGAGATGATCAGCCGTCTGCCTGCCACCCTGGAATTGATGATGCTGTCGGTCTTTCTCTCATTTCTCCTGGGCATCCCGATCGGCATCTACAGCGCCATCAAGCAATATTCCCGCTTCGACTACACCTTTACGACCATCTCTTTCATCGGCTCGGCCATGCCCACCTTTTTCTTCGGCCTGATGCTGATCCTGCTTTTCACCGTCGTGCCGAACCTTCTAGGTGATGCATTCCCGTGGTTGCCGCATCTGCCGCCGGGTTCGCGGGTTGCCGTGCGGCCCTATGAGGTTGCTTCCTGGCTGCCCCGCGTCACGCCAAGCTCGGCTCTGGACCGCGTCCTGCACCTCATTATGCCGGTGGGCGTCCTGACCTTCTTCTATATGGCAACGTGGAGCCGCTTTGTGCGCTCCTCGATGCTGGAAGTGCTGCGGCAGGACTATGTACGCACCGCGCGGGCCAAGGGCCTGTATGAGCGCGTCGTCGTCATCAAGCACGCGCTGCGCAACGCACTGATCCCATTTGTGACGGTGGCCGTGCTGACCATCCCCAGCTTTTTCGCCGGCGCTATCATCACCGAGACGGTATTCGCCTGGCCGGGCATGGGGCGGCTCTACTATGACGCGCTGACGCGCAGCGATTGGCCCATCGCGCTGGCGTTCATTTTCATCACCGCTCTGCTGACCGTGTTCGCCACCTTGCTGGGCGACATCCTGTATACGGTCGTTGATCCGCGGATCAAGTACTCATAACTGCCGGAGCAACCGCAATGACTACTGTTTCACGGCCGATTCTGGATAGGGGTAGAGCGTACGAGGATAAGCAGGAGAGCCAGGTGCTGGTTGTCCTGCGCCGGTTCCGGCGTCATAAGCTGGCCGTCATCTCCACGTTCCTGATCCTTTTCATTTTCGTCGTCTCCCTGCTGGCGCCGGTGTTGGCGCCGTTCCAGCGCGACGCCATCGACCTGTCGTCATCGATTCGCCCCGCGCCGCCGGGCACGCGTGATATGGCCGGCGCAGTGCATTTGCTGGGTATTGACCACCTGGGCCGCGACCTGTTCACCCGCTTGCTCTATGCGGCGCGCGTGTCCATGTCCATCGCGATCCTGGTGGTGCTCATCAGCGAGCTCTTCGGCATGTTCCTCGGAGCAGTCGCGGGATATTTCGGCGGCATCGTGGACACGATCATCTCCCGCGTCATCGAGTTCATGCTGACTATTCCGACGCTGCCCATCCTGCTGATTATTTCGGCCATCCTGTTGCGCCGCGATGTGGTGCTGCCGCTCCCGGCCTTCATCGATAAGTTCCTCAGCGGCCTGCTCCTTGCGCCGGAGCGCGAGGCGCAGAAGGTGGTCGTGCTGGTGCTGATCCTGGTCATCTTCGGTTGGCTGGGGGCCGCTCGTCTCATGCGCGGCATGGCGCTCTCGCTCAGCAAGCAGGATTTCGTAGAGGCGCTGCGCGCGGCGGGTGCATCCGATGCGCGCATCATCTTCCGCCACATCATCCCGAACGGCCTGGCACCCATCCTGGTCAACGCCAGCCTTGCGCTGGGCGGCGTCATCGTGACGGAGTCCGCGCTGAGCTTCCTGGGCTTGGGCGTGCAGGACCCGACGCCCACCTGGGGCAACATGCTGTCTACGTCGCAGAGCTACATGTTCCAGCATCCGTGGCTCCCGCTGGTTCCGGGCATTCCGCTGGTCATTGTATCTATCGGGTTCAACTTCATCGGTGACGGCCTGCGCGACGCGCTCGATCCGAGACTCAAGCGATAGGGGGCACGACATAAGATGGCAATCGAAAGTATGGAATCCAAGCTCCCCCTCCTCGATGTAACGGGCTTGAAGACCTATTTCTACACCGAAGACGGTGTGGTTCAGGCGGTCAGCGGGGTAGACTTCCGGATTCGCGAGGGCGAGATCATGGGGCTGGTGGGCGAATCAGGCAGCGGCAAGAGCGTCACCTCGCTCTCGATTATGCGCCTGCTCGGCGCGTCCGGCAAGATTGTGGAAGGCCAGGTGGTCTTCAAGGGCCGCGACCTCGTGCAACTGCCCGAAGAAGAGATGGTCAAGATCCGCGGGGCCGACATGTCGATGATTTTCCAGCAGCCGACGAGCTGCCTGAACCCGGTCTTCCAGATCGGTGCGCAGGTAGCCGAAGTCCTGGAAATCCACCAGGGGCTCGGCCACGACGCGGCCTGGAAGCAGGCCATCGACATGTTCCGCAAGGTGGGCATCCCTGACCCCGAGCGCCGCGCATCGTCCTTTCCGCACGAGATTTCCGGCGGCCAGGCCCAGCGCGTGATGATTGCCATGGCACTGGCGACGCTGCCCGACCTGTTGATCGCAGACGAGCCGACGACCGCGCTGGATGTCACCATCCAGGCGCAGATTCTCGACCTCATGCGCCGCCTCCGCACGGAGACAGGCACGGCCATCCTGCTCATCACGCACGACATGGGCGTTATCGCAGAGATGTGCGACAACGTGGCCGTCATGTATGCCGGGCAGATTGTCGAATACACGGATGTTGCCACGCTGTTCGAGACGCAGCTCCACCCGTACACTGAGGGGCTGCTGGCAGCTATCCCGGTCCTGGGCGAGGTGCGCGAGAGCCTGGCCGTCATTCCCGGCTCGGTGCCCAACCTGATTGATCCGCCCCCGGGTTGCAGGTTCCATCCGCGCTGCCCGTACGTGAAGGATCTCTGCATGGGCGAAACGCCGCCGTTGGAGGAAGTCGTGCCGGGCCACAAGGTGCGCTGCTACATGCGGCTGCCCGAGACGAAGCACCTTTGGGGCGAAGTCAAGCGGGCCGACTGGCACTTCTTTGGCGACGAGATTATGACAGAGGTTGCGCCGGAGCTTGGCGCGCAGGCAGGTGTGGCATGAGCAAAGTAAACGCTCCGAAGAAGGACCTGCTGGTCATCGAGAACCTCAAGAAGTACTTCCCGGTGCGCTCCGGCCTGTTTCAGCGCATCACGGCCTGGGTGCAGGCCGTGGACGGCGTCAGTTTCTCCGTGCGCGAGGGAGAGACGTTCGGCTTGGTCGGTGAGTCCGGCTGCGGCAAGACGACCATCGGCCGCACCATCCTGCGCCTGACGCCGCATACTGGCGGCACGGTGTATTTCGACGGCGACGATGTGTTCGCCAAGCGCGGGGCCGAGCTCAAGGCGCTGCGCCGCAACATGCAAATTGTCTTCCAGGATCCCTACTCCTCGCTCGACCCGCGCATGCCGGTCGGCGGGATCATTGCCGAGGGGTTGCAGATCCACGGCATCGGCAACAGCCAGGAGCGGGCCGAGATTGTCACCGAGATGCTCGCTAAGGTCGGCCTGAACCCATACCATGCGCGGCGCTACCCGCACGAGTTCTCCGGCGGACAACGCCAACGCATCGGCATCGCGCGCGCCCTGGCGCTCAATCCGAAGTTTATCGTCTGTGACGAGCCGGTGTCCGCGCTCGATGTCTCCATCCAGTCGCAGGTGCTCAACCTCCTGAACAAGCTCCAGGACGAGTATGGGCTGACCTATTTGTTCATTGCGCACAACCTGAGCGTGGTGGAGCATATCAGCGACCGTATCGGCGTCATGTACCTGGGCAAGATGGCGGAGATTACGGATCGCGAGACGCTGTACCGCAACCCGCTGCATCCGTACACGAAGGCGCTGCTGTCGGCCATCCCGTCGCCCAACCCCAGGATCCGGCGCGAGCGCATCGTGCTGACAGGCGATGTGCCCTCGCCACTGCGACCGCCTTCGGGCTGCCGTTTCCATCCCCGCTGCCCGATTGCCGTGGAGATGTGCAGCCGCGTGGAGCCGGCGTTCGAGCAGAAGACCGCCGATCACTGGGTGGCGTGCCATCTTGTGCCCGCTAGCGGCACGGTCAGCAGTAACTGAGGGCTAAGGTTTTTCCAAAAATCCGTTTTCACGGCGAAGCCGCGCTTCGCACAGAAAACGGGTTTTTTCGCGCTGACGATTTCTAATTGACTTGACACCCTACCACCACTGTGCTATTATCATCCCCACTCCAAGGCTATCCCCACACTACAGCCCGGAGGCGTGAATGAGTAGATTGTTAGAGGTGAAGGGGCTGGAAACGCGCTTCTTCACCCAGGATGGCGTTGTCCACGCGGTCAACGGCATCACATATCACTTAGACGAAGGTGAGACGCTCGCCATCGTCGGTGAAAGCGGTTGTGGCAAGAGTGTCGGCGTGATGTCATTGTTGCGCCTGATTCCGCAGCCGCCGGGACGCATCACCGCAGGGCAGGTCTTATTCGGCACCGGTGATGACCGCAAGGACTTATTGAAATTATCTGACGAAGAAATCCGCCAGGTGCGCGGCAATCGGATCGCGATGATTTTTCAGGATCCGATGACTTCGCTCAACCCGGTTTTAACCATCGGCTACCAGATTGCCGAAGCCTTGATGTTACATATGGGCATGGACAACGCGGCCGCGCGCAAGCGCAGCGTTGAGCTTCTGGAGTTGGTCGGCATCCCCCGGGCAGCCGAACGCCTGGATGATTATCCCCATCAATTCTCCGGCGGTATGCGCCAGCGTGTCATGATTGCCATGGGCCTGAGCTGCAATCCCCAGTTGTTGATTGCCGACGAGCCTACGACCGCGCTTGACGTGACCATCCAGGCGCAGATTACCGACCTGGTGAAACGCCTGCGCGACGAAATCGGCATGGCGATTATTTGGATCACCCACGACCTCGGCGTCGTTGCCGGCCTGGCTGACCGCGTCATCGTCATGTACGCCGGCTTCATCGTGGAAGAAGCGCAGGTGAAGGAGCTGTACGGCAACCCCCGGCATCCATATACGGTGGGTTTGCTCGGCTCGCTCCCGCGGCTCGATGAGACCCGCTCGCACCGGCTGACTTCCATCGAAGGCTTGCCGCCGGACCTGATCGACCTGCCTAAGGGCTGCCCCTTCTACGCACGCTGCAAGTACCGCATCGACGTTTGCGCAACGGACAACCCCATGCTGGAGCCCGTCGGGCCGGGCCACAGAGTCGCATGTCATCGGGATATCACCAAAGTAGCGCCCACCGTGGTAGACGAGGTACAGGCGGTATGAGCACCAACGGTAAGCACGGGTCCGCTTCCAAGCTGGTTGAAGTTCGCGACCTGAAGATGTGGTTCCCGATCCGGCGCGGCCTGCTCCAGCGGCAGGTGGGCAATGTCAAGGCGGTTGACGGCGTCAACTTCGACATCTACCAGGGCGAAACCCTGGGTCTGGTCGGTGAGTCCGGCTGCGGGAAGTCCACGACCGGTCGCGCCATCCTGAAGCTCTACCGGCCGACGGGCGGCAGCGTGCTGTTCGAGGGGCAGGACCTGGTAAAGATCGAGGGCGATCACCTGCGCAAGATGCGCCGCCAGATGCAGATGATCTTCCAGGACCCCTACGCGTCGCTGAATCCCCGCATGACCGTGGGCAGCATCGTTGCAGAGCCGCTCGAAGTCCACCAGATGGGCACGAAGTCCGAACGGTTGGAGCGCGTGCGCCACCTGTTGCAGACGGTCGGGTTGAACCCGTATTTCATCAACCGCTACCCGCACGAGTTCTCCGGCGGGCAGCGGCAGCGTATCGGCATCGCCCGCGCGCTGGCCGTCAACCCGAAGTTCATCGTCTGCGACGAGCCGATTTCCGCGCTGGATGTCTCCATCCAGGCGCAGGTCATCAACCTGCTCGAAGACCTGCAAGAGCAGTTCAACCTGACCTACCTGTTCATTGCCCATGACCTGTCCGTGGTGCGGCACATTTCCGACCGCATCGCCGTCATGTACCTGGGCAAGATTATGGAGCTGGCCGACCGGGACGAGCTGTACCGCAATCCCATGCACCCGTACACGCAGGCCCTGTTGTCGGCCGTGCCGATTCCGGACCCGACGGTCGAAGAGAGCCGCCGGCGCATCATCCTGGAGGGTGACGTGCCGTCACCGGCGAATCCGCCGAAGGGCTGCAACTTCAGCACTCGCTGTCCGAAGGCGATGGATGTGTGCCGCGAGCAGGAGCCCGTCTTCAAGGACTACGGTGATGGCCACTATGTGGCCTGCTGGCTGCATCCGCAATAATCGTCTGTAGGGGCAGGCCTGTGTGCCTGCCCAGGCGAGGCGGGCCTGTGTGCCCGCCCTCGCGAGGGCGGGCACACAGGCCCGCCCCTACGAATATGTTGGCAGCGCTGCCGGCGAAGGCCGGCGGCATTGAGATAGCCAAGATCATATTATCCAAATTCTCTCAGGAGGAGAAATATGTCGGTAAAGAAGCTGTCCGTCTTCTTCGGCATTCTGATGGTCCTGAGCCTGATCGTATCGGCCTGCGCGACACCCGCAGCGCCGTCCGCGCCTCAGGTCGTGACTCAGATCGTCGAGAAGGAAGTGAAGGTAGTCGAGACCCAGGTGGTCGAGACCATCAAGGAAGTCGAGAAGGAAGTTCAGGTCGTTGTGACCCCGACTCCGCTGCCCGCGGAAAAGGTCGTGCGCATCAACCTGGGTTCCTATCCCGACATCATCGACCCGCAGAAGAGCTCCTTCGTCAACGAGATTGCGCATCTGCAGATGATCTACGAGGGCCTCACCAAGCTGGACAAGGACCTGAACACGGTCCCCGGCGCGGCCGAGTGGGCCTACAACGATGACCTCACCCAGGTCACGTTCACGCTGCGCGATGGCCTGAAGTACAGCGATGGCAGCATCCTGAATGCAGCCCGCTATGCTTACTCGATCAAGCGCAACATCAACCCCGAGACCGCCGGTGAATACGCTCAGATCACCGACGAGATCGCCGGTGCGCCCGAATGGCGCGGCTGTGGCGACGATGCGGCGGCGTGTGAAGCGGCTGCGGCAGCCATTGATGAGAGCATCGTGGCGAGCCATGCTGACGGCGCGGCCTGCGACGGCTACGAAGATGCCGCCTGCAACACCCTGACCCTGAAGCTCTCCCGCCCGGCCCCGTACTTCCACACCGTTATGTCGCTGTGGGTGACGTTCCCGGCCAAGGAAGAGAACATCACCGAGGGTGGCGAGCAGTGGTGGAACAGCTCCAAGTATCAGACCGGTAATGGCCCGTACATCCTGGCGAGCCTGGAACCGTTCGTGCGCGCGACCTTTGCCCCGAACCCGAACTACTGGGCCGGCGTTGGCAAGGTGAACTTCGAGTATTCCTACATCACCGATTCGGCTGTGTCCTTCGAGGCCTACAAGGGCAACGAGTTTGACATCATCGGCCTGGCTGCCGAGGACCTGCAGGTTGTGCAGGCGGACCCGCAGCTGAGCCTGGAAGCCAACATCTACCCGGGCTCCTGCACCTTCGCCGTCATGTTCCATCAGGAGAAGGAACCCTTCAACGACCAGAAGGTTCGCGAGGCCTTCACGATGGCGCTGGACCGCGAGACTTGGGTGGCCGACGTGCTGCAGGGCTTGGGCTCGCCCACGCTGACCTGGATCCCGCCTGGGTACCCTGGGTACGACGCGGAAGAAAGCCGCTGGGGCTTCGATCCTGAGGCCGCGAAGGCCGCGCTGGCCGAATCCTCCTATGGCTCGGCCGAGGGGCTGCCGCCCATCGATCTGACCTTCTCCGACTCGCCGCGCAACCGCACCCGCTATGAGTGGCTGGCCGCGAAGTGGGCCGAAGTCCTCGGCGTGCAGGTGACCCTCAACCCGGTTGAGCCCACCACCTACACTGCCCTGACCAAGGACATCGAGACCGCACCGTTGGCCTACATCCTCGGTTGGTGCGCGGACTATCCGGATCCGCAGAACTGGTTGAGCGTCTACTGGAAGACCGGTGGCTTCGGCCAGCGCATCGGTTACTCGAACGCTGACTTCGACGCCATGGTTGACGCCGCGGACACCGAGCCCGATCCCGCCCAGCGCGCGCAGCTCTATGCCGACGCGCAGAAGCTGCTGACCGACGGCGCGCCGGTGGCGTTCTTCTGGAACAACGTCAACACCTACCTGATCAAGCCGTGGGTGACTGGCGTTCAGAAGACCCCGCAGGACTCCGGCTTCCCGGGCATCATCGACCCGATCTCGATCGATATCGACACGACGCTGCTGCCTCAGTAAGCGCGTACTCCGTAGCGGGCAAGGCTCCCCGTGAGCTTTGCCCGCCTATCGGCGGCCAGGGGATGCGCCTGGGTGAACAGGCTGCTCAAGATGAGCCGGCTGCTCTGGGTGAGCAGTCAGCTCAAGATGAGCCGACTGCTCACACGGTAGCCCTCTGGCCGTCTCTCGTATGGGAGGGTGGCACGTGACCACCTATGTAGTTCGTCGTTTGCTCTATATGATCCCCACGCTTTTCCTCGTGGCGCTGATCACCTTTGTGCTGATGCACGCCGCGCCGGGTGGTCCCTGGGACCGCGATTTGAGCGCGCGCCAGGTAGATGCCCGCACGCAGGAACTGCTCAACAGGCGCTTCGGGCTGGACAAGCCGCTCTTTATCAACACCGCCGGCGGCAATCCATTCGACAGCCAGTTTTTGAATTATATCTTCGGCGTGGTGCGGGGTGACTTGGGACCCTCTTACCGCCAGCGCGGCCTGGATGTGCAGGATATCCTGTTCCGGCCGCCTGAAGGTAAACCGTTCTGGGATAGCCGGTTCGGGTACTCGGTGCGCCTTGGCCTGATTGCCGTCACCATGGCGACCCTCCTCGGCATTCCGCTGGGGATCGCGGCGGCGCTGAAGCGCAACAGCCTGGTGGACTATATCTCCATGTTTATTTCGACGGTCGGCATTTCGGTGCCCAGCTTTGTGCTCGCCATCTTCTTTATCATCATTTTCGCGAGTCGCCTGAAGCTGGTCAAGATTGTCCAGCAGGACTGGAGCAGTCCCGGCGCATGGATCGTGCCCGCGTCCATCCTGGGCTTCGGCACCTTCGCCTATATTACCCGCCTGACCCGCTCCACCATGCTCGAAGTGATGCAGCAGGACTATGTGCGGACGGCCCGCGCGAAAGGCTTGCGTGAACGCGCGATTGTTCTCCGGCACATGCTCCGCAACTCGCTGATCCCGGTCGTGACCATCCTGGGGCCGGCGGTTGCAGGCCTGGTCACGGGCTCGTTCATCATCGAGCAGATGTTTTCCTTCCCGGGCAGCGGCCGCGCCTTCGTGCTGTCCATCCAGCAGCGCGACTACTCGATGATTATGGGCACGACCCTGATATATGCGGTCCTGGTGGCAGTGGCCAACCTGACGGTTGACCTGGTCTATGGGTTCCTCGACCCGCGCATCAAAGTTGGAGATTGAGGTCAGCTATGACGGTCCAATCGAGTACTGCTAACCAGGCCATTCTGGCACAGACCATCGCGCGGCCCCCGCGCTCGCTGTGGAGCGACGCATGGCATCGACTGTTGCGCAACAAGGCGGCCGTGGCCGGCGCCATCGTCATCGTGCTGTTTGCGCTGATCGCCTTGTTCGCGCCGGTCATTGCGCCGCATAATCCGCTGAAGATTAACAGCGGCAAGGGCTACCTGCCGCCTGCGTGGGTCGAGCGGGGGCCGACCGGCAAAGCAGGAGAGCCGGCGTTCTTGTTGGGCACGGACAGCCTGGGCCGCGATGTACTGAGCCGCACCATCTACGGCGCGCGCGTGTCCATGGTCGTGGGCCTCATCCCGACGATCATCATCCTTATCGTAGGGGTTTCTGTCGGCCTGATTTCCGGCTATACCGGCGGTTGGATCGACAACCTCCTGATGCGCATGGCGGATGTCCTGTATGCCTTCCCCGACCTGCTATTCTTCATCATCGCGATGGCCGCCCTGCGGGAGACTGCGCTCGGCCGGGCGCTCAACGGTTTGCTGCTGTTGTTCGTCTCGCTGTCCATCATCTCGTGGGTGGGCCTGGCGCGTCTCGTGCGCGGACAGGTGCTCTCGCTGAAGCAGAAGGAGTTCGTGGAGGCCGGGCGCATGATCGGCGCAAGCAGTTCGCGCATCATGTTCCGCCACCTGCTGCCCAACTCGCTCGGTCCGATCATTATCGCGACCGCCTTCCGCGTCCCCGGCCTGATTATCACCGAGGCAGTGCTGGGCTACCTGGGGCTGGGTTTGCGCCCCGCCACCGATCCCAGCGCGCCCTTCATCACCAGTTGGGGTGCGCTGCTCCTGGACGGCCAGTCGGCCATCAACGCACAACCCTGGCTGCTGCTGACACCTGCCATCTGTGTCGCCGTCGTCGTACTGGCCTTCAACTACCTGGGCGATGGCCTGCGCGATGCGCTCGACCCGCGGCTGGCAGGGACGGAATAGACCGGATACTTTTCCTGGCGTACAATGGGGGCGCAGGACCATCCTGCGCCCTTTTGTTTGGAGGAGCTGTTTGAGACGGGGAGTCCGCATTCTCAAATGCGGACAGGTGCGCAACCTATTGGAGTCGAGGCTTTAGCCAGTTTGGTCATGTGACTGCATTCACGGTGAAACCGGCTGAAGCCTCGAGTCCCAGGCGCTGTGCATCACGTGAGGTGCGTGTGATCTGGAAGCGTGCATGTTGGGGCGTGTGCCTGGCCCTGATCATTCTCCTGGCGGTGGCCTGTTCGCGCGGCGCGCCGGAATCGGTCGAGGTGATCGTGACCGCGCCGGTCGTCGAGACGCGCGTCGTCGAGGTCGTGCGCGAGGTCGAAAAGACGGTGGTCGTCACTGCGACCCCTGAGCCGACGCCCGCCTACGGGTCGCCGCTCAACGCGCCCGCGGGCACACTGGTCTATCCCCTGAGCAGCGATCCGGTCACGCTTGACCCGCAGCAGGCGAGCGACGAGACCAGCCAGCTCGTCGTCCAGCAATTGTACGAAGGGTTCTACAACCTGCGCGGCGACGGCTCTCCCGTGGCTGCGGCTGCAACGGACCTGGTGGCCTCTTCCGATGGCACCGTCTACACCGTGACGCTGCGCTCCGGCCTGACCTGGTCTGACGGCAGCCCGTTGACCGCACAGCACTACGTCGACGGCGTGTGCCGCGTGCTTGCGCCCGAGGTGGGCAACCCGGCCTATTACCTGCTGACCGACATCGCGCCGGTCGTGAACGCCCGCGGCTATGCGGGCGGCGACCTGGCTGACTGTGCGCAGGTGGGCATCCGCGCGGCGGATGACGCGACGGTAGTCATCATGCTGGAACGGCCTGCGGCATTCTTCCCGCGGCTGCTGGCCGCGCCCCTCTTTTTCCCCGCGCCGCCGGCCGTGTCCGCCGTAGCGACCGGCACACTGCCCGCCGGCCCCTTGACGAACGGCCCGTACCTGCTGGCCGAGCAGGCGCCCGGCGACCATCTGACCCTGACGCGCAGCCCGCGCTACTGGAACGCTGAGCAGGTGAGCATCGAACGCATCGAACTGCCCATCGTGCCCGACCTGGCCGAGCAACTGGCATTGTACGAACGCGGGGACCTGGCCGTCTCCGGCCTGCCTGCGGCAGACACCCCGCGCTTGGAGGCCGATCCGGCCTGGGCGCGCGAAGTGCAGTTGCTGGTCCAGCCGGGTGTGAGCTACCTCGCGCTGAACACGCAGGCCGCGCCGACGAACGACGCCAATGTCCGCCGGGCCATAGCCAGTGCGATCGACCGGCAGTACTTGATCGAGCAGGTGCTCAAGCAGCCGTGGCATCTGCCCGCGTACGCACTGATTCCGCCCCAAATACCAGGCTATGCAGGCGACGGCGCAGGCGACGCCTATCGTTTCGACCCTGAAGCCGCGCGGCGTATCCTGGCCGAGGCAGGTTATGGCCCGGCGAACCTGGTGCCGCCGGTCGAGTTGTGGTACAACCGGGAAGGCAACAACGAGGCTATGTTCAAGGCCGTCGCCGGCATGTTGGAGGCGGTGGGCATCCCCGTTCGCCTGCTGACGAGCGAGTGGAACGTCTACCTGGATGGCCTGGAGAACTGTAACCGCCCCGTGCAGGCCGACGCGGCGAAATCCCCCGCGGAGTGCAGCTATCACCTGTATCGCATGGGCTGGGTGATGGATTATCCCGACGCGGCGAGCATGCTGGCGACTTTCCAACCTGGCTCGCGCTTCCAGTACACCGGCTGGGAGTCGGCAGAGTACGCTGACCTGTTGGGCCGCGCGCTGGCCGAGCCGGATGACGCGCTGCGTGCGGACCTGTACGCCCAGGCCGAACGCGTGATCCTGCAGGAAGCGGTCATCGTCCCGCTCCAGTACTACGACCGCACGATCCTCGTCAAGGACGGCATCCGCTACGACTATCCGCCGTTCGGCCCGCCCAATCTGCAGTATTGGGAACTGCGCAGCCGCTAATCTGTTTCGCTCTGTTTCGTTTCGTCGCGCTGTCGCGCCGCGTCCAGCAGCGCCTTGAACAACTGCCCCTGCACCTGGGCATCGGCCAACGCATTGTGCGTCAGGCTGCACGGCTGGTTGAGGTAGGCGGCCACGTGCCCAATCGTCGTCTGGGACCACTTGGCGCCGGTCAACCCCATATAGAACGCCTTGATATCCAGCGCATTGTGCCCGAAGGGGTTATGGCCGAGGAAGCGGTGGAAGTAGTCGTTGATGAACATCCAGTCGAACGCCGCATTGAACGCGACGAAGACTGGGCGGCTGTCAGCGGGCGTGCAAGCTGTTACCCAGTCCTCAAACTGCGCCAGGGCAGTGCGCGCCGGTACACCGGTTTCCATTAGTCCGGCGAGCGAGAATCCGCCGACCTTCAGGGCGCGGGCATCCGCCTCGTCGTTCACCGGCTGAAGCTCGATATAAAAGGTGTGCTCCGGCTGGTCGACCAGGCAGGCGCCGATGGAGAGCAACGAATAGCGGCTCGGGAACGGCCCCGCAGCCTCGACGTCTACGGAGATGTAGGTCTCATGGGTGGTTAGCGGCATACGTCCTCTTGCACATCTGGATGAATGGATTATAGTGAGGCCCTCGGTGAAAGCAGGAAGGTACAACCCCGTTGCAAAGTTGAGGCATAAGCCATGAGGTCGCTTCTTTTCATCATCGCAGTGGTGGCTTTGCTGGGGGCAGGCGGCACGGCCCTGGCCCAGACCGCCACCGAAACGTTGACCCCGTCCCCCACCCTTTCTCTGACGCCGACCATGTGCCCCATGGCAACCCCCGAGCCGCTGTGGGTTGAGCCGGTCATCTCGCCCACCGGCCTGCTTACGCAGACAATCACGGTGCGCATAGGCCATGGCGAGGCGGTCACTGTGACTGCCGAATCTGGCGTGTTCACGACCACGGGCAGCTTCAGCCTATACGGACCCGCGCTTGTGCCCATCAACCTGCTCCCTGAGACGACCCACCACCTCCAGGTGCAGGCGCGCGTGCGCACGGTTTACCAGTGGGGCTGCCAGTACGGCGGCTACACGCTTTCGACCTCCCGGGATCGCTCCGGCGCGCCGCTCGTTATCGAGCATGTACGCGCGACGGCCACGCCGCGCCCGCGCTTGTACCTGCCGCTGATTCTGCGGGGAGCCTGAGGCGGATCGCCCATGCACATTCATCCGCTCCTCGATGATCCCCAGGCCGTCCTCGTCAGCCGCATCCCGGTGACCGAGCCAGTCCAACCAGCGGATTACCGGGCGGCTGCGCAGCGGGTCCTGGCCGTGCTGCAGGTCACGCTGGCGGGGGAGAAGGTTGTGCTTAAGCCCAACGTGACCGCGGGTGAGCACCACGCGAACCCCGACAGCGGCATCGGCACACACCCGGCCTTCGTCGGCGGCCTGATTGACTATCTGTCAGCTCGGGGCGCACGGCCGGGTGGGATCTACATCGTCGAAGACCCGCGCGACACCGACGACAACCATCCCCGCCACTGGCGCGGCACCGGCTACGACGAACTGGCACGTACGACGGGCGTCCGGCTGCGCTGTCCCACGACCTATACCTGCATCAGGCGGCCTGTACCGCAGCCACGGGTCTTCTCCCACCTGAACGTCAGCCGGCCGGCCATCTCGCCCGACACCGTCCTCATCAACGTGCCGAAGCTCAAGACGCACAACCTGGCGATTACCACCCTCTGTCTCAAGAACCTGATGGGCCTCGTCAACGTCTTCGACCGGCACTACTGCGGCCAGGCGTGGCGGGAGCTTGCCGCGGCCGGCGCGCTGCCCGAGTCCGAAGGCCGCCCGCGCGAGCAGTGGATGGACGAGCGCATTCATGCGGCCTGGCAGGAGGGGCTGGCGCGGCGGCTGGTCGACACGGCGCAGGTCATCCGCCCGCACCTCAACATCGTGGAGGGCGTGGTTGGCCGGGAGGGCACCGGCTTCCAGCGCGGGCGCAACTTCCCGCTGGGGCTGGCGATCGCCGGGATCAATATGGTCGCGGTGGACACCGTCGCCAGCTACCTGATGGGGTTTGACCCGGCCCGTCTGATCTATCTCCAATACGCCGCGGCCGCAGGCCTCGGCAGCAACGACCTGGCGCAGCTGCGCGTCTATCTGGTGGAGGATGGCGCGGTCGTGCGGTGTCCCGATGTGGAGGCACTGTGTGCGCGGCCTCCGTTCAAGGTGATCCGCAATATCATGGGCGAGCCGGACATATCGACCGGTTCGGAGCAATGAGGAGGAATCATGCCATTCAAGGTCAAGAAGCGCGGCAAACTGACGTACTACTATGAGGGTGAGCGGCCTGTCCTGTCGGCGCTGGTCACCGAGGAGCAGCCTGACGGCGACCTCATCATCCATTTCGCAGGGCTGACCGGCGGCTATTCGGCCAAGGGGGTCTTGGGTCTGGATGAACTGGTCAGCATGGACCCGCACCGGGAGATTCCGCTGGTGTTCCGGTGCTGGGAGAAGTGGCTGGTCGACGCAGGCATCTGCGGATCGCTGGCCGACGTGGATTTCACCGAAATACACGCGTTCGGGTGCCAGCCGAAAAGCCCTAATCCGCTGGTGGATGCCACCGGCTACGAGGCGGAGAAGTCGCGGCTGCGCAAGGCCTATGCAGAGGCGTATGCGGCCTACTTCGCGGAACACCTGCCCGACAACGGCGTCCCGGCCCGCTTCACCGTCCACGTCGTGGACGTGCCCGACCAGGCCGCGTCGTACGAGTTCTACGGAACCGCGCTGTACCAGCGCGCGTTGCACGAGGAGCCTGCGTCATGACAACCGAATCTGAACTCAAACCCTATGATCTTCTGCTGCGCGGGGGCCGCGTGATTGACCCGGCCAACGGCCGCGATGCGCGGCTGGACGTCGCCATCTCCGGCAAGCACATCGCCGAAGTCGCAGCGGACATCCCGCCGGAGCAGGCCGCCCGCGTGCTAGATGTAGTGGGTGCGCTCGTTACGCCCGGCATCATCGATATGCATACCCACGTCTACCGGTTTCGGGTCGGCCCGCGCAGCTACATCGAGGGAATGTACGCGGATGCGCACCTGCTGGCTTCGGGTGTGACGACGACGGTCGACGCGGGCACGGCGGGCTGGCGCAACTTCCACGACTTCAAGGTCCGGGACATCGACCGGTCGAAGGTGCGCATTCTGGCCTACCTCAACATCGCGGGCGAGGGGATGGTGGATGCGGATTCCGAACAAACTGTTGCAGACCTCGACCCGGCGATCACCGCAGCCGTCGCGCAGGCGTATCCCGACGTCATCGTGGGCATCAAGACCGCACACTATTGGACGCGGTTGCCGTGGGACGCGGATCATGCCCCCTGGGTCTCGGTCGAACGTGCCGTGCACGCGGGCGAGCTGTCCGGCCTGCCCGTCATGGTGGACTTCTGGCCGCGGCCGCCTGAGCGCCCCTACCCGGACCTTATCCTGAAGAAGCTGCGACCCGGCGACATCCATACGCATGTCTTCGCGCAGCAGTTCCCGATCGTCGACGAGCAGGGCCGGGTCTACGAGCACATGCACCGGGCGCGCGAGCGCGGCGTCATCTTCGACCTCGGCCATGGCGCAGGTAGCTTCTGGTTCCGCAACGCGGTGCCGGCGTTCCGCGATGGCTTCTACCCGGATTCCATCAGCACCGACTTCCACATGGGCAATGTCAACGGCCCGGTGTTGAGCATGGCCACGACCATGTCGAAGTGCCTCAGCATGGGCATGCCGCTGGTCGAGGTGATTGCCCGCTCCACGGTCGCGCCCGCGCGGGAGATCAACCGCCCGGAGCTCGGCACGCTCACCGTCGGCGCAGAGGCCGACATCGCGGTGCTCCGTCACCTGACGGGGGACTTCGGCTACGTGGACTGCGGCCGCGCGAAGATGATCGGCCATGATAAGCTTGAGTCAATCCTGACCGTGCGCGCCGGCGAGATCCTGTACGACCCGACCGGCCTGGGCGTGCCCGAGTGGGAGCACGCGCCCGCCGCCTACTGGCAGATGCCGGAGCTGCAGGCATGAGCACGACCGGTCACGATATCTACGACGAGCTGGGCGTGCGCAAGGTCATCAATGGCCTGGCGACGGTCACGATACTCGGCGGGTCCATCATGCCGCCCGAGGCGGTCGCGGCGATGGCCGAGGCCAGCCGCAACTTCGTCGAAATCGACGAGCTGCAGGCCCGCGTGGGCGAGCGGATTGCCGCGTGGACGCACAACGAGGCCGCCTATGTCTGCTGCGGCGCGGCCGCGGGCATCGTGCTGAGCACTGCCGCATGCATGGCCGGACTGGACGCCGAGAAGCGCGGCCGCCTGCCCGATGCGACCGGCATGAAGGACGAGGTCATCGTGCAGCGGCCGGGCATCGTCGGCTACGCGGAGGCCATCCGCCATACCGGCGCGCGGATGGTGCTGGTCGGTGACGATGAACGCGCGACGGCCGGCGAACTGGCCGCTGCCATCAACGAGCGCACTGCAGCCATCTTTTATTTCTACAACGAAAGCCGTATGGCCGGGCAGGTGCCGCTGCAGGAGTGCATTGCGATTGCGCGGCAGGATGGCGTGCCCCTGATCGTGGATGCCGCGGCGCAGATTCCGCCGGTCGAGAACCTGTGGCGCTTCACGTCCCCGGACAGCGGCATGGGCGCGGACCTCGCCATCTTCAGCGGCGGCAAGGGGCTGTGCGGTCCGCAGAGCAGCGGCCTCATCGTCGGGCGCAAGGCGCTGGTCGAGGCGTGCGCGTTCCACGCCTGCCCCCGCATGGCGCTGGGCCGGACGATGAAGGTGGGCAAGGAGGAAGTCGTCGGGCTGATGGCCGCGTTGAAGTGGTACCTCGGGTTGGACCACGCTGCGCTGATGAGCACCTACGAGGAGCAGGTGCAGTGCGTCATCGATGCCTTCGCCGGCGTCCCGCACGTGACCGTGCGGCGCAACTTCCCCAGCGAGGCCGGCCAGCCCATGCCGCGCGCCGAGCTGCTGCTGGACGAGGCGGCGCTGGGCATCACGCGCGACGAGGTGCTCGACCGGCTGCGCCGCGGGGAGCCGGCCATCTGGCTCGCAGGTTCCGGCGCACACGGGCTGTTCATCAACCCGCAGACGCTGCAGCCGGGTCAGGAACGCATTATCTGCGCGCGCTTGCGTGAGGTGCTGGCCTCAGGTTTGTAGTAGGCGCAGGTGCGCCTTGGCCACTGTCGCAGTATCAAAGAAGGAATCTCATGAACATCTGGCACAAGACGCAGCATTTCTTTGCTGAGGGCGTCGAAATCATCCGCATGATCCGCAGCAGTATGTCAGCCGACCCCGACGCGTGGGAATGGGCCATCGCGCGTTTCGAGGCTGAGGACCGCCGGCAGCCCCCGCCACGCGGGGCCATCGTGTTCACCGGCAGCTCCAGCATCACCTTCTGGAACACCTTGGCGCAGGACATGGCGCCGCTGCCGGTCATCAACCGGGGGTTCGGCGGCTCACGGATCGACCAGGTCGCACGCTACGTGGACCGCATCGTCGTGCCCTACGACCCGCAGGCGATCGTCCTGTTTGCCGGGACGAATGACATCTCCGGCCGCGAGCCGAAGACTGCGCAGCAGGTCTTTGAGGGCTACCGGGCGTTCGTCAACAACGTGCGTGCCGCGCTGCCCGAGACGCCGATTTACTACATCTCGATTACGCCATCGCCGTCGCGCTGGGCGCTCTGGCCGGTCGTGTGTGAGGCGAACGACCTGATCCGGTCCTATGCGGCAACTGCCGCCGACCACCTGTACTTCATCGACCTGACGCTTGCAGTCCTTGGCCCCGACGGGACGCCGCGGCGCGAGCTGTATCGCTCCGATAAGCTGCATCCGAGCGCACAGGGGTACGCCGTCTGGACCGAGCACATCAAACCGGTGCTGCTTAGAATAAATTGAACTGTGTCTGTTCGTGGCAACTATGATGTCAAGGCCCTTGCAGGTCGGACGCTAAGAAAGCAGCGGTTTTTCCGTTTGTAGTAGGCGCTTCAGCGCCCCGTGTGCGAGCGGGCGCTGAAGCGCCTACTACAAACCGGGTTGCACCTACTCGTGGGCGCGCAGCGCCTTCAGCCGGCCATACACCGCCGCGCACAGCGGATAGTACCATACGTGGGCATCCATCGCCGCCCAGAACTCATCCAGCCCGCGCACGCCGCTGCGCTCGTAGCGCGCACACTGCACCATCATCTCCAACTTGTCCGCATCGCGGACGAGGCGGCCCTCCGGCGTGCTGTCGTCCTCGAACTCGCGCCACGCAGCCAGCAGCCGCTCGGCCGAGGGCAGGGGCGCGAGGATGCTCGTCATGGCGATGGTTTCCGCCCGGCTCTTCACATCCTCGGGAATCAACCTCCGGGCAGGCCCGGGCAGGTCAGTCAGCCGCGCCTCGGCCAGATCGTGCAGCAGCGCAATGGTCAGCACGCGCCCCTCGTCCACCGGCTGTGCAGATGCGCCGGACGCGTTGATGACGTCACACAGTGCGAGCGCAAGCGTCGCCGTGCCGTAGGCATGCTCCGCAACGCTCTCCACGTGCGGCACTCCGCGCAGCAGCCACCCTGACCGCGGCACGCGCTTCAGCGTGGTCAGTTCCAACCCGAACGCAATGAGTTCCTCTTCGTTCATGTCTTATCCTGCTACTTCAGCTTCTCCGTCCCCTTGAATTCGCGCGCCGGTGAGAGGATCGCCAGCGTCTCGTGGTCTTCCGGCGTGAGCTGGTCGAGCGCCATCCGCGTGATGAGCTCACCAAGCGCGGGGCCGAGCATGAACCCCTGCCCGCACATGCCCACGGCCAGGAGCAGCCCCTCGACGCCCGGCGCCCAGCCGACGATGGGGGAGCCGTCCGGCGTCATCGGGT
>CAZTMA010000058.1:0-28857 GCA_964614645.1 uncultured Anaerolineales bacterium
CAATGTCATGACGTAATCATGCCATACCTTGTCAAGGGGAACGCTGAACAGTTACGCCAAAAGGATGGCCAACAGGCAAGTGGATTTGCCTGGAGCCGGTGTATTCCGATTCAACGCGCCTTCAGCGCACCTTCTCCTGTGAACCCTTCTCCTGTGAACCCTTGTCCTGTGGACCCTTATCCTGTGGCCCCGTGGGCCGGCGCAGCGCCTTCATCACCCGCCGCCATGCCTCCTGCACGGTCGAGACCTCCGTCTCGGCGATCTCGCGCGGCGCATAGCGCGCATCGAGGAAGGCCTCTGTCAGTTCGTGAACGTCGGTCTCCGCATCAGGCCAGGCAGCTTCAAGGTCATGCTCGTATTCCAGCGGCGTCTTGTGCGCCGGACGACCCAGGCCGCGATCGGCAGCCCGCTCCGCCGCGCGCAGATAGTAGTAGCGCACCTTCTCCCGTGCCGCCATGCGATCCAGGCGGGCACGCCGCGGCCGCCCCAGCGCCAGCTCACCCGCCCGGCTGCGGCGCAGGCGCTCGCGCAGGGCGCCCAACCCGCTCTGCAGCGCCGCGTCCAACTGTGACTTGCGGGCGCGCCACCAGTACCGCAAATTGTAGGCCCAAGCGAACCAGCGCCCCTTGAGCAAACCGTGGCCGCGCAAGAAGTTGAACAGCAGATAGCCGCCCACCAGGGCCACGACCACCCATACCAGGGCTCCGCGCACCCAATCGGGAATCTGCAGCTGGCTGACCATCTCGGTCTGCGTCGGCAGCTCCAGCGGCGCGGGCGCAGCCGCCGGCGCGCCGCCGCTGTCAGCGAACAGCCAGCGCAGCGGATAGAGCAGCAGCGACAGCAGGGCCGAAAGCAGGAAACTGACCACCATGCCGGCGCGTATCAACAACGCCAGAAGCCACTCCAGCGCACGGGTCAATGGCCCGGTGGAGCCAATCGGCAGCAGCAGCGCAATCGCGGCAACGGCCAGCAGCACGAACAGGCTGTTCCAGTGCCAGCGGCGGAACACAGGCGTGGCCACGTCGACACGCTGGTTGTACCACTGCCCGCGCAGCACGGCCAGCCGGGCATCGCTGAGCAGGAACAGGCCGGCCAGGAAGTAGCACAGCATCCCGACCAGCACATCCGGCGGCAGGCCAAGCTCGCCCAGGCCGAACCGCAGCGACCTGCCGCCCTCGGTGATGTTGACGCGCGACAGCCCGGCCAGCATCACCATCGGCAGGCCGCCCCACGTCCAGCGCGTCGCAAAGCGCACGAGGATCTCCTGCCGCGAGATGGGCCGGAACGCGCGCATGTGGCTTTCCGGCTCACCCCACGAATGGCTCTCCCGCGCGGCGACTTCGTCCGATTGGATGGCGAGTTCCTGAAAATCCGAGGTAACCGCGACGGCCAGCACCCACGCCAGCACCACGAGCACGCCGGTGGACAACATCTGCGCGCCGAGGAACGCGCCCGGATGCCGCAGCCAGAGGCTCAGGTCTGCGGCGGTCGGCCAGCCGGTCGAGAACATGAACATGCTGAGGCGGGTCAGTACCACCAGCAGCAGGACCTCGCCCAGGCGAAAGAGGACGCCACGGCGGTTACGCAGCTCGGGCCGGCCCAGCCGGAGCGTCGTGATGACGCCCAGCAGGCCCGCAAAGACGGCCAGCGGGAAGGCATACCCCAGCCGCCAGCCGCTCAACGCCCGGATGACCGCCACCGGCGCGACGACGGTGCTGCCGGCCAGCACACCGATGGCCAGCGCCCTGAACGCGCCGGTGCGCCAGGTCGTATCCTCGAACCCGATCCAGGGTCGGGAGGGAGGGGCTTCAGGCAGAGGGGCGGACGGGCCGGGGGGTCTCATCTCAATGCACCCTAATGTCTTGCCAGCGCTTCAGCTCGTTCTCAGAGGCCACCTGGTACGCGGCAATGCCAAGCTGGCGGCTGCGCTCCCGCACGATCCCGAACCGCGCATATGGCTCCGTGACCATCAGCACGGGATTGAGGCCCGCGCGGCGCAGGCGATGGAGCGCGGCGCAGATGGCCTCGTCGCCGGAGGGCGTCAATGCGATGACCGTCGTGCCCCACGGGAGGCTCGCGGTCGCGGTCGGCAGCCACTCAGCCAGGGGAGTCGTGTCGGTCAACTGCACGCGCGCCAGCCATTCCAGCAGCTTCATCAGGTGGGGGCGACCCGGCCGCGGCGGGATGGTCCAGCAACGGGCGCCGCTCGGCGTGTCAAGGCCGTTGCTCGCCAGCCCGACTACCTGTCGCTGCTCGATCGTCAGGAAGCTCGCCAGGGAAGCCGCGACGACGATGCCCCACTCGCTCGCCGTGCCCCGCAGGTGGCGCGAGTAGTTCGCACCGTCGAGGTCAAGGAAGATCACGCTCGTCAGCGACACGGCCGGCTCATACTTCTTGACCTGCAGCGTGCCGGCCCGCGCGCTGCTCTTCCAGTCCACGTTGCGCAGCGGGTCGCCGGCCTGGTACGGCCGCACGCCGGTGATGCGCGCCGGGTCAGAGAAAATCTGCTGGCGGCTCCTGATCGTGCCATAGGGTGCGCGCGAGGCGAGATTGACCCGTGACAGGGGGATGACGCGGGGATAGACGACCAGGGGCGTGCGCTCACCGAAGGTGCCGGTCGCTTCAGCAAAGCCGAACAGATCGCCCGTACTCAGCATCCCCGGTCCAATCTGGTAGTAGCCGCGTTGCTGGCCCACCAGTTCGTAGCCGAGGTGCACCTTCTCCTTCGGGCGCAGCGTGACCGCCTCGCGCAGCGGGCCCGACGCCCCCAGGTTGCCCGGCGGGGTCTCCTCGTAGCGCAGCCAGGGGACGGGCCACCAACTGCGATTTTCCAGTTGGATATCGACTGCGGTGCGCTCGCCGGTGAAGATGTGGCTGGTGAAGCGCCGCGTGACCCGCAGCCGCGGGAGATTGCGCGCAGTCCACCAGCGCGCCAACGCATACGTCCCCGCCAGCACATAGACGATGTAAAATACGATATCCATGCGCAGCAGGATCGCAGTCAGCAGGAGCAGGAGGAGGACCAGCGGCAGTTCGAGCATCGCGTTACTCGTCCGCCTCGTCGGCCCCGTCGGCCTCATCGTCGTCTTGTTCCGACAGGCCGGCGTTGGGCAGAGCCGCGGCGGTCTGCCGGCCCAACCCCTCGATGACCACCGCGTACTCGCCCCTCGGCGGGGAGCGGCGCAGCCCCTCGATCAACTCGCTCAGCGTGCCGCGCTCCACCGATTCGTGGAGCTTGGTCAGTTCGTGGGCTAGCGCCGCGCGGCGGTCGCCGTAGACCGCGAGCGCATCCTGCAGGAAGGCGGCCAGCCGGTACGGGCTCTCGTAGAAGACGAGCGTGTGCGGCGAATCGCGGTCCACTTCGAGGAACCGGCGCCGCGGCCCGCCCTTGTGCGGCGGAAAGCCCCGGTAGGTGAAGCTGTGGAGCGGCAGGCCGGACAGCACGACGGCCATGATGACCGCCGCGGGGCCGGGGATCATGGTCACTTCCTCGCCGGCGGCCACCGCCCGCTGCACGATCGAATAGCCGGGGTCCGAGATGCCCGGCGTGCCCGCCTCCGTCACCACCGCAACCGACTGGCCCTCAGCCAGCAGTCGCAGCAGCCGGTCGCCCGCGCGGTCCTCGTTATGCCCGTGAAAGGCTATCTGCGGCTTGCGGATGTCGAAGTGCTTCAGCAGGATGCCGGTCTTGCGCGTGTCCTCGCTGGCGATGACGTCCACGCTGCGCAGCACTTCCAGCGCGCGCAACGTTATGTCGCCCAAGTTGCCGATCGGCGTCGCAACGAGGTACAACACAGCTCAGCCGGCCTTGCCGATGTCGAGCGGGACCTGCTCCAGCAGTTCCGCGACAATCACGTTGCTCGTCCGCCCGCGCAACGAACTCTCCGGGTGCACGAGGCAGCGGTGCGCCAGGGCCAGCGGCGCGAGATACTTCACGTCGTCGGGCAGCACGTAGTCGCGGCCGTGCAGCGCGGCCCACGCCTGACCCGTCTTGTATAGCGCCAGGCTGCCGCGCTGGCTGGCGCCCAGCAGCAGGTCGGGGTGGGTGCGTGTCGCGCTCACGAGCCGCACGATGTAGTCGCGCACCGTGTCGTCCACGTGGACCTCCCACACCTGGCGCGCCAGCTCGGGGACCTGCGTGCCGTCGACCGCGGGCTGCAGCGTCTCGATGGGATGCTGGCGGCGCAGGTTGAGGAGCATCTGGTTCTCACCTGCAGGCTGGAGATAGCCCAACCGGAGCTTGAGCAGGAAGCGGTCGAGCTGCGCCTCGGGCAGCGGGAAGGTGCCCTCGAACTCGATGGGGTTCTGCGTTGCCAGGACCATGAAGGGCCGCGCCAGGGGCCGCGTCACGCCATCGACCGTCACCTGCCGTTCGCCCATGGACTCCAGCAAGGCCGATTGCGTGCGGGGCGTTGCACGGTTGATCTCGTCTGCAAGCAGGATGTTCGAAAAGGCCGGGCCGGGGATGAACTCGAACCGGGCGGTCTGCTGGTTGTAGACCGATACGCCGGTCACATCGTTGGGCAGCAAGTCGGGCGTGCACTGCAGGCGCTTGAACGTGACCCCCAGCGAGACTGCCAGCGCGCGTGCCAGCATGGTCTTGCCCGTGCCCGGCACATCCTCGATGAGCACATGCCCCTCACAGAGCAGAGCAGTCAACAGGATCTCGATGGCTTCGCGCTGGCCGATAATGACCTTTTCGACGTTGGTGATGACTTCGTTGGCAAAGGTGCGAATGCTGTCCAAAAGATGTCCTCCTGTGGCCCGCGGTGCAGAGAGTTCCGGGGGTCGTCAGCGTACAGCAGAGTGCATCGGCATTTTAGCACAGCCGCGGCCCTTCTCAAAGACGCTGACTGTTTTGCCGTGCATTTGGGATATAGAAAATCTGTTTGGGAAATTCTGCGAAAACCCCTTGACAACGAACAAACGTTCCTATATAATACTCCCGAACATAATTTCGGCCCCCAACACAGATCGGGTGCCGCAAGGAGGCCTTTATGTCGCTGTCAGAACGCCAGGTCAAGATCCTGGAATTTATCGACACCTACTTCCAGGAGCACAACTATCCGCCGACCATCCGGGAGATCGGTAAGGCGGTCGGCATCTCGTCCACCTCGGTGGTCAAGTACAACCTCGAACGGCTCCAGGAGAAGGAAAAGCTGGAGCGCAGCAAAGAGGTCTCGCGCGGCCTGCGCCTGATCAAGGCCGCGCCAAGCAATGGCGACACCGTCGACGCGCCGTCGCGGCTGGTGCGTGTGCCGAAGCTGGGGCACATCTCCGCCGGCCAGCCGATTGCTGCGGCAGGCCAGCAGGACAATCCCTACGCGGGCGACACGCTGACCCTCACCGCCGACCTCGTGCCCGATCGCGCCAACCTGTATGCGCTGCGCGTCCAGGGCGATTCGATGATCGACGCGCTGGTCTTTGACGGCGACTGGGTCATCATCGAGCACCGCGAGACCGCGGAACGCGGGGATATGGTCGTCGCGTGGATCGAAGACAAGGAAGAGACCACGCTCAAGTATTACTATCCCGAAGGAGCAAACGTCCGCCTCCAGCCGGCCAACCCGGCCTATCAGCCGATCTATGTGCCGGCCGAACAGCTCAAGGTCCAGGGCAAAGTGCTGACCATCGTGCGCCAGCTCGTGTGACAGCGCCCGATCCACGCCTGCCGCGCGCGTTCTACGAACGTCCCACGATGACCGTGGCCCGCGATCTGCTGGGCCAACGTCTCGTGCGCGTGCTGGCGGGCATCCGCTTGAGCGGCCTGATCTGTGAAACCGAGGCGTACGGCGGACCGGACGACGAATCCTCCCATGCGTTCCGCCGTACGCCGCGCAGCGCCATCATGTACGGCGCGCCCGGCCACGCCTACGTCTACCGCATCTACGGCATCCACCACTGCCTGAACACCGTCACCGAACCGGATGGCCAGCCCGGCGCGGTGCTCATCCGCGCTATGTTCCCCCAGGAAGGCCTGGAGATCATGCGCGACCGCCGCGGGGTGCGCACGGACGCGCACCTGACGGATGGGCCGGGGAAGCTGTGCGCGGCGCTGGCGATCGACCTGGCGCAGAACGGGCTGGACCTGGTAACCGGGGAGGCCGTCTCCATTGAGGCGGGCGAAGCCGTGGCTGACGCCCATGTGCGCGTGACCCCGCGCATCGGCGTGCGCGGGAGCGCAGAGGCGCGCGGGCGGCCCTGGCGCTTCGTATGGACGCCCGTCACCGCCCCAGCCGCGCGAGGGTCCTGACCTCCGGCATGCGCAGGACGAAGGCCGCAGCCAGGTAAAGCAGCCCGCCGCCCGCAAGCCCGAGCGGCGCCACGAGCAGGACCGGCTGGGCAGCCCACTCGCGTGCCGCCCATACCAGAGCAACCGCCATCAACCCCGCCGCGATGCCGGCCTTGATGACCGTCGCCCACAGCCGCGGCCACTCCAACCCCTGCAGCCGCCGCGACAACAGCCAGACCAGCAGCACCATCTCCACCGATGTCGCAATCGTGTTCGCCAGCGCCAGCCCGGCATGGCCGAGCGGCCCGCGCAGCCACAGGCTGAGCAACACGTTGCCAGCCATCGCCGCCACCCCGATCACCACGGGCGTGCGCGTGTCGTGCAGGGCATAGAAGGCGCGCGCCACGATTTCGACGACGGAATGACCCACCAGCCCGAGCGCATAATACATCAGCGCCGCCGCGGTCAGCGCGGTCGACGACGCGGTGAACTCGCCGCGCTCCAGCAGCAGGCGAATCAACGGCACGCGCCAGACGAACAACCCCACCGCCGCGGGAATCGCCAGGAACAGCACCGCGCGCAGCGTGCCGCTGATGGTCTGGCGCAGCTCGGTGCGGCGCCCCTGGGCCTCCAGCGCAGCAAACGTGGGAAAGGCCGCAGTGGCGACGCCCTGCGCGACGATCCCCTGCGGCAGCAGCATGAGCATCCACGCATAGTTCAGCGCGGAGAGGCTCCCCGCGGGCAGGGCGGATGCCAGGATGGTGTTGACCCAGAAGTTGAGCTGCACGGCGGCCAGCCCCAGCACACGGGGCCCCATCAGCCGCGCCACCTCGTGAACCTTGCGATCGGCCAGTCCCAGCGTGGCATAGTAGCGCGCGCCGTGGCGCCACAGGCCAAAGAGCTGCACATCGAGGTGCAGCGCCGCGCCCACCACGACGCCGATGACCAGGCCGTGCACGCCGAGGGTTGGCGCGAGGAACCATGCTCCGGCTATAATGCTGAGGTTGTAGAGCACAGGCGCGAGCGCTGGCAGCAGGAAGTGGTTGAAGCTGTTCAGCACGCCCATAATGATGCCGCTGACGCCGAAGATGACCGTGCTAACGAGCATCCAGCGCATCAAATCTGCGGTCAGAGCCTGCTGTGCGGGGCTGAAACCCGGGGCCAGGATGGTGCTGACGAGCCATGGGGCCGCTGCTGCCGTCGCAATCGTGACCGCGGTCAGCAATATCAGCACCAGGTTGGTCACCGCGCTAAAAACACGCCACGCGCCGGTCAGGTCGCGCCGTGCCACGCAGCCGGCGAACACGGGGATGAACGCGGAGCCGAGCGCGCCGCCCGCAATGAGCTGGAACAGCAGGTCCGGCACGCGAAATGCGGCCAGGTACGCGTCGAGGTCTGCGCTGGTGCCGAAGCGCGCGCTGATGATCATCTCGCGGGCCAGCCCGGCCATGCGGCTGAGAAAGAACAGCGCCATCACGAGCGTTGCCGCGCGCAGGATACGGCGGTTGATGCCGGCGGTGCCGGTGCTGCCAGTCGTACTGGTGCTGCCTGACGTTCCGGCTGGGGCAGGAGATGTGCTGGTGCGCACGGGTGGTTGCATGGGCCGGATTATATCATGAGATGGAGGAGAAGATGGGTCGGGAAGACCAGGGCGTGAGCAAGAGCCGTCACCGCTACCAGGTGATCCCCCGCGTGCTCTGTTTTGTCACCCACGATGACGGCGCAGGGGACGGCGCGAGGGTGCTTCTGCTGCGCGGCGGGCCGCACAAACGCATCTGGGCGGGCCGCTACAACGGCCTGGGCGGCCACGTCGAGCGCGGCGAGGACATCTACGCCGCGACATTACGTGAAGTACGCGAGGAGGCCGGGCTGGAAATTCAGGGTTTATTACTACGCGCAGTCGTGCACGCCGATGCCGGAGACCCGCACGTGGGGATCCTGTTCTTCGTTTTCACCGCGCACGCGGACTCAAGGGACGTGACGCCCTCCGAAGAGGGCGCGCTGGAATGGCACCGGCAGGACGCGCTGCCCCTCGCTGAGATGGTCGAGGATCTGCCCGTGTTGCTGCCGAAAGTGCTGGCCATGCAGCCGCACGACCCGCCCCTGTTCGTGGCTTATTCGTATGACGAAGCCGACCGGCTGGTCATGCACTTCGCGGACAGAGAGAGCAAGAACTGAACCGCCAAGGCGCAAAGTACGCGAAGTCTTGAAACTATTTCTTAGCGCTCTTGGCGTCTTCGCGGTTCCTATTCTTACGTTTGGCTTCGACTTGTCTGAGCAAGGAAGTGTATCAGCGCCTCGCTGACCGCGGCCGGCTGCTCCAGCGGGCTCAGATGTCCGGCACGGGGAATGATGACCACTCGCGCATCGGGCATGGCTGCAGCCATCCTCTCCATGTCGGCAGGCGGGGTCAACGTATCTTCCGCGCCGCCGACGACCAGCACCGGCACGCCAATCTCCGGCAGCAGGGGCCGGCTGTCGCTGCGGTCGCGCAGGCCTCCGAGCGCGCCCACGATCCCCCCGACAGACTGCCCGGCCATGATGCGCCGCGCCTCATCCGCGATGCCCGGATCAGCCAGGCTGGTTGGAGCGAGGACGCGCGGCAGCATGTCCTCCGCAAAGGCCGCCGCACCGTCCGCCTGCACCTTGCGCATCGAGGCATCGCGGTTGGCGCGCGCGTCCTCGCTGTCCGGCTCAGCGCGCGTGTCGAGCAGGGTCAGCCCGCGCACCCGCGTGCGGTAACGCCGCCAGAAGGCAAACACCACATAGCCGCCCATGCTCAACCCGCCGATGACCGCGCGCTCCACGCCCACGTGATCCAGCAGAGCGGCCATGTCGTCGGCATGCTGCTCCATCGTATAGGGGCCGGACGGCGCCTCTGACCGGCCGTGCCCGCGCAGGTCAGGCACGATCACATGCGCCACTTCAGAGAGTGCGGCGATCTGGCCGCGCCACATCCGCCCGTCGAGCGGGAAGCCGTGAATCAGCAGCAGCGCAAGCGGGTTGCCGCGGCCATATTCCTCGTAAGCCAGCCGTATACCATTGATGTCACCAATCATGCTCAACTCCTCTCCTCACCATTGTAGCGGCCCGGGAGCCCTGTGACAAACAGCTTTCGCCGGGTGAAAAAACTGTCACACGAACTGACCGCGCCTTTCATCGCAGTTTCATAGGTCGGCGCGACTATTAGGACGCTTGTACGTATTATTGATTAGCTGAGGGCTTTCAGCACGGCATCGTAATGTTGTCTGTCAGAGACAAGCTGTATCTTTCTGGCCTAAGGGCTGCGTTCCAGGAACTTTTAGGAGCTAACCGCCGTCATTGTGCTCGTGCGATATCATTGATAGGAGAGACTCATGGACATCCCGCTGCTCATCGCCATCCTTGCGATTCTGGCCTGGACGCTGCTGCCCCAGCTTGACCGGTACGCCGAAGCCGAGCACAGCCTGGACGGCAAGCCCTCTCCCTTGCAGAGGCTAGCCCGCTGGGTGAACAACTAAACGCGACGCAGAAGCGTCGCATCTGATATAGGTTGTATTGTAGGGGGTGCTGCTCAGCCAGCGCCCCCTTTTTGTTGCTCCGAACCTGCACGCCATGGGATACCTGCGCCATGTCATGGTGAGATGCGCCGTGCAGGGGTATCGTTGAATACATGGTCAGGAACCTGGTTTCTGAGGTGAAGCGAAGCTTCACACGAAACCGGGTTTCTCAATTTCAACTCAACGGAGAGTGCCTTTCATGCGTGAGTTTATCGACGGTGCGACCGCTATCGCGCGCGGCGCGCTGGATGCGGGCTGTAACTTCTTCGCCGGCTATCCCATCTCCCCCGCCACCCCCCTGCTGCTCCACATGGTGCGCGAGCTTCCCAAGTGCGGCGGCATCGCGATCCAGGCCGAAGACGAGATCGGCGCCCTCAGCATGTGCATCGGCGCGGCCATGACCGGCAAGCGCGTTCTGACGGCTACCTCCGGGCCCGGCATCAGCCTCTACAGCGAGAACACCGGCCTCGCCATCATGGGCGAAGCGCCGCTCGTCATCGTGGATGCGCAGCGCATGGGCCCCGCGACCGGCGGCGCAACCACGCCCGCGCAGGGGGATGTCCAGTTCGTTCGCTGGGGCGCCTCGGGCGGCTTCCCGGTGATTGCGCTGGCCCCATCCAACGTCGCAGAGTGCTACAGCCTGACCCGCCGCGCCTTCGACCTGGCCGAGCGCTTCCGCTGCCCCGTCTTCCTGCTCACCGACAAGGAAATATTCCAGTCCATGCACACGGTCGAAGTGGACGCCTACGAGCAGCCACCCGTGCGCGGCCGCACGCTGGCCTCCGCAGGCGAGCCCTTCACGCCCTACCGTTTCGAACCGCTGGACGCACCGCCACCCTTCAGCCCCATCGGCGGGGAGCACATCACCCGCTTCACCGGCTCCAGCCACGACGAGCAGGGCTTCCTGACCAAAGATCCGGCCAAAGTCGGGAGGCTGAACGAGCATCTGCGGCGCAAGATCGAAGACCACCGGGACGAAATCGAGCTTGTGCACGCCGACCTGGAACCCGGAGCCGCGACCTTGTTCATTGCCTACGGCATCACGGCCCGCGGCCAGGCGGAAGCTGTGCGAGAGGCCCGTGCGGCCGGCCGGGCAGTCTCCGCGCTGACGCTGCAGACGCTCTGGCCCGTGCCCGAGGCGGCACTTCTGACCGCGGTCACCGGGATGCAGGATACGCTCCGCCGGATCGTCGTCGCGGAGCTGAATCTGGGCGAGTATCGCCGCGAGGTCGAGCGGGTCGTGTACCGCTGGGCCGCGCAAGGCCATCACGCCTCGCCGGAGATCGCGGGCATCAACCGGGTGGACGGGGAACTCATCACGCCGGGCCAATTCCTGGAGGCCGTATGCTAGAGAGCTATCGCAATGCGCGCGACTATCCCTTCTGCCCCGGCTGCGGCCACAGCCTGATTCTCAATCACCTGAACACGGCCCTGGTCAGGCTCGGCCTGCCCCCGCACCGGGTCGTCATCGTGACCGATATCGGGTGCCAGGGGTTGGGTGACCAGTACTTCGTCACCCACGCGTTCCATGGGCTGCACGGGCGGAGCGTGGCCTATGCCACCGGCATCAAGCTGGCCGACCCCGACCTGAAGGTCATCGTCCTCATCGGCGACGGCGGCACCGGCATCGGCGCAGCGCACTGGCTCAACGCCGCGCGGCGCAACATCGGCCTGACCGTGCTGGTGATGAACAACTTCAACTTCGGCATGACGGGCGGCGAACACAGCGTGACGACACCGGCAGGCGGCATCACGGCTACGACGCGCGGGGGCAACCTGGAGCGCCCACTGGACCTCTGCGCGACGGCCGCGGTCAACGGCGCGGGGTTCGTCTGGCGCGGGACGGCGTTCGACCGGGAGCTGCCCGATGCCATCGTCGACGCCGTGCAGAGCGAATGCTTCGCGCTGCTGGACATCTGGGAGCTGTGCACCGCGTACTATGTGCCCAACAACACCTGGTCGCGCAAGGCGCTGCTAGAGACACGCGAGACGCTCGGCATGCCCGCGGGGCTGGTGCACCGGGAGGAGCGGCCCGAGTACGCGCGGTCGCTCAGCGCGGCCGGCGCGAGCCAGCGCGGCAGGCCGGCCCTGCGCCCCGCAGCGCTCGCGCCCCAGTTCACGTCGCCGCTCGACCGCGAGTTCAGGCTCGTCATCGCAGGCTCCGCCGGCGGCAAGGTGCGCTCCACCGCGCGCATGATCGGGGAGGCAGCCATCCTCTCCGGCCTGTGGGCCGCACAGCAGGATGACTATCCCGTGACCGTGCAGACCGGCCACAGCATCAGCGAGCTCATCTTCAGCCCGCGCGAAATCCTGTTCACCGGTATCTCCCGGCCGGATGCGCTGGTGCTCGTGACGGAGGACGGCCGGAGGGCCGCCGCGCGCTATCTGCGCGGCCTGACGCCGGAGAGCTGGCTGTTCACGACGCCGGAGTTTGCCGGGCTGGAGACGCCCACGCAGAAGGTCGTGATCGACTTCGAGGCGCTGGGGGTAAAGGGCAGTAGGAAAAACCTGGGCCTGCTGTTGAGCGCCGCGGCCCTGCGCCGGCTCAAGCTCTTCCCTATCGAGGCGTGTGAGATGGCCATCCGCCGCGGCCAGCGGGGAGACGTGGCTGAGGAGAATCTCGCGGCGGTGGCAGCGACTGCGCCGGCCCACGCATAACGCAGACCCTTTGAACGTCTACAGACTTCCCCCCGGCACATGCCCGGCCTTGATGGCCTGGACCTGCTCGGAGGTGAAGGGAGGCTCGAATAGCGTGGCGTCGAGGTGATAGGCGCGAAACAGATCCGCGATGAAGTGCATCCGGTCGGGCAGCCGGCCCCAGTCCAGCGCGCCGGTGCCTGCGGTGCTGTCGGGCGTCGGGTCGACCTGTTGCAGGAGCGCGGCCAGCTCTGCGAGCGCGATCTGCTGCAGCGGCAGCGGGAACTGCGCCTGCAGGTCCTGCCCCAGGCGCAGCAGCCGGCCGCGGGCCAGCCGCAGCGTCATCAGGTGTTCGGTGATGACCAGGTGGCCGAGCCGCTGGAGTTCCTCCGCCAGCCGGTCACGCGCCTGTAGCAGCGGCCCGGCCCGGCCGGCCAGCCGCAGCACGAACAGGCGCAGCCGTGCGGCCGGGTTGGGAAACAGCTCATCCAGCAGGCGTTTCCGCAGCGCAGCCGGGTCGTAGACAGGCGCATTGAGCGCACCCACAATATCGGGCTGCAGCCGCGTCTGCTCGTGGAAACCGATCTCGAGGTTGGCGAGCAGCAGCAGTTCCGCCCGCGCCTTAGCATCCGGCTCGGCCAGCGCGCGGTGATAGTGCGTAAACGACCGCTTCAGCCAGTCCTGGCCGTCGGGCGGATCGCCGGGCCGCAACCCGTCGCAGAAGGCGGCCAGCGCGCGGTCGTCCGGCGCACCGGCCTCGCACAGCGCGAGGAACCGCGCAAACTCGTAGCCGATCTCCTCAAACACCTTGACGTTGCCCGCGACAACAGCCTCGCTGGTGCGCTGGAACGCGGCCGCGGGATTGAGCGCCTCCCATAGCGCAGCCAGCGCACCGCCCAGGCTGCGCGTTCCTCCCCCTCCGACAGGCGCACCCGCGGCGGCCAGCTCCTGAGTGGCCGCCGCCGCAGCGGCTGCGGCGGGAGCCGGGCCGTGCAGCAACTCCTCCAGGCCGCGGCGCAGGTCCTCCTTGCGGATGCTCTGCCCGGCCTGCTTCGACGCCCACGTCGCCACGGTACACCAGTTGGCGCCCGGCCCGGTCAGCTCCGCCAGCGCGCAGGCCAGCTCGTGGTAGGCCTGTGTGATGCGCAGGTTGCGCACGACCGGGTCAGCCAGCGCCGCGATGGCCCTGACTTCGCCGGGCGTGGGGGGAGGCACGCGCAAGACAGTCATACCTGTATCGACTATTTCGCCAGCACCTGCGCACGCTCGGCAAGGTACTGCTCGATCTCCGCTACCTCGGCGGTCGTGAGCGTCCAATCGCCCGCAGGCACGATCTCCTCGATCTGCCGCGGCGCACGCGCGCCGACGATGGCCGATGTGACCTCCGGGCGGCGCAGGACCCACGCGACGGCAAGCTGGCCGAGCGTGCGGCCGTTGCGCTCCGCGATGGGGCGCAGCTTCTCGATGAGCGCGAGGTTGGCGCTCAGCTCAGGCTCGGTGAAGCGGCCCGCGCGCTTGCGCCAGTCGCCATCGGGCAGCGCAGCGATCTTCTCCGCCGTGTACTTGCCGGTCAGCAGGCCGGACCCCATGGGGCTGTACGCAACGACGCCGATGTCGTTGGCCGCGCAGTAGGCCAACAGTTCCTGTTCAACCTTCCGTTCCAGCATGTGATACGGTGGCTGGAGCGACGCGACCGGGTGGATGGCCTGTGCGCGCTGGATCTGTGCCACGTTGAAGTTGGACACGCCCGCATAGCGAATCTTGCCCTCTTCGACCAGCTTCGCAATCTCCGTCCAGCCTTCTTCGATGTCCGGGTCGGGGTTCGGCCAGTGGATCTGGTACAGGTCGATGACATCCACGCCGAGCCGCTTGAGGCTGTTCTCCGCCTCCTGCCGCACGCTCCACGCCTTGAGCCGGTTGATGACCGAGCGCGTGCTGGGGTCGTCCCACGCCAGGCCGCATTTCGTCGCGACGATGACGCTGTCGCGGCGGCCCTTGATGGCCTTGCCGACCATCTCCTCCGAGTGGCCGAGCCCATACGCGGCCGCGGTATCGATCCAGTTGATGCCCAGGTCGAGCCCGCGCTGGATCGCCGCGATGGAGGCGTCGTCGTCCTGCGGCCCCCAGCCGAACGCCCACGGTCCGCCGACCGCCCACGCGCCGAACCCGACCGTGGTCAAGTGCAAGTCCGTGTAACCCAACTTCCGTGTCTGCATGATGTCTCCTCTCCCTTTCGATAATTATCACGGGGCAACGGATAGAAACTGATAAACGGATATAGGTTGTGGACCCACTGCGCGCATCCGTTTATCCGTTCAAATCAGTTGCCCCGCCCCACCACATACGCGGTCACCGACCGCCACGCAACCGTCGCGCCTGTCAGGCTGCCGCGGTACAGCCGCTCGACTGCGGCAATCTCGTCCGCATCCAGCGCGGCCGCGAGCCGCTGCACGTAGCTGGGCCGTTCACCCGCCCCTGCACCAACGGCAGTCCCTGCCGCCATGAACCACCGATCCAGCAGCGCAGGGCCGATACGCGCATCCGCGAGGGTCTCCACCGGCTCCACCCGCACGTCGGCCAGCCCTGCGGCCTCCAGCAGCGCGGCCAGGTCTGCTGCCGTCCAGTTGACGAGCGGGTCGGCAGGGTCGGTGTAGATGGCTTCCTCCGCCGCCGTTACCTTTGCGGCAAGCGCCGCGTCCAGCCGCGCCAGGTCCACCAGCGCGTAGAGCCGCTGCGTCTCCCGCGGGAGGGGCTCGGCCAGGCTGAGCGTGCCGCCGGCGGCCAGCAGGCCCGCCAACACCTGCGCGACAGCCGCCTTGTCCGGCGCCGCGGCCAGCGCGCTGCGGCCGATGATCGCATCGAAGCGCACGGTCGCCTCGTCGCGCAACTCCAACAGCTCGGGCAGTTCCTCCACGCGGCCCTGCAGCACGACCGGCCGCTCGACCTGCGAGAGCCGCGCGACCATCTCCCTCAGCGCCGCGGCTTCCTCTGCGTTCGGCGTCAGCATCCACGCGCCGCCCTCCGGCGCGCGGCGCAGCGCCTCCCACGTCAGCAGGCCCGTGCCTGCGTTGATGTCCAGCACGAGGCTGTGCCGCTGGAGCCGCGCGGCCTCGATGACCCGGTCGCGCAGTGTGGCCAGCCTATCCCCTGCGCCGCTGATGACGCGCGCGAGCCAGCGGTCGCGTTCACCGGCAACCAAGTTGCCGGTGAACGTTAACGTCTCGGTCGCGCCGAAGCCCTCCCCGCCTTCCAGCATCGCGGCCAGCTGCGCCTCGCGGCGGCGCGCAACCTCGTCTTTGATGCGCGCCTCGTAGCCCAGGCCACCCGGCTGGTAGAAGACGCGGCCCTGCAGCGCGTCGGGGAGATACTGCTGCGCGACCCAGTGGTCACGGTACGCGTGCGGATAGAGATAGCCCTCGCCGTGGCCGAATCCCTCTTTGTCGCGGTTCGCGTCGCGCAGGTGTGCGGGGATCTCGGCCTCGCGTTCCTGCTCGACCACGCCGAGCGCATCAAAAAACGCGAAGCCGGAGTTGCTCTTGGGCGCGGTCGCCAGATACAGCGCGGCCTCCGCCAGGTGGAAGCGGCCCTCGGGCATCCCGACGTACTCGAACGCCTGCGCGCACGTCATCACGACCTGCAGCGCGTGCGGGTCGGCCAGCCCCACGTCCTCGCCCGCGAAAACAATCATCCGCCGGAAGATAAAGCGCGGTTCCTCCCCTGCGTAGACCATGCGCGCCATCCAGTAGAGGGCCGCGTCGGGGTCCGACCCGCGCAGGCTCTTGATGAACGCGCTGATGGTGTCGTAATGGACGTCGCCCTCTTTGTCGTAGAGCACCGCGCGGCGCTGGATGGACTCCTCCGCGACGGCCAGATCGATACGGATCACGCCATCCGGGTCCGGCTCGGTCGTCTCCACGGCCAGCTCCAGCGCGTTCAGCACCCCGCGCGCGTCGCCGTTCGCCACATCGACCAGGTGCGCCAGTGCGTCGCCGGCGAGCTGCACGTTGAGCTTGCCGTACCCGCGCTCCGGGTCGGCCAGCGCCTGCCGCGCGACCGCGTACAGGTCCGCCTCGGTCAGCGGCTTGAGCTGAAAGATACGGCTGCGGCTGACGAGCGCCTTGTTGACCTCGAAGTAGGGGTTCTCGGTCGTCGCGCCGATGAGGATGACCGTGCCGTTCTCCACCCAGGGGAGCAGCGCGTCCTGTTGCGCCTTGTTGAAGCGGTGCACCTCGTCCACGAAGAGGATGGTGCGCTGGCCGAACTGGCCGCGGCGCTCCTGCGCCTCTGCGATGGCCTGGCGGATCTCGTTGACGCCGGCCAGCACTGCGTTGATGGCGATGAAGTGGCCGCGCGTCGTATTCGCGATGACGCGTGCGAGGGTCGTCTTGCCCGTGCCGGGCGGGCCGTAGAAGATGACCGAGCTAATCTGGTCCGCCTGGATGGCGCGACGCAGCAGGCGGCCCGGCCCGACGATATGCGCCTGGCCGATAAACTCGTCCAGCGTGCGCGGCCGCATGCGCGCGGCGAGCGGCGCTTCCTTCTCGGTCAGCTCCGTGCGCCGCGCGGCAAAGAGGTCAGTCCCCGTCTTCTTGGGCATGCGGTGATTCTAGCACAAAGACGTGACAAGGTGAAGAGGTGACAAGGTGAAGACGTGACAAGGTGAAGAGGTGACGGGGTGATGGGGTGATGGGGTGACGGGGTGAAGAGGTGACGGGGTGACGGGGTGATGGGGTGATGGGGTGAGGAGCTTGCATCCTCAGATGCAAGCGGCACCATAGGTGACAAGGGTCGAGGCTTGAGCCGGTGAGGTGGGCTATACGCAGTCAGCGCGCGGCTCAGGCCCGAGCGACCGGGGTGATGCTCTCGGCCTGCAGCCAATGGCCGCCCGATTCGTCCCTGGCGAGGCGGCCAGCCACGATGAGCGGCTGCCAGGGAGCCGGCGCCTTGCTACCCTTGCCCGCGCGCACCTGGATGAAGGTGTCGCCGTCGCTCAGGAAGAAGCCCGGCCCGCCCGGCCAGCCGGGGAGCCGGACGCCCGCGACGGTGACGCTCTGCTGCGCGGTGAAGGGGAGGCGGCGCAGCGGGATGGGTTCCGCGGGCAGGTCGCGCAGCCGGTCCGCCACCAGCGCGAGCGGGTGGACGCTGACCGGCCAGCCCAACAGCTCCTGCTCCCAGGCCAGCCGGTCCGCAGCGGACTCCGCCGGCACGTCGGGCAGGCCGAAGTCGAAGGCCAGCTGGCGTGCACCGCCCCCGCGACGCACCTCCCCGGCCTCCGCACGGAGGCTGGCGCGGTTCGGGCCCAGCCCATCCAGCGCGCCGCAGCGCACCAGGTGGTCGACCTCCTTCGGCTGGAGCTCCTCCACCCGCGCCAGCAGGTCGCGCACGCTGTCGAACGGGCCGGCCTGCCGCGCGTCGCAGATGGCCGCGGCGCTGCTCTGCCGCAGGTCGCGCACCTGACCCAGCCCCATGTACAGCACGGGACCATCCGCAGCATCGACCAGGGTGAAGGCCGGGCCGCTGTAGTTGACGTGGGGCGGGTGCAGGCGGATGCCGAGGCGCACGGCTTCCGCCGCATAGATCACCGGGTGGTGAAAGCCGCCATAGTCCGCCAGCCGCGCGCAGAGGAACTCGGCGGGGTAGTGCGCCTTCAGATAGGCAGACCGGTAGCTGACGTCCGCGTACGCGGTCGCGTGGCCCTGGTTGAAGCCGTAGCCCGCAAAGGGGATGATCTGCTCCCATAGCTTGCGCGCCTGGGTCTCGGTGAACCCCTGACCCAGGGGCGGTGGCCGCATGCAGCCCGAGACGAACTGCTCCTGCACCGCGGCCATCTCCGCCTGCCCGAAGTGGCTCATCCCGCGACGAATCTGGTCGGCCTGCTCCCAGCTCAGCCCCGCGACCTCCGTGGCAATCCGCAGCACCTGTTCCTGGAAGATGAGCACCCCCTTCGTCACGCCGAGGATGGGCTTGAGCGCAGGATGCAGGTAGGTGACGGCCTCCTTGCCCAGGTAACGGCGGACGAAGGTGTCGGCCATGCCGCCCATCGCGGGGCCGGGCTTGAAGAACGCATTCGCGATGGCAAGGTCGCGCACAGAGCGTGCCCTGAGCCTGCGGAGCGTCCGCTGGGCGCCGTCGGACTCGCACTGGAACACGCCGATGGTCTCCCCCCGCTCGATCAGGTCGCCGGTCGCCGCGTCGTTCAGCGGGATCGCATCCAGCCGGAAGCCGGGGTCGCGGCCCGCGCGCACGAGGGCCGCGGTGTCGGCCAGCACGGTCAGCGCACGGATGCCCAGCAGGTCCATCTTGGGCAGGCCGATGGCCTCCACGTCGCCGTGCTCGAATTGGGTGATGAGGAACCCCTTCGGCGCCCACTGCACCGGCACGACGTCGGTCAGCGGGCCGGGCGTGACGACCGCGCCGCCCGGGTGGACGCTCAGGTGGTCCGGCTGGCCGACCAGCGCGGCGGCCGCGGTCACGACCTCGCGCAGGCGGGCCTCCGGGATATCCTCCAGCACGTCCTCCATCGTGCGGCGGTCGCGGCGCCGGGGGTCGGGGTGCCATCGGTGTGGCATGAGCGCGACCAGCCGGTCGATCTCGGCCTCGCTCAGCCCGTAAGCCTTGCCCGTCTCGCGGACGGCCGACTGGGGGCGCATCGTGCTGACCGTGCCGACAAGCGCCATGCGGTCCGCGCCGAACGTCTCGCGCAGGTGGGCCAGCACCTCGTCGCGGCGGCGGCTGCAGAAGTCGAGGTCGATGTCGGGCGGATTGGCGCGCGCTGGGTTGAGGAAGCGCTCGAAGAGCAGGCCGTGTTCCAGCGGGTCCACCGTCGTGATGCCCGTGCAGTAGGCGACCAGCGAGTTGGCAACGCTGCCGCGCGTGCTGACCAGGATGTCGTGCTCGCGCGCGAAGCGGACGATGTCGGAGACGATGAGGAAGAGCGGCGCGTAGCCGTGGCGCGCGATGGCGCCCAGCTCGTGCTCCAGCCGGCCGCGCGCAGCCGGCCGCGCCTCTTCGGCCGGATACTGCACGAGGAGCCCCTCGCCCGCGCGGGCGGCCAGTGCGTCGTCGGGGGTCTGGCCAGGCGGCAGCGCCAGGCTGGGCCAGATGGGCCGGCCATCCGGCAGCACGTCGCCGCAGCGCGCGGCGACCTCTCCGGCCCGCTCCACTGCGTCAGGATAGGCCGCGAAACGCTCTTGCACTTCCCCGGCAGACAGCCAGCAGGGGGCCGGCGGCTCAGGGGCATCCGCGCGCGGGGCCGGGAGCAGCCGGTTCTCGCGGATGGCCGCGAGCAACGCCAGCTTCGGGCCTTCGTCCGCCTCCAGACAGTAGACCGGCTGCACTGCGACCGGCGGCAGCCCCAGGCGGCGGCCCAGAGCGACGACCTCCGCCGCAATCTGCTCGTCGCCCGGCTCGTGCAGCTCGATGGCCAGGTACGCCCGGTCGTCGAAGATGCCGGCCAGCCTCCCGGCGTACCGCTGCGCCGCGGAGAGGTCGCCGGCGCGCAGAAAACGCTCGATCCAGCCCGCGCGCCCCCCGCTCATGCAGAGCAGTCCCTCGTGGTGCGCGGCGATGTCTTCCCAGGCCAGGCCCTGGCTGGCCAGCAGCGCCCGGTCCGGGCTGCCCTGGATGCGCGAGGAGAGACGGCACAGCGAGCGGTAGCCGGCCGGGTCGACGGCGAGCAGCACGAGCTGGCCCGGCCCGGCAGACTCCGTGCCCGGTGCGCCCGTCCAATCCGGCGGCGCAGACACGCCGACCGTCATGCCGATGATGGGCTGCACCCTGCGCCGGCGGCACGCAGCGGCAAAGGCGACCGCACCGTACAGCGCGTTCGTGTCGGCGAGCGCGAGGTGCGTCATGCCGTCCGCCGCGGCGCGGTCGGCCAGTTGGGTCACAGAGGGGGTCGCGGCCAGGAGCGTGAAGTGCGAGTGTGTCTCGAGATGGGTGAACGTGAACGTCATAAGCTCCCGGCCGTGTCACATCAGGTGCTGAACTGCTCCATGTAGTCCCGGATCTGGGGTAGCGCCACCAGGCGGTCATGGAAGAAGTTGTTGACGATATTGGCGAGCTGCTGGCGGGCGGCCTCCGCCTCCCAGGTCAGCGTCTCTCCCGATTGTTGGCGGCCGATCAGGTCACGCACCGTCAACAGGCGGCGCACCAGGTCGTTTTCCTGGTCTCCTTCGAGGGTGCGGACCACTGTCAGGATCAGCTGGTCGGTCTGCGCCTCGATCTGCTCGAGCGGGATGCTCTCTGTGCCCGCCTGGTTGGTGTCATCGAGCGTGCGGATGAGCGACCAGACCTGGTAGAGCAGGCTGGCCGGTTCATCGAACAGTTCGCGGATGAAGGCCGCCTCCGCATAGCGCCCCGTCAGGCGGAAGATATTATACATCCGCTTGGCCGCCTTGCCGTAGTTCAGGTCTTTCGTCAGGTACTTGCGGACCTCGCGCTCCAGTGCTTCGACATAATCATCCAACGCGTCCGCAGAAACGTGGCGGCTCAGCTTGGTAAAGATCGGGATGGACTCCGCTTCCAGGTAGACTTCCTGGAAGTAGGGGTCCAGATAGCCGTCGAGCGGCTGGATGCTGCCGTCGGGTGCTTCCCAGGTCACATCGAGCATGTTGCTTGCATTCGCGAGGCGGCGGCGCACGGGGTCGAGCACCACCCAGTCCAACTTGCACCAGCCCGGCTCCGCAGCGGCGTCCTCCCAACGGATGACAACGCGTGAGCCGTTCATGCGCACGCCTTCGATCTCGCCAGCCTCGATCTGGTGTGGCTCCCAGGCAATCGGTGCGCCGGCCTTGCAGCGCCGCCCGTCAACGATGACGTCCAGCGGATAGGAGCCGAACTTGACTTCGATGAGCTGTGCGCCGGGGACGCGGCGCGTGGAGAGCGCCTTATCGCGCATGAGCCGGGCCAGCGTGGTGCAGGCTTCGGCGCGCGTTGCCGCGTGGATGTTGACCCGCTCGAAATAGTCGCAGTCGCCCGGATAGGTCTGCACCTTCGACTGGGCTGCGGAGCCGGACAGCGCCAGCGCAGTCTCGACTCCTGGCTCATCCTTGAACTCCACCAGGCGGCCCACCTCCCGGAAGTAGGCCAGTTGCTCCTCGCTGAAGTCCAGCATGACGACGCGATGGCCGAACACGCCGGTGCGCTCGTCCACCTGCACCTGGTCCCCCGTCTTCGTCGCAGCAATGGCCGTGAGCCACTGCAGCGCCTCCTCGCGGTTCAGTTCGACGCCCATCTGCTGGGCCGCATCCAGAATCGTCTGGAACTGCTGTTCGGCGGGTGAGATTGTTTCGGTCATGGGGCCTCCGGGTCTTGAAAGAAGGTCGCGTCACGGCCCCGCAAGCTCTCGGGGCGCAATGCGACTTACCTTACGCTCAGGAGACGGAGAGATCTGTAATGGAATTTGCAAACGCCGCGCCTGTGATGTAATGCACAGTGTCAGGGGATGGCTTGCGACGAATAGTCATCGATGCAGAACGGCCGCGCAGCATCGGCTGTCGCGACGAGGTAGTAGAGGTAACTCTCGCGCGAACCCGTCTGCTGCCCGCCCGCATTCGTATAGGTCCACGTCTCGACCTGCTCCAGCACCCAGCGTTCGTCGAGATCCTGGATGGCCGGCTGCACGTCGGTGATCGCATACTCGGCACTTACCGGCCGGTCGGCGCGTGCAGTGGTGCGCGCCAGGAACGTGCTGACCTTGCGCCACGCGTTCTCGCCGCAGAAGTAGACCTGCAGCGGCTCGCGCGCGGCATCCGGATTCTCAAGGAGTGCGACGAGCAGGTCGTTCGCCGCGACCATCACCTCGTCGATCTGCGCAGCGGGGTCGGGCGGAAGTTCTGTTGGCGTAGCCGTGGCTGTAGCCGTGGCAGTCGGCGCCGCTGTTGGCTCAGCCGTTGGCGTGGCTGTGGGCGGCTCCGGCGTTGGCGTAGACGTGGCGGTGGCGGGTGCAGTCGGGGAGGGAGTGATAGTAGGCGCGTCGGGCGGCGCCGCGGTGTGCGTCAACGTCGGCCGGACAGTGGCAGCCGCAGCCGGTGCGGTCGGCGAGGGAGTAGCGCGGGGCCGGGTGGCGGTGGCCGTAGCGACGACCGGCGTCGCGGCCTGCGCGACCGGCGTTCCGGCCGGCGGGAATGTGTGGCCCGCCGCAGTCCATGCGGCAGCGCCGGCTAGCGCCAGCAGCATCGCGCCGGCGAACGCGGCAACCGTCATCCACGCGGTGCGGCTCTGCCCCAGCCGGGTCACGAACTGCCGCGCGGTCATCTCTTCCTGGAAGGCGGCATAGGCCAGCGGCACGGAGGCCAGCAGCGCGGCGAAGACCAACCCCACCGGCAGGCAGAGACGGATGTCCGGACGACCCCGGCTCAGGATGGCATACGCGATGGACAGGAGTGCCAGCCCGGCGAGAATCGCCAGGATGAGCAGCAGGCCGCGCAGCGGGCCGCCAGGGATGCGGGACTTTGGCGGGGGAAGCATGGGCAACTCCTGTCAGGCGCAAGGATTTGCCGCACGCGCTATGCGGCCCGGTGATTATAATGTTGTACGCTTTATCGGGCAACTGGGGAGGCGGGGACCGCCCCTACACCCGGCCTTCCCATAGCAGCCGCATCTCCTCACACGTGGCGAGCAGCTCGTCCAGCTTGCCCTGCGCCTCGATCCGGCCGTCCTTCAGTACGATGATGTGGTCGGCGCGGCGCAGCGCGGTCTGCCGGTGCGAGACGACGAGGCAGGTGGGCCGCTCGCTGCCCAGCGCGGCCAGCTGGTCCCACAGCAGTTGCTCCGTCTCCACATCCAGCGCGCTGGACAGGTCATCGAAGACGAGCAGCTCCGGTTCTCGCACAAACATGCGCGCGGCCGCGGTGCGCTGAATCTGCCCGCCGGAGAGCCGCAGCCCGCGCGGCCCGACGAGCGTATCCAGCCCCCGCTCCATCGCCTGCACGTCGCGGTCCAGGACCGCGGCACGCAGCGCGGCAGTCAGGTCCACCCGCTGCTCGGGCAGGCCGAGCAGGACGTTGTTGCGCACGGTGTCGCTGAACAGCCGGGGCACCTGGCCCGTGTACGCGGCGCGCGGGGGCGCGAAGAAGATGTCGCGGCCGCGCACTGGCCTGCCGTTCCAGAGCACCTGCCCATCGCCGTCCGGCAGCAGCCCCAGCAGCGCCTTCAGCAGCGTGGTTTTGCCGGAGCCGATGCGCCCGGTGATGACGGTGAACGACCCGCGCGGCGCCTCGAACGACACATCGGTGACCCCATGCACTGCGTTGTTCACGGTGGGCGTCGCGCCCGAACCATCGTCTGTATCCGTTGAAGGGGTGGCAGCGTCCGTGTGCGCGTCGTCCGCGGGCCGCTCATACCGGTAGCCCAGCCCTTCGACCGCCAGCCTCTCCAGCCGGTCTGCGGCCGACTTCTCCGCAAACGGGAGTTCCGGGAAGTGGCCGTCCATGTAGACCGGGTGGTGGACGACCGGCCCGCCGACCGGTGCGCCCTGCATCATCTGTTCCATGCGCACGAGAGACACGCCGGTCTGCCGGTACGTCGTGATGAGCCAGCCCGTCATGCGGATGAACTGGCCGAGCGGCCACAGGTACGCAGCAAAGAGCGCGAAATTCCCGACGGTGAACTCGCCGGCGTACAGGCGGGTGGCGGCAAACAGCAGGATAAGCCCCATGGCGATGTCCGTGCCGCCGTCACTAAGCGCATTGACGGTCTGCGAGAGCATCTTGTCCCGGATCATCGTCTGCTTGCGCCGGTCGCTGACCGTGCGGAAGTGGGCGATGATGCGTTCCTCGGCGTTGGCGACCTTGATGGCCTGCGTGCCGTTGAACATATCGGCAATCAGTCCCGTCACCTGGCTTGTCGCCTCACGGCCCGCCTTGCGATACCGCTCTACGCGCGGCCCGAGCAGTTGTGCGACGATGATGATGGCCGCGAGCGGCAGGAAGGTGCCCAGCGTGATGGTGACGCTGATGCGCAGCATGATGAAGAGCGAAATCGCTGCGCTGATTGCCAGCCCGCTGGCATCCTCGACGAGGGTGGCCGCATCGACCATCTGGTTGGTGTCATCCCGGAACGTACTGACGACTTCGCCCGGCGACATGACCTTGCCATCAGCCCCGCGCGGCAGCGGCCGGCTGCCCGGCATCTGGAGGATGCGGGCCAGCATGTTCCGAATCAGGAGCGCCATGCTGCGGTAGCGCCAGCCGATGTTGAAGTAGTTGGCGCCCGCGAGCGCCAGGGTGGTAATGACCGCGTAGCTGAGCTGCAGCGCGACGACCTGGCCGACAGGCAGACCCCGTGCTCCACCCGTGGTCAGGTAGTCGAAGAAGGCCTGAAGGATGAGGCCGAGGACCGTATAAGACAGCCAGAATACGGTTGCCGTTGCCGTGTCCGCGAAGAACAGCCACGGGCTGTACCGGATGAGGCGCCAGAGATAGCGGTACGTCTTCACGCCATCACCTCCTCCAGCCCGGTGCGCAGAAGCTGCGAGAAGCGCGACGCGGGGTCGGCCACGAGCGCGGCGCGCGCGCCGTACTCAAGGATGCGCCCCTCATCCAGGATCATGATGTCGTCGGCACGCTGCACGGTGCCGAGGCGGTGCGCGATGATGATGCCGGTCCGGCCCGCCATGAGCCGGTCCACCGCGTGCTCGATGCGGGCCTCGGTGGCCGGGTCGAGCCGTGAAGACGCCTCGTCGAGGATGACCACGCCGGGGTCGGCCAGGAAGATGCGCGCAAAGGCCAGCAGTTGCGCCTCGCCTGCCGACAGCCCGCCGCCACTCTCCAGGACTGTGTCGAGGCCCTGGGGCAGCCCGGCCAGCCAGCCGTCCAGCCCGACCTCCCGCACGACGGCGAGCACCTGCTCGTCGGGTACAGTATCGTCGAACAGCGTGAGGTTCTGGCGCACGGTCGCGCGAAAGAGCTGCACCTCTTGCGTGACCATGCCGATGCGGTCGCGCAGCTCGGTCTGCCGCGCGAGGCGGATGTCCTCCGTGTCGACCCGGATGGTGCCGCTGGAAGGATCATAGAAGCGGAAGAGCAGCCGCGTGAGAGTAGACTTCCCGCTGCCGGTCCGTCCGAGCAGGCCGAGCACGGTCCCTGGCTGCAGCCGGAAGGAGATGTCCTTCAAGACCCGGGTGTCGGGATCATCCGCGTAGTGAAAGCTGACGTCTTCGAATGCCACGGCCAGCGGGCCGCCGGCGAAGGTGACGCCGGGCCCATCGTGGATGGTCGGCTGGATGCCGCGCAGCTCGGTGATCCGGACAATGCTCGCAGTCGCGCGCTGGAGCTCCTGCACTTGCTCGAGGATGCCCCACAGCGGGCCCTTGACGATGTCGATGTAGTAGAAGATGACGAACAGCCCGCCGATGGTCATGCTGCCGTCGCGGAAGAGCGTGTTGCCGATCAGGTGTGCGGCCACGTAGGCGAGCACAAACACGTTGATGGGCAGGGTGGAGATCCAGATCTGCACGCGCATGACGGCGATGACGCGCAGCCAGCGCTCGCGCAGCCAGGTGTACAGCCGGCGCAGGATATATGGCTCCGCGCCGCTCGAACGGATCTCTTCCGTGCCGTTGAGCCACTCCTCGATCGAGCCGAAAAGCTGGGCTTCGGTCTCGCGCAGCCGCTCCCAGCGGGGGACGACGCGCGAGTTCAGCCAGTACAGCGCGAGAAGGCCGGCCAGCGTCGCCCCTGTGATGGCGAGGCCGAGCCGCCAGTCTTCCAGCAGCAGCAGGACGAGGACGCCTGCCACGAGGAGCAGGTTGCCGAACAGGTTCACGACCAACTGCGAGAAGAAGTTGGCGAGCTGGTTCACATCGCCGTCGACCCGCTCGATGAGCTCGCCGGGCTTGTACTGCTTATGGAACGACATGTCCAGCTTGAGGCAGTGGAGCGCCAGGTCGGCCCGCAGGGCGTTGGTCGCGGTCCAGGCGACATTCTCGCTGGTGTAAGTGGCTGCAATGAACACAATCTGCCGCACGATCGCCACGGCCATGAACAGAGCGGCCGCGTTGAAGAGCCGCTCGATGCCTGTCTGCGCTTCGGCGCTGTCGAGGAAGTAGCGGATGATCTGCGGGTTGACGAGCTGCAGGCCGATGCTCGCAAGCAGAAGGGAAGCCAGCAGCAGAGTGCGCGCCGTCTGCGGCTGCAGGTAGTCGCGCAGCAGCCGCACATAGGCACGGATCGGGATGGTGTTGGCTCGCCCCACTCGCCCCTACTCCAGGATCATCTTATGCAGGTCGGCCTCCGCCTGGGCGATCTTCGACTGGTAGACGCCCAACTGCTGCGCAAAGGAGGACCCGAGATGGCTGGCATTGTATCCCGCGACCATCTGATTCAGCCAATCCTGCATGACAGCCGGGTCGGCCGGCCGGTATTGCCCGGTGAACGTGACCTGGTCGAGGGGCAGCTTGGGCGGCATTGGTGGGTAAATGCCCTTGGGGTAGCCGAGGACGATGGTCATCAGCGGCACGACGTGGTCGGGCAGCGCGAGCACGTCGCGCAGGTAGCCCGCATCGAGGAAGCCGCTGCGACCCGTTTCCGACAGCATGACGGAGCCCACCCCCAGCGCCTCCGCCGCGATGTTAAGGGCCATCGCGGCCAGCGATGCGTTCATCACCGCGACCGTGTACTCCACCAGCGGGCTGGCGGGAAAGACGTCCATGACCGAGCGGGCGCGGTGAGTGTCGGCCAGCACGATGACCGCGCGGGCCGCACGGAAAGGGATGGGGCGGCCGAAGGTCGCGCGCCACTCGTCCGGGGCGAACTTGGCGAAGCTCCACGTCTGCAGGTTGACGGTGGACGGCGCGAGTCGCGCCGCCTCCATGATGGCAGCAAAGACATCATCCGGGATGGGCCGGTCCGTGAAGCTGCGCACGCTGCGGCGATGGAGCAGCGTGTGCAGCAGCGGGTTGCCGGCCAGCGAGGGCGGCGGCTGGGGCCGGCCCCGCAGGATGCGGACGAGGCTCCTCACATAGTCGACGGGCGAGAGGCGCGTCAGCATCATCATCTCAGTTCAGCGAAGGAGGCTGTGCGGTTTCACCTGCCTTCTGCCCGCCGGGCTCAGACTGCACGCCTTTTTCCGTCACCGACAGGAAGCCGCCGAACAGCCGGTACTCGTCCATCCGGCAGGAGTTGATGAACTTGCCTTCGTAGATGGTGATGTCCGGGCAGCTATCGCACATATCCGCGCGGCCGTCACCCTGCAGGTCCGGCGCCTGGATGATGCCGACGCTCTGTACGTACACGGGCCGGAACAACTGCGCGGGATGCCGCACCAGGTCGCGCATGCGACTGCCGAGCGCGCGGCGCATGTGCGGGTCCCACGGCGCCATCAGGAAGGGCAGCCCGCCCACCTTCGCTTCGCCCAGGTAGGCCAGGTACGTGCCCTTGAGCATGTGATGGCCGGCCTGTGCGACCTCCATCGTCTGTTTGCCGATCGCGCCGTAAAGCTGGCGCTTCGAGCCGACGACTGCGCCGGCCAGCCACTTGAACGAGTCGTGGCGCACGGTCCCGCCCAGGTAGCCCGATGCGTCGTACTCCGGGCAGACCGTCTGCAGCAGCTCGTAGACCTCCGGCGACGTGACGAAGTGCTCGTCGAAGTGGTCGCGCACGTAGCTGAGCTTCGTCAGGTCCACCTGCCGGTCGGCGGCATCGGAGGCCACGTGCTCGTCCAGCGTCGCAGTGCGGTAGGTGATGAACACCAGCCCCTGCACCCGGTCGATGTTGGCCTGGCCCCAGCGCAGCACGTCGGGGATCTCGTGGAAGGTCGAGGGATACACGGTCGAGTTGAAGATGAGATACAGCCCCTTCTCGGCCGCGATCATGTCGGCGTAGTGCTGGCGCAGCTCGTTGAGGTCGGCCTCGTTCTTGCCCTCCCACTTCGGCCGCGCCTGGTGGCTGTCGATGTGGATGGTGAAGCCCGCCAGCCCCGCCCGCTTGAGCTCGCGCAGCAGGTCCGGCTTGAGCGCGACCGCGTTGGTCAGGATGATGGGCTTGATCTTCTGCTCTTTGATGAACGCGACCAGGTCCACGATGTGCGGGTAGATGAGGGGCTCGCCGCCCGCGATCGAGACGTTGTCCGGGTTGCGCCACCGCTTGAACATCAGGACTTCTTCCTTAACCTGTTCCAGCGTCTTATGGCCGGTCATGTGCTGGCGGTAACAGCCTTCACAGTGGATATTGCAGATATCGGTGACTTCGAGCCACGCGATCGGGTTGTCGTTGAGCGACCAGGGGAACCGGTAGAGATTGCGCTTATCGAGAATCATGAGGCCTCCACGGAGCAGAACAAGACGAAGCGAAAAAAGAGCTTCGCCCATGTCCTTATTATACGCCCTGTGCTCAAGTGGGTTGCGCGCGTTTGTGACAAGGTGAAGAGGAGGCGGGGTGAACAGGAGGCGGGGTGAACAGGAGGCGGAGTGAACAGGAGGCGGAGTGCGCATCCTCAGATGCGCACGAT
>CAZTMA010000059.1:0-6741 GCA_964614645.1 uncultured Anaerolineales bacterium
ACCTCGTCGGTGATGTGCGGGTGGCGCTGGTAGGAGAATACGGCCAGCAGCGCCGCGACGAGCACGACCCACGCGGCGATACTGAGCGCGAAGCGATCCACCCGCGGCAAGGAGCTTTCGCTCACGGTATTCTCCGCTGGGCCGAGCAGTGCATCGGCCCGCTGCCTGAAACTGACCAGCCACTCATCCGGCAGCGCGACAATCGCCAGCACGACCGTCGCGAGGTTCAGGGCCTGCACGAAGCTCGCAAACAAGAACTCCAGCGCCGTGAATGCAGGGTTGGCCGAGACGGCCGCAGCCGGCAAGACGAAAACAGCTCCCAGGAGGAGCAACTGCCAGGGACGAAATAGCCGCGCAACTACGGTTCCTATAGACGACCGCCGCCGCACCAACGCAGAGAGGACGATGATTGCCTGGACGATCACGAGCGCCAGCAACAGATTCTCGACCGGGGTGCGAACCAGGACTTTGTAGTGCTGGTAGTGCAGCCGCGGTCCCGCGTCGATCAGGCGCAGGGCCGCGGCCTGCCCGACGAGGGTCAGGCCGAACCAGGCGAATGCGATCGGATGAATCGAAATCGTTCGCAAGCCGGTCAGAGTGGTCATTGTCTTTGTGCCACCGGGCGGGACTCTCTCATTAAGTCCTCAAGCCGTGTTTTCGCCGGGGTCAAATCAATCTCCGAAGCCAGATTCCGCTTGGCTGGGGGATCGGACACAAGATTGTAGAGTTCATCGGTAGTCCTCGTTTGGTCATGGATGTATTGCCAGCCATCCCACAATACGGATGTCAGCCTGTGTTCGGAATAATTCAGCGTCATCAGAAGACCTTGCATGTTGTTCGACGATTGGCTGGACCCCTGCCTGCTCAACGACAGCGGCGGGTCGGGAAAAGGATTACTCTGTGTTTCCAGGAGGCCAGCGATAGTGCCTGGTATCTGGCGAATACTGACCAACTCAGGATTCCGCCAGCCCGCTGCAATGTGTCCCGGGAACACGATAAAGAGCGGTACTCTGGTCTGCTCCAGATACAGGCTTGTGCCGTGGCCGATTGGGTCGTGGTCGCCATTCTCTGTCCCGAAGGATTCACCGTGGTCCGAGGTGATGACGACCAGCGTATTTTTCAGCACCCCGCTCTGTTCGAGTTCGGCGAGCAACCTGCCAATCTGGCTGTCCAGCTCCGTCAGCCCTGCATCATAAGCCTGTTTGACCTCAGAGAGGGGTGCCTTTTTCTGCAGGAATCCATAGTTTAGCCAGCGATCATGGAAGGTCCGGTTGACATCCATGTAGCATAGATATGCAAAAAAGGGGCGGTTCGGATAGCTCTCCAGGAAACGCAACAACTCAGCGTTGACCTGAGCGGCAGCCTTGCCGCGGCCCGATTCGTGGAGCCGCAGATTGCGTAGCACTACATTGAGCGCACGGCCATAAGAGGTTCGTCGAAAGAGATCTTCCAGGAGGTAGGTGTCGAAGCGCAAGAAGCCTCGTCCCACATATTCGGGCGCGATCCACGCTGAGTTACCCGAAAATGCGCCGGTCGCGTACCCCTGCTGGCTGAAGAACGTCGCCAGGGTGGGCTGTGTAGCATCGAGATTAAGGTGCGGCCAATCTGCGCCGTGTTGATAAGGGTATAGCCCGGTCATAATTGATGCTTGCGATGGCAATGTCCATGAAGAACTCGACCATGCGTTATCAAAACGCACACCCTGCGCCGCGATACGATCCAGGTTGGGTGTCAGGGGGCCTGCAACCGAGCGAACGAAGCTGTCATACCGTACAGTGTCCATGACAATGACGAGCACGTTTGGTGCTCCGGCGCGCGCTGCGGGCAATCGGTTGGCGCGCCACCATTCGGCTGCCTTCTCGTAGCCCGCCACCCCAAGTACAAGAAGCAAGATGATGGGTGGAACGAGGAATAACCGGCGACGGAGGCCGGCGATCAATCGAGCCTCTGCGCCTGACATTTTTCGCAGGATGGTCACACACAGCCCCAGCGCCAGTAACGCGCCCGGCGCTAAACCGGTCAATTTGGGTGCGCTGATGATGCCGAATAGGCCCAGAAAGATGAAAACGCCAAGGACAATCAGCGATTCTTTATCTGGCAACCATTTATTCAGCAGGCGCAATAGGGGAATCAGCATCGCTGCGACAAGCAGAAAGAGGGCTGTGTTCAGCACCGGCGCCACCCACATAATGTGCGCCGAGAATTTGTACGGCGCCGCGAGGGCAGGAAACGCGCGGGTTATATTGAGCACCAGGCCTTCGATCATGCCCAGGCCAATAGCGCTCCATATTGCCATCACGAATAGATCTGTCTTTCGCATCACATATTCTCTCGAATCCTGTAATTCACTCAGTCTTGGTTTGGCTCCAGAACCAGGATTTCGGACACCAGGCTGATGGATGACCAGGCATTGATGCCCTTCACTGCCGGTATCCGACGGACAACCTGGTAATTATCGAAAATCGCGTCTTTGACGCCGGATCCCCGGTCATGATAGTCATACCAGTTTTCGGGCGTATCCAGTTCGTGTGCCAGGATGCGAGCATAGCTCTGGCGCTCAATCCGCTCAATGGTCTCGCGCAGCAGGGCATGGTTGATCGGTTGGTTTTCGCCGTTATGGAGGGAAACCGCCCATGCGCGATCCTTCATCACTACCCCATCCTCCAGATACACCCACGTCCCGGAATCTAGCAAGACCCGTTCCGCTGGCAAATCTTCAAATTCGGCCTCGATATCCGCTATGTAGCGGTGGAGATCCGCAGGAACCGGGTTGATGGGCGGACGAATGGTTCCTAGTGCACCAGCAAATACAAAGAGAACGATCGCCGCCGCACATAGTTGTTGGGCGATGGGTTGCCACCACGCTATTTCACGCTCTGCTCCAACGCGAACCGCCGGTTCTACTTTCGGCCATAGCCTGGCGATGGCAACGAGGAACCATGATGTAGCCAATACCACTCCTGGCCCCAGGTGATTGACATTCCAGCCGATTCCACTGGTGTAGGCCTCCAGACCGAACAATGCTAACCAGATGAGCCAGAGGGTCGCAACATCCCGGGCCGGACGTCGCAGCACCAGCACGTAACCTGCCATCAGGCCAAAGGCTGCGTAGGCCCCAGCTCTGAGCAGGTTCATCAGGCTCCGAGCCGGCGCAATCTCCTTGTCGCCGAGCGCCGCGAAAATCCACCACACATAATTTTCCCCCCACAGCGCATAGCAGAGCCCGATTACGCCACCTGCCAGGAATCCTGCTCCCAGCAATACCAGCACACTTTGCCGCAGCGAAGCCTTGCCTGCGGCCAGCAAGTAGACCGGGAAGATGCCGATCCAGATGAGGAGGCTCTGTTTGACGAGGAAGCCCATGGTCGGCAGCACGACCATCGCAACCAAGTGCCAGCTACGCGGATGATTGGAGTGTCGTACCATCACCCAGAAGGCGGCTATGGAGACCAGCAGGGCCAAACCATCGTTGTGTAGCGAGTAATTGAACGCGTTAAAACGGTCGTCAATTGCCGCAAGAAAGAGAAACGGTAGCCAGGCCACGAGCCATAAAGGGCGATGGCGATACTCTTCCTGTGTCAGCAGCTTTCGCGCGAGCAAGTCGGCAATGCTGACGGCCATAATGACGGCAAGGATCACGTATGAGAACTGGATGGCTCGGTAAAGCGGAATCGAATCGGGCTGTCCGAAAAGAGTAGCGATGAGATAGGTCAGGATCGGCGCGCCTGGCATGTAAGGATAGGCGTTGTTGTCGGTCGGTGGTGTGTAGATGGATGTGCCTGACTGGAACTTCAGGATGTCATTGACGAAAGAGCTTTCGGAGAAGCTCAGCAGGTCCACTGGCACGCGAATATAGGCGATCATCTGGTAGGCTGCCGCCAGCATGAGCGCCAGCCCTGCGGCTGCAAGGAGTGTGATGCCGATCCGTGCTGTATACGGTCGGGATACCAGGTCTACCCGACCTGCGAGCCGGCTGACTCTTCCGGTCAAATCAGGATACATATCCCAGTCCCTTCAACCGTTCGCGTATGATGAGCTCTTCGTCTTCAGTATCCCAACCTTGATCGAGGCGATGGTTGCCATCCGTTGTCATTTGGCACGCCCGCAGCGACCGGCCCTGCATCGCTGCGGGCACATCATATGCGCCCAGCTCCAGCAGCGTCGGCGCGATATCCAGCAGATGCGCTCCCGTCACCTCACCGCTGAGGGGCAAGTTCGGTGCGGCCAGCACAAAGGCGCCAAACTGCGCGTGATTGCAGCCGTCCGGCCCGGTGTCGTTCTCCTGGGTATGGATAGTCGGGTAGCCTACGCCGCCTATCGAACGCCAATAAAGCCCGCCGAAGTGGACAATGAGGTCCGGCGCGATATTGCGCACGTTGCGGTAGACTTCCTCAGGCTTGAAGACCAGCGTCCCCATGGGCTGTCCCTTGTCGTCCACTGTCGCTTCGAACAAGGCCTTTACCTCGTCGCGGAAGCTTTCATATTCCTGTGGCTCGATGACGCCCTGCGGCTCGCGCCCCTTCACGTTCAGAAACACTCGCGCATAGTAGCCGCCCTCGCTCCAGGCGCGCGTCTGTTCCCAATTCACGTCGAGCTGGCTGAAGGGGGTAATGCGGTCGGGATAAGTGTTGAGCACCAGCAGACCCTCGCGTACGAGCCACTCATTTACGCAGAAGCCGCCATCGAGCCGTTGGGCGCCGTGGTCGGAGACCAGCAGGACCGCCGTGTCCTGGTCGAGCAGGGCCAGGGTTTCGCCAATCTCTTGATCCAGATGGGCGTAGTAATCCCTGATGACTTCCCGATAAGGATTATCTGGCTCATACAAGACGTGCTCCGGGTCGTAGTATTGCCAGAAGCCGTGCTGCACCCGGTCCAGGCCGATATCCACGAATTGGAAGTAATCCCATTCCTGCGTGGTTAGGAGATGGCGTACCACCTGGAACTGCTTACGGCTCATCGTAAAGATTTCATCCCGCAGCCAATCCTTGCGTTCGGTGCGGAAGCCCTTGACATCGACCGGATAAGTGCCGACCAGATTGGCAATTTCCGCCCCCAGTGCTGCGGGATGGGTGAAGACATCTTTGGTCGGGTCGGGGGTCAGGAAACAGCCTACCGACACGCCGTTGACCTTGCGGGGTGGATAGTTGGGCGGTACGCCGATAATTACCGAGCGCCCGCCTTCGCGAGCAATCTGGTCCCAGATGGCAAGCTCCTGAATGGAGCGGGCATTGACCGTGCTGAGCGCGCTGTAAGAATGGTCCGCGCGGTTGCGAAAGCCGTAAATGCCGAGGGTCCCCGGGTCCTGGCTTGTCGCCATGCACATCCAGGCCGGGACCGTGATGGGCGGAACGATACTTTGCAGGCGGCCGTAGCAGCCCCACGCCATCAAGCGGCGGATGTTCTCCAGCCGCTCGTCGCCCAACAGCAGCTCGGGCGCAGCGCAGTCCAGACCTATGACCAGAATCTTCATAGCAGCGAGCTTCCTTCCATTGCGGGGCCTTTGGGAACCTGGAGGGCCGCCAGGATCGTGGGTGCCAGGTCGATCAGGCTGGGAGTCGCAGCGGACAAAGCCGCATCGGCATTGTCCGTCCGGAAAGGCCGATTCATCATCAGCACACCGGGGACCAGTTGCGGGTCCACCGCGTGATCGCCGGCCCACTTCTTGGTGTTGTCCTCGAACAGTCCCTCGGGGATTCCGCCCAATGGCGTGCCCCACGAGGCCCGATAACCGGCAGCGAAATTGACCAGCAGATCGGGAGCCTCGTGCAGGTAAGGACCGGAGTACACTTCTTCGGATGACACAACGCTAGCTACGGCCACCTGCCCCTTTGCTGGGTCACGCAGTCCAGCCAAGCCGCCGGCGATCTGAGCTTTCATGAGTGCCGCTTGCTCCTTTGCCACGATGCCCTGCGCCTCTCGGCCGGCCAAGTTCAGGTAGATGCTGCTAAGGCCCAGAGCATAGGCCTGCGTGCGGCTCCAATCCACGGCCCGCAGAAAGTCACCTGCCTCCGCACCCGGGCTGATGCCCTTTTTCAACGCCAGAAAACCATGCTCGTACAGCCAGGTGTTAAGATTGACACCGCGTCGAAAGCTATCCATGCCGTGGTCGCTCAGCACAATCAGTAGCGTGGACGGGTCCGCGAACTGCATAGCCTGTCCCACTACCCGGTCACACGCGCGATAGTGTTCGTCAATCACATCCGTGAAGGCAGCCTGCACCGGCGCGCCGTGGTTCGCCGGGTGCTCAGGCTCTCCAAAGCGCCAAAACATGTGCTGCAGGCGGTCCGGCGTGTCGAAGAGGCAGTAGAACAGGCCCTCCTTGAACCGATTCAGCTCATGGAGCATCATGCGCTCGCGCTCGCGCATCACACCCTCACATTGCGCCAGATAGGCTGCCTCATCGAAGCGTTCATTGTTCAGCCCGCCGTGGTCCTCCACCATGCCGGTCGTGTAGAAGGCCCCAAGCCGTGCCGCCAGCTCTTTGGCGTATTCCGGTGGTGAGCTGATCGGGAAGAGCGGCGCTTCAGGGTCGAAATTTACCGGCGAGGCGTGCAGTTGAAGCGTCGGCGTAACCTGCGTGAGATGAAATCGCACCATGCCTCGCACTGACATCAGCGGGCCAGCTTTAAACTTGACCTTGAGCCAGTCGCTCCACTGACCTTCGCGAATCTCCAGGCTGGCTGGTTCGCCCGAGCTGCGCACAATGATGGTGCGGCGCGACTCGCTAACCTGCAAGGTCAT
>CAZTMA010000059.1:6751-28597 GCA_964614645.1 uncultured Anaerolineales bacterium
CTAGATCGTCGCGCGTCTTGGGGTTGCGCGGCCCGATGAGATGTGTCCGATACACTATCTCCGAGCCGCTCCCGGGTTCTGCGATCAGTTGCAGCACATTCTCGCTTTCACCTGGAACGAGATTCCCGTTGGCAGAGTAGAAGGTGGAGGTGCCTAACCCGCCGCGCAGGTCCGGCACGCCCACCCCGGCCAACATGCGCCCGCGAATCTGGTCTGGTGGGTAAGTGCATGGACACCGCAGGACGGTCGAGGGGATGCCCGCGGTCGTCAGCAAGTCCCAGATGGCCGTGCCCCGCCGCATGTTGACGGCCTTCGGTGGCAGGAACGGATTCTTCTGTTCGTAGCGGTTCAGGGATAAGATCGGGAAGTATGTTTTCGGGTCGCGATGTACAAAGTCGTAGATGCCATGGCCGCCGGGGTTGACTCCGGTCGCGAAGGTAGACCAGGCCACCGGCGTCTGGGCCGCAGCCGTCGTCCGCACGCGCCCATACCCTCCATCCGCGCACAGGCGGGCCAGGTTCGGCAATGCGCCCGCTGTCAGCAAGCGATCAACGACCTTGGGCTCCAGCCCATCCAGGCCGATTACAATGACTTTTTTGGTTGTCTCCACGTCTTCTCCACCAATTCTCAACGCCGGTTAGTCTATAAGGGGCCAGTCAATGCTTTCAGTTCAGCACGAAAATTGCTCAATAAGGCCTGCGTGTCCACGGTTGGCATGTCTTTGGATGACAACAAGTCGGCCTGTTCCCACGGGTCGTTGAACCAGTCATAGAGTTCCTCGGTCCCCTGACTATCCAGGATGTAATGGTACTGATCGGTTATCAGGCTCTTCATGGGGCCCTTCGATACAGCATACCAATCGGGCTGACCTGATCTCGCACTCACTTCTGAGAGAACAGCCTCAGGGTTTTGTGTTTGCAGGCAAGTAGCTTCCCCCCAGTGACGCGTCAACGAGCAGCCTGGAAACCCTCCAGAATCGAGTCCCAGCAGGTCAAACAGGGTGGCTCCAATATCCCGCAGACCGACCGGCGCATTCACACGAAGGCCTTGCGGTATCCTGGTAGGATGTATGAGAAGCAACGGTACGTGAAGCAGGGTGGCGTAGAGGCTGTTGCCGTGTGACATCAGTCCGTGTTCAGCGAATTCCTCTCCGTGATCCGACGTGATGACTACGATGGTGTTTCGCAAGACATCGCGCCGCTCAAGATCGTTCAGGAGCTGTCCCACCTGTTCATCCAGATAGGCGATGCAACCTTCATATGCCCCTTGGAGTTCCCGCACAGCTTCCATGCGCCTGGCTTCCGGTTTGGGTACATGTGCAAGGGGGCTTTCCTTCCCTGTAAACTCCACTCCATATGGGCTGGGCGGCTGGTACGGATCATGCGCATCGTAGTAATTCAGAAAGGCGAAAAATGGACTGGCGTCTTTACTATCGAGCCAACGTAGAAACCGGCCGTTTATCTGCACTGCGCTCCTTCTGCCCAGATCCTCCCGGCGGATCTTCAGGTCCGTAACTAGCGTACGACCAAAAGAGGTAGTCTGAAGGGCCTCCGAAGGCGTGACGTGGTAGTCTTCGTAGTGTACAAAGCCCCGACCCAGCCCAAACTCGCGAGCGCAGAAGAGTGTATTACCCACAAAACCTGCTGTGTGATAGTTATTCGCGGCCAGCTTTTCAGCAAACGTCGGATAGGTCTTGTCAAGGGGTGTCCACCAGTTAGCAGAAAGCCGCCCAGCCTGCATACCGGTAAACATCGCGGCATGAGATGGTAAGGTCCATGGCGCAGGGGCGACTGCATGGGTGAACAACACTCCTTGATGGCTCAGTCGGTCGAGATTGGGAGTCGTGTGCCGGTGATGCCCCAGCAGACTCAGACTCTGAGCTCGGACCGTATCAAGGACGATGAACAGCACGTTTGGTGTTGGTCGCGTTGCCGGCAAAAGGCGCGCATTGCTTCGCTGCTCTTGGAATATTGGGCCTGTGCGTGTTGCTATGGCCACGGACGCAATCCCTGCCGAAGCCCCGATCAAGAATTGTCGTCTGGTGGGAGAAGGGTGCGGCAGATTTCCCCTGGCTCCGATCCTGGCTGGCGTCTCGCCAGTCTCAGGCACAGCATCGTTGCGGCTCAGAGTCCTGCCTGACGGATGTCGTGAGACGAATATCGGCCACCCCAGACTGAAGTGTACGATGCGCGCAAAGGTCTCAGGATGACGGGTGGCCCAGCGCGTGAACTGTAGGGCTATGCCGGCAGCCAGAATGGCGAGAGCGACGTTGCTGATGTTGGGAACCATCAGGACCAGACCCAAGACCGCGAGCCAAGCAAGTGCAAACAGGGCGATGCGGTAGGTGACAATCCGTGGCCATCTGCGGTGCACGAGATGGAGCACTCCACCCAGACCCAAGAATATCGCCAGGTTGGACACAGGTATGAGCCAGGCGTAATCATGGCTTATACCGACTGGCTCGCCGCGAAACCCTTTCTGATATACCACGACCGCTGTCTGGCCCCATCCGGTAAACAGTCCAAGCCACCCGGCAGCAGTCAGGATTCCGGCTCGGCTTCGATGCTGACGCAGATGAAGGCCCCAGTCCTTGGCCCAAGACCAGTTGCCAGGCAGCGCAAAGAATAGACCGCTGCCAGCCAGTAAGGTTCCTATGACCAACAGTGCGAGCTGCTTTGCGCCGAAGGCGCTTCCGCCCCCGCTTCCAATGCCGAGCGAATCCGCCGCAAGCGATACGCCCACGGCCGCGACGCCCAGGCAAATCGCAGCGGTCGGCAAAAGGACACGGAGACGTTTCTTGCCGGCGAAGGCTGAACCAACTGTACGCCAAGAGATCTTCACGATTGACACCTTGCTGTTTTGACTAACAACTCCGCCTCAGAAACTCGGTCTAGTTGACTGTCAGGTGGCGTTTCCGCTGGGATTTGAGGTTTCTTCGTTCGATTCCTCCTGATGCTCTTCCGCAGGTTTTCCGGTGAGCTTGCGGACGGCCTTTCGGGCCAGCGATGCGACGCGATGGCCAAACAGCAATCCCATGCCAAGAAGTCCTGCCAGGGCGGAGCCGAGCGGCAGCAGCGTGTCCGGTCCGAGATAAGCTGCAATTGATGGTTTCTCCTGCACATAAGCGGTCATTTCGGTTGCCTTCCTTTCCTGTTACTTAGTTCGCCCCCGGACATGTCAGGGGGCAATGCCGATTGTCCTGAATATGAGGGGCATCCATCCCCGTGGTAACGACTTCGAGGCTGTCTGATAGATGGTGATGACGCCGGCTGCCGGGATACTGGCCTCCAGGTTCTGTCCCGCAGCAAGAGTGGCAGCAGGCAGATTGACATCGTTGGCTCCAGCTGTGGTGTACTTGATACCGTACGTTCCGGCGGGCAGGTTCTGCACGGCAAACGAGCCGCCGCTCGACGCCTTCAAGACCACCACGTACTTGTTGCCTGGGTTGATGAACGCAATGGGATCGAATGCGCCGCCGCCCGTGGCCCCGATGCGCATGGCTCCGGGGCGTATGAACTTGAAGTACTGGCGCAGAAACTTGGTACGCGAGCCGATTTCCAGCTTGGGATTCTGAGCGTCGTTCAGATTGACGACATAGTACTGTGCACCGTTGTCGTCAACAGGAAAAGCCAGCGTGTACTGCTCCCACGCGGTGTTGTTGCCGACCTTGAGGTCCTGGTGCAGCGCCTCGTAGCCGCTGCCGATGTGTTCAAGCATTGAGGCCCCGATGCCGTATGTGCGCGAGGTCGAGCCAATCCACTGCAGGACGCTGTCGTTGACTCCGGCGTAGCGGTGGTACGAGAGCTCGCTGATGTATTTGCGCACGCCTGCATCACCAATTACGGCTTTGATGGCGTTGAAATAAGTCTGCGCATTCGACATATTGGTCGTCGAAGGTGCTATGAAAGCGGGCTTGAACCCATTTGCCTCCAGCAAGGACGCGGTTGCAGCGATGGCCTGGCCCATCTTCGTGCCGTTGAAGGCCGTGTTATCAGGCTCCAGCGCCACTTCCCAGGCGTCCGGCACGAAGCCGTATTTGGCCTGCATGTGTTGGTAGGTTGCCAGCACGAACTCGGCATATTCCGTGGGCTGATCCCAATGGTAGAACCCGTTCGGATTCGTGCCAAAGGCGACATAGCAGAGATTGATGAAGAGCTTCATGCCGCGTGCTGCTAACTTGTTGCGCAGCGGGATCACCACGTTCTCGATGGTATTGTCCAGCGATGACCACTGAAACCCTGCCGGGTTGATGTGGTCAGGATCGTTGTCATCGTTGACGGCCTGTGGTGCATACGTATGCACCCAGTCGCGCGAGCTGATCTTGCCGTCCATGTACTGCTGGAAGTAGTCCACCGGGTTCTCAATGCCGCGTTTGGCCTCCACCCGCAGGCGTGTGATGCCCAGGTCGTTCACTGCCTGATCCATCAAGGCGTCACGGTATTTCAAGTAGGCTGCACACGCGGTCACGGAACCCTTCACAAAGTCCGCGGGAGCGCACGCGATCTGGCCGGCCTGCGCCACGGCCTCCCAGCCGGTAATCGTCTGATAGGTCGTCTTGGGATCCAGCGTAATCGTCGTGTTGGCAGCATTTCGTGCGTTCACTGGCAGGGAACTTGATACCACCAGCAATATCAGCACCAGACACACAATCCGTGTGAGTGTTTGCATTCTGACCTCCGAAGCTGACAGAGGTGTTCTGTTCATCGACTCAGCGCCCCTGTCCGGCTGAAGAACGTGCCAGGGCCGGCTTGGGTCGCAGCCGGACGCCCCACAGCAGCGCCAGCCCAATGGCCGCCAACCCCAGGAGCAGCACGGAATACAGCCGGGCATCCCCGATGAAGCCCAGTCGGTCCAGCGTCACGAGCCAAGGCAGGCGCACGCCCTCGGTGGTGATGTGAATCAGGGATTCGAGAACGCCCAATCCCTGTTCCACATCCCGATACATGGCCAGACACCAGGACCAGTACGTGCCGAGCGCGGCGACGGCCAACCCGACCATGCGTGGCAGCCGCAGGAGCGGCCCCGCGGCCAGCAGGAACAGGAACGGCACTGCCGGAACCACGTAGCGGACGCCGCTGTTGAACTGCAGCCGGCCGAACTGGTTGGCCGCAGCAAACAGGAAGAGCGCCGCCGTGAAGCCCAACGCGAGCAGGGTCTCGCGGCGGGGCAGCAGCCGCACGGATGTATCCAGCCAGCCCGGCACGTAGAGCGCCGGCAGCAGGAGGGGGGCCGACGTGAACAGCCCGAAGCTGAGTCCGAAGGCTGTCTGCCACAGCAGGTCGGGTTGGGGCCATGTCATCCCGTTATAGCCGATTACCGAATACTGCGTGGGCGGCATGTAATGCTGGGCCGCCAGCAGCGGATGGCCGAAGGCAACCCACTGGCTGATGAAGAGCACGCTGACCGATGCGAGCAGGCCTGTGCTATACCGGACGAAGTCTGCCGGATGGCGCAGGGCTGCGGGCAGCGTGCGCTGCTTTGCCCAGGCATACAGGCTCAGGGCCGCGACTGCAACCGCGCCGCTGTAGTCCAGTACCAGCGTCCACCCGCACAGCAGCCCCGCCAGCAGGTAGCGCGGCCGGCCCGGCGCGGCCGGGTCATCCCACGGCCGCCAGAGCACCGCCCAGGCGAACAGCGCAAAGTTCGCAATCAGGACATTCTGGTTGAGCTGCGCGGTCCGGTAGAAGACGGGCGTCGCAAACGCATACAGCAGCGCCAGCAGCAGCGCCGTCCGCTGCCGCCGCGTGAGCCCGTACAGGATATGGAACATGGTCACGGCGCCGAGCGCGGACAGCGGGGCCATCAGCAGCGCCTGCATGACGCCCGCGCCCAGCGCGAACTTCACATCCAGGCCGCGTGCATATGCCTCACGGTAAAACTCCCGCGCGAGCGGGTAGATGTTTTCATATTCTGGCGCAGGTGCGCCGCTCAGCAGGCGCTGCTCCTGAATGGCCTCCACAGCCCGCGCGATGAACGGCCGCGTCACCGCGTAGGGGATGGCGCCGAGCAGGGATGCGCCGGGATTGTTGTTGATGTACGCGCCGCGGCCCGGCAGGGCGAAGATGTCCGGGTGCAGCCCCACGTACTCGGAGACGTCGAGGCTCAGGCGGTCGCCCAGGCTCAGCGCCGGGTAGATTTCGCGTACGGTATTGGTCGCGAAATGCAGTGCATAGACGAGCCAGCAAGTCAGGAACAGCCGCCACGCCGTGCCCCGGAGCGTGAGTTCAGTCCTCGACAACATGCTTCTCGAATTCCCGGCGGTATGCGTGCCAGCGGGCGTCGTCAAAAGTGCCATCGGGTTGCAGGCACGCGGCCGCAGCCGAACCCATGTAGAGCGCATGGTGCGTGTTATCGTGCGCGAACAGACCCTGCCGCCCGAAGGTGAGCAGCCGGGGCACGCCGTCCAGCCAATCGAGCAACGGATAAAGGTGCGCCTCGAACCCGCTCAGGTAGATCGGATAGGCCTGGCGCAGGCGCCGGGTCACGACCTGGCGCACCGCTGCCTGCACCGGCAGGCCCGCGCGCTTCAGGTCCTCCTGCACGCGCTGGCCCAGCTCAGCATCGGTCAACGTCCATTCGGGGTCACTGACCGAACACGGCAGCTCCGCACACAGCACGGTCGTGGTTGCGGGCTCGCTCGATGCCGAGTAGTTTTTCGGCTCCGACAGCCGGGAGATGCGGATAGCGGTCTCGGGGAAGTAGTGCGCGTCGAACTCGGTGAAGCGATCTTGCGCCAGCACCAGGTAGACCAGGATCATGGCGCGATAGCCGATCTTCTCGGTGGCGGACAGGATGTCTGCCGGTGGCGGCGGCTGCAGCGCGCGTGCCAGCGCGATGACCGGTATGGTGGACCAGGCATAATCGGCGGTTGCCGTTCGGGTTGTCTCACCCTCGGTCCACTCGACGGTCACGCCCGCATCGGAGGCCTTGACGCTGCGCACCACTGTGCCGAGGCAGATGTCCGCACCCGCCTCCGCCGCAGCTGCGGCATACGCGTCGACAATCTGCCCGAAGCCCCGCCGCGGATAGTAGAAGACGCCTGCGCCGGCTCGCCGCAGGCCGGGCACCGCGTTGAGCACCTTGCGCACCAGCTTGAGCGGCGAACCGGCGGACACCCGGCGCAGCGCCTGGATCGCGGACAACGCTTCCGGTTCCGCGCCCCACAGCTTGCGGGCGTAGGGGAAGTAGAAGTCACGGCAGATGGTGCCGCCCAGCCCCGCCTCCAGCACGGAGGCAAATGACCCTGCCTGGCCGTTCGCAGCCTGCCGGTTGAGGGCCTTGCGCCCCATATCCGCCGCAACGCCCAAGGCAAAGGCCGGCGGCAGGCGCAGGCCGAGATCGAGCGGCTTCAGCGGGAAGTGAATCCACCGCCCGCGCAGGCGGATGCGGCCGTGGCGCGGCCGGATGAGCAAATCGGGTCCGAGCAATGACCGGATATCGGCCAGCACGTTCGGGTCGGACGCCGGGTGCAGGCGGTGGCTCCCGTAGTCCACGTGCACGCCCGCCAGCTCGAAGCTCCCCGCGTTCCCGCCGACCTGCGCGTTGCGTTCCAGCACGGTCACGCGCGCCTGGCCCTCCCGCGCAAGCGCGTACGCCGCGGCCAGCCCGGCCGGCCCTGCGCCGAGGACGATGACATGCGGTTGGGTCGAATTCGCCATAGCCATCAGTAGATGAAGGGCACGAAACGCTTCGTGCGCCGGCAGTAGTCTTCATAGCCGGGGATCGCCTGGGCCAACCGCGCTTCCTCAGCGATGGCGCGGCGGGCGAAGACTGCCACCGGCGCCAGCATCGCGACGGCGAGCCACGAGTTGAGTGCCATCTGCAGGCCCAGCAGCAGGAGGCTGTCACCCGCGTAAATCGGATGCCGGATGAATTGGTAGACGCCCTGCGAGACCAAGGTATGGTCGGCTTTGACTGTGGCGTCTTCGATGTTGCTCCAGCTCCGGCCGAGCGCGACCCGCCCCGCAACGGCTGTCGCCAGGCCGGCCAGGAAGAGCAGCCCGCCCACAGCCCGGATGCGGGTTGGCCGGGCCGACATCGGAAATGCGGTGACAAAGAGCGTCTGCCCCAGCAGCCCCAGCAGGATCACGCCCTTCGCCTTCTTGGCAACCTGCTTGACGGCCGGCTGCTCTGAGTCGGCACCGGTGCGCTCGCGCGCCGGCGTGGCCGCCAGGCCGGCTGCCGCTGGAGCCTCCTGATCCCTCAGCCGCAGCACCTCCCAGACGACCTTGTGCAGGACCAGGCCGCCGAAAAGCGCGAGCCGGAACGCGTCCGGCCGGCGGATGCTTACTTTCATGCGACGAGCTCCTCTTCTAAGATCGGCTCAGCGCGTGGCTCTTGTTCGATGATGCGTGCACCATATGAGGGAACCAGGGGACCGTTGTGCTGTGCGATCCGCCGCAGCGCGCCGTCTGCCACCATGCCGATCAGCAGGAGCTGCAGGCCGACCAGCAGCAGGAGCACCGCCGAGGTGGACAAGACCGGCTGGAACAGCATGTCCCAGCCCCACTTCCCTGTGCGGGGAAAGAACGAAATGATATCGAAGATGACTTTGAACGTCCCGAAGCCGCCGATGGCCAGCGCCAGCGGCACGAAGATCTTCATCGGCTGGAAGAGCATCGCCATGCGGAACACGAGCATGATGAAATCCATGAAGTGGCGCGGCACAATCTTGGACTGGCCGACCCGCGCATAGTAGTCGATGGGATGATAGACCACGCGATACTCGTCGGCCAGCAGCGCGAGGGTTGACGTCGTCGTGAACGAGAAGCGATTGGACAGGATCGGGAAGTACTGCCTGATGGTCTGGCGGCGGAAGACGCGCAGCCCGGAGTTGAGGTCCGGGATCGAGCGGCCGGCAATGATGGCGGCCAGCCGGGTCAGCACCCATTTCGCCGGCCGGCGCACGAGCGGAATATGCACATTCTGGCCGGTGCGCGCGCCTACCACCATATCCGCCTCTGCCAACAGGTCCAGCATGATCGGCAGCTGGTCGGCCGGATACGTGCAGTCAGCATCGATGATGCCGACGGTGTCGTAGGTCGCTGCGTCGATGCCTGCCTTGATGGACGCGCCGTAGCCGCGGTTCTCAAGGTGGCGCAGCACGCGTGCCCCGGCCCGCAGCGCCTCATTGGATGTGTTGTCCTGCGATGCGTCATCGACCACCAGGATTTCATGCGGAATTCCGTGCCCTCGCAGCGCAGTGTGCACGGCCTCTATCTGCGCTGCAACTCCCAGCCCCTCGTTATAGGCAGGGATAATCATCGTCACACCCTCGATATTGCTTTTCATTTCCTTCACGCTACCTTGCATTAGTTGCAGATGCGACTGTAGTTTTGTCTGCACGCAGCACATAGACCGTACCGCCGCTGACCGTGCCCTCAAAGCGCGCTACCTCCTCAAAATCCTCGTTGAGACGGGTCATCACCTCAGGCAGCACGGCCTCCAGGACGGGCGGGAACGTATAGACGAACCAGGTGCGGCCGGCTCTCTCCCGCGTTGCGTTGAGCATCGTGACATCCTCAATGACCTGCCAATCGGTGTGATAATAGTTCTTGTAGGGCAGCGCGGCGATGCTTGCGGTCACGATCGCATCCCCCGGTTGTTGCTGTGCAGCCACAAAATCCATGGCCCCCACGTAATCCTGCTTGGGGCCGTATACCTTCGGCGTAGAGGCGGCTGCCGCGATGATGAGCACCAGGCAGACGGCGATCCCGCCCCAGGCGGGTCTGACTGCCGGCAGACCGGGGAGCCAGCGGGCCAGCCGGTCTGTGAACCCATGGCCGGCCAGGAAGGCCCCGCGTACCAGGACGAGCGCGCCGAAGCCGAAGGCGAAGTAGAAGAAGCGCGGCCAGAGGTGATGCCCCATGCCGATGACCACCAGCGCACCCGCCATCACCGGCACGCCGAGCAGCACGACGATTGCAGGCTGCCGCCGGAGATAACTGAACAGGCCCGCTGAGACGACGATCAGGGCGATCAGTGCAGCGAGTCCGCCCGCAAACCCGATGTTCAGGCCCCGCAGCAGCTCGCTCAACGTCCATAGGGGACTCTTCCATTCCCCCACGACGCTCGGCTCACGTCCCAGTCCTCGGAACAATTGCGGCAGCACCGGTGCATAGAGCAGCAGGCTCAGGCCGCCCGCGCCGCCAAAACCGATGACCATGCCGCGGAGCAGTGCTGCGGCCTGTCCCCGATGGCTGACCAGCCAGAGTGCTGCGGCCGCGGCCTGCCCGATGACCACAAAGGCCATCGTCATATGGGTGTACATACCGAGGGCCACTGCCCCCGCAACGGCCAGACAGTAGCGGGTCCGGCCCGTCTGCAGCGCGGCCAGCAGCCCCCAGCTTGAGAGCAGGGTCCAGAACAGGAGGCCCGAATAGCCGCGCGCATTCTGGCTGAACCAGATGTGGTGGTAGGAAAAAGCCAGGAGCGCGGTGGCTAACAGGGATTCGGAGATGCTCGTCACGCGCCGCGCCAGCAGGTACAGCGCAAGGAGGCTGCCGATGCCGAACAAGGCGGCCGGCAGCCGCAGCGCCCACGGGCTGGGGCCGAACAGATCGTAGGCTGCCCGCGCCATCAGCGTGTAGAGGAAGTGCTGGTTCTCTGAATCGTAGGTCGTGACGATCTCGTGATAGGGCAGGCGCACGTATTCGTAGTCGGTGATGATTTCGTCCAGCCACAGGCCCTCGTCCAGCCGGTAGAAGCGCAATGCACTCGCGGCGACCAGGATCAGCAGCAGGATGATGGCGGCATAGGCTCGCGAAGACTCACGGGCTGTCTCGCGCGGCCGCGCGGCATTCATATTGGGGGCACTGGTTGTAGTCATGGATGTGTCACCGGATGTCTGATGCAAGTCGGCGTGTTCAGCCCGATATAGCCGGGCTGGTGGGTTCTGCCACGGCACGCTGGCGTCTGGCGGCAAAGGCGGCCAGCAAACCAAGTGCCAGGCCGACGACGCTGTAGAGATAGTAGAGCAGGTGGAACGGGATGACTGCGGCGGCGAATAAGGCGCCGCGCAGACGGCCGAAGAACCGGTAAAACTCCCGATTGAGGAAGACGATCGTACCGAATCCGATAGCCAGCACGGCGGCCAGCCATGCCGGGGCCTGCAGCAGCACGAACACGCCTGCAGACGCAAATGCCACTATGGTTATGCTCAGCACTGCTTTGGCGGGGCCGCGCGTCTCGTCCCTCCCGTCATACCAGCGTCCGCAGCCGACGAGCAGCAGGAAGGCCGTAGTCAGCAGCGGCAGGGCGGCCAACACCGGGTGTGCTGGAATCATGATGATGACGAGCGCCAGCAATGCGCAGAGTGTCAGGGAGCTGATGCGCTGGGAGAACTGCAGGTTCAGGTCGTTGGGCATGTCGCGACGCTCAAAAATAAGCTTGGTCCACGGCACGGCGCGATAGAGGATGTCGCACTTGACCAGCCCGCCCAGCGTCCACTTCTTCAGGTGCTTGACCTGCAGCGACCTGTCCAGCCTGATGCGATAGCCCGCAGCCTTCAGCCGGCTCCCCAGCTCGATATCCTCGATGCTCGGCCGCGGATACCGCGCCGCGTCGAATCCGCCCATCCGGTTGAAGATGGCGCGACGAATCGCACCGCAGCCACTCCAGAAGGTGGCCGCATCGCCATGCCCTCGCTGGTGGACGAAGTGATGGAACAGGTTCTTGTATTGCGATACGAAGTTATGCGCGGCGGGGTTTTCGTCGTAGGAGCCGAAAAGTGCGGCGAGGTCGGGGTCTTTGCGGAAGTGGTCCGCGATGTGGCCGAGGGTGTCGGGGCGGATCAGCACATCCGCGTCCACGAAAAAGAGGATTTCCCCCGTGGCAGCCTGTGCACCCGCATTGCGGGCGAAGGCCGGGCCACAGGGTCCCTGGGAGAGGGACAGGACAGTTACATCGTAAGATTCAGCGACCGTGCGCGTATCATCCGTCGAGCCGTCATCCACAACGATACACTCGTACCCCGTAAATTGCGATTCACTGATAGCCTTCAAACAACGATCGAGATAAGCAGACCCGTTGTGGACCGGCACAATAATAGACAGCACGCCTCACCTCTCAAACTAAACACACACAACTGCTCAACTACTCATAGGTTTTTCGTTGGGAAATGGCAAGTTCCACCGTACTCTGTTCATACAGAGCCTGATGGTTCCTTCTGGTATGCGCCGGAGCAATGGCTACGACGAGCGCATTTTTGGCCCTGAGCGCTCCGAGTCGCTGACGACGGCCTGTAACCCAACTGAAAGTCTTCCTTGCCAGGTTTTTGGCCGATGCCTGCTTACTGCGCCCATAATCTTCCCTAAGGTTGAACAACCTTGGCGCTATATTTCACTCAATCACTGGATTAATATAGCACAGATTCAACCCGGGGATTCTAGCAGACCACGATGCAGGTGTCAAGTGCTTATCTAATGTTGTGAATGTTGTTGAGATATAGCAGGATTATCTGTGAGAAGTGCGGCTGTGTTGGTTGATGGATTACGGGGGCCGTGGTAGACTGGCGTGACGATGTGTGGCACAAGAGGGAGGGTTAAGCACATGAGACAGGGGAATGGCAAGGTAGGGCTCTTCATCGGCACGGGGACCGGCGCCCCCGAAACAGACCGGCCGCGCAGCCGGGGCATTTACCGGGCGGAACTGGATACGGCCAGCGGCGCGTTGTTCATCACCGGCCTGGCCGCAGAGCTCGCTGACCCCACCTTCCTGGCGCGGGCGCCGGATGGACGGCGGCTGTATGCCGTGAGTGAGATCGGCGATTACGGCGGCGAGAGCAGCGGGGCCGTTGCGGCCTTTGCGGCGGACCCGGCGACGGGTGTCCTGACGCCGCTCAACATGCAGTCCTCCGGCGGCGCAGGCCCGGCCTATGTTGCACTGGATCGGACGGGCCGCATCGTGCTGGTCGCCAACTACGGCGCGGGCAGTGTTGCCAGCCTGCCCGTTGAGCCGGACGGCCGCCTGGGGCCGCCCAGCCGGGTCTGGCAGCACACGGGCGCCGGCCCGCAGGCTGACCGGCAGGAGGCGCCGCACGCCCACTGCATCGTGCCGGACCCAGCCAATCGCTATGCACTCGTTGCGGACCTGGGCGCCGACAAGTTATTCGTGTATCCAATTGATCCGGCGGAAGTGCGGCTCGATGCGTCGCTACGGGAAGTTGCCACGCGGCCGGGCATGGGCCCGCGCCATCTGGCCTTCCATCCCGCGCTCGACATCGTCTACGTGAGCGGCGAGTTGGATTCGACGGTCAGCGTCTTTGCGTACACCCCCGCGAGCGGCGCGCTGGCCGAGGTGCAGCACGTCCCGACCCTGCCCGGGGACTTCGCAGGCGAGAACTACCCGTCGGAGATTGCGGTCGCGCCGTCCGGCCGGTTCGTCTACTGCGCCAACCGGCTGCACGACAGCCTGGCCGTCTTTGCGGTGGACTCTGCCAGCGGGCGACTGACACCTGCCGGGCACGTGGCGCTGGCCGGGCCGCACCAGGCTGCGTTCCCGCGCCACTTCGCCATCGACCCCTCGGGCGAGTGGCTGCTGGTCGCCAACCAGCGCGGCCACAACGTGGCCGTATTCCGGGTGGACGGGGATACCGGCCTGCCGGAGTTCGCCAGCGCAGTCGATATCACGGCGCCGATGCATATACTGTTCTAGAAATGTTGACACCCATACCATAGTGGATATACTCACACCCATGGACAAGCCTCCTGACGTCGCGGGCGACGTCATCCCCATCTACACCATCGGCTACGGCAGCCGCACGATGGACGCTTTCATCGCGGTGCTCCGTAGTTACCGGATCGCGTACGTCATCGATATCCGCTCGATGCCTTACTCGCGCTTCAAACCGGAATTCAGCAAGGACGCGCTCGAGGATCACCTGCAGAGACAGAGCATCCGGTACCTCTATATGGGGGACCTGTTGGGCGGCCAGCCCGCGGACCGCGATTGCTATGTGGATGACAAGGTGGTCTATGAACGCGTGCGCGGGAAGTCTTTTTTCCGTGAAGGCATCGCGCGCGTGCGGCGCGCCTTCCAGCAACAGGCTCGCGTCGTCCTGATGTGCAGCGAGGGCCGGCCAAGCGAATGCCACCGGACCAAGCTGATTGGCCTCGTGCTGGCCGAGGAGGGCATTCCGGTTGCGCACATCGACGAGCACGACGCGCTCCGGGATCAGGCTGAAGTCATCGGTGAGTTGACCGAGGGCCAACTCAGCCTGTTCGGTGAACCGGAGTTTTGCTCTCGCAAGCGTTACCGGCCCAAGGAGCAGAAGTGGCCCTCGACGGAGGTCGATGATGCCTGAGAAGCGTCCCCGGCTGTACACGATCGGTGTCTACGGCTGGGATCCCGAGCGGTTCTTCGCGGCGCTGCAGGCCGCGGGCGTCGACGCCTTCTGCGACATTCGCGCCAGGCGGGGCGTCCGCGGCAGCGAGTATGCCTTCGCCAACAGCCAGCGGCTGCAGGCGCGGCTGGCGGAGCTGGGCATCCGCTATCTGCACCGGCCCGACCTCGCGCCCAGCGAGGCCACGCGCGCTGCGCAGCACCAGGCGGATGCAACCTCGCACACCGCACGCCGCCAACGTTCACAACTCAGTGCCGCGTTTGTTGAGTCGTACGAACGCGAACGGCTGGCGGACTTCGATAGCGCGGCGTTCGTCACAGACTTGGGGCCGGACGCGCACCGTGTGGTGCTCATGTGCGTCGAGCGTGAGCCGTCCGCCTGCCACCGCGGGCTGCTGGCCGCGCGCCTGGCCGCCGACCTGGGTCTCGAGGTGACCCACCTGACCCCATAGTTGACCCCATCGATCCTCACAAATTCAAGGATGCCGGCATGAAGGTACTCATCGTTGCCAAGACCCGGCAGGGTAGCCGGGCCTGTGTCGGAGGCATCACGGACGAGGGACAAAGCGTGCGCCTCAGGGCGGCAGACTATGATCGCGACGAGTCTGCCGGGTTGGAATACGAGGTGGGTGACGTCTGGGAGATCGAGGCGAAACCTGCTCCTTCGCCTACACCGCCTCACATCGAGAACATTGTCGTCTGCCACAAGCGTCAGCTTGGCCCGGCGCATGACCTCGTCGGGTCTATCGAACGCTTCATGCCGCCGGTCTGCGGTGGGCCTGAGCTCCTGTTTGAGGGTCTGGCGCAGGCAACCGATGCCGGCTCGCTCTACATCGCTGAAAGATCGGGCCTGCCCTCGCACAGCACGATGTTCTGGCGGCCCGATCAGCCCCTGCAGCGGGAATGCGAGGGCCGCCGCATCCGCTATCGTTATCCGACCGCAGACGGCGGCCGCACGCTCGTCTACGTCGGGTTCCAGGATTCACCCCTTTTGATTCCGGCAGGGACGCTGTTGCGCGTTTCGCTGGCCCATTGGTGGAGACCTGAAGCTAGCACCGATGAGCTGCGCTGCTATGTCCAGCTTTCGGGTTGGTTCGATCTGGCGCGTGATGTAACCCCTGCCAGCGATTTTGAACCTGCGACCGCGCCAAAACCGGACCTGGAGAAGGCTCGCTGCCTCCTCAAATCCGTCTTTGGCTATGACGACTTCCGTCCTCTGCAAGCGGAAGTCATCGCTAACCTGTGCGCCGGACATGATTCGCTGGCGATCATGCCGACTGGCAGTGGCAAATCACTCTGTTACCAGCTTCCGGCCCTGCTGTGGGATGGCTTGACGCTCGTCATATCGCCCCTGATTTCGCTGATGCAGGACCAGGTGGCGCAGCTGAAGGAACTCGGCATCCCTGCGGCTTGCCTGAACGGCGCAGTGAACTACCATGAGGCCGTTAGCGCCATGCATCGGGCCCGCGCCGGCCAGCTCAAGCTGCTCTACACTTCTCCGGAGACCCTGCTCAAGCCCGAAACCATCGCAATGCTCGATGCGTGTCATGTGGCGTGCATTGCCATCGATGAGGCGCATTGCATTTCGGAGTGGGGTCATGACTTTCGTCCGGAATATCGCAAGCTGTTGCCCATTCGCCGGCGGTATCCGACGGCTGTCTGTCTTGCCTGCACCGCGACCGCGACGCACCGGGTCCGGGACGACATCGCTGCCCAGTTGATGATCCGGCCAGCCAATGTCTACACCGCCAGTTTCAATCGTCCCAACTTATATCTGCAGGTTGATCGTCGTACTGATGGGCTGAGTCAAACCACGCAGTTCCTGGAGCTGCACCGTGGTCAGTCAGGCATCATCTACTGTGGCACACGTGGCACTGTGGACCGTCTGGCGGCTTTGCTCGGGCACGCGGGATGGTCCGTGCTGCCATACCATGCCGGGATGGACGATGCGCAGCGCCGGCGCAACCAGGAAGACTTCTCCCACGATCGTGCGCAGATTATCATTGCGACGATCGCATTTGGCATGGGCATTGACAAGTCCAATGTCCGCTTTGTTCTGCATCACGATCTGCCTGATAGCATCGAGAGCTACTACCAGGAAATCGGGCGCGCGGGGCGCGACGGGCTGCGCGCTGACTGCCTGCTCCTGTATAGCCTGGCCGACGTGTACCGGGTCAGGAAGTTCATCGAGAAGGGCGCTGCCAGCGAACGTCGCGGCCGCAACGCGCGGCTGAACGCGATGCTGGAATATGCAGAAGCACATCGGTGCCGGCGCAAGCTGCTGCTTGGCTATTTCGGTGAAGCTGTGGTTGATGAACGGTGCGGGTTTTGCGATATCTGCCATGCTGCACCGGACGCGGATGCACAGACGCTGGTTGACGTCAGCGCGGAGGCGCGCCTTCTGCTCGATGCAATTCGGGCAACGGGCGAGATGTTCGGTCCTGCCTACATCGCAGACGTGTTGCGCGGCTCGCGATCGGGCAAGATCACAGGGCGCCAGCATGACCGGCTGCCGCAGCATGGCTCGGGGCGGCAACACCCCGCCAGCTACTGGCGCGAATTGGCAGATCAGTTGGTAATCCGTGATGTGTTGGTGCGCGACCCCGATCACGGCAGTCTGCGCCTGACCGGTACGGGACGGCAGGTGCTTCAAGGCGCGACGCTGGCCATTCCGCTTCCGCCCGCTCGCCAACCGGCGCCCCCGGAGCCTGCCCCGCATGATCCGGTTTTGTTCGAGCAACTTCGCAGCTTGCGCCGATCACTGGCTGAGCAAGAGCAGGTCCCGCCGTATGTGGTTTTTTCCGATCGGACGTTGGTCGAGCTTGCAACCCAACAACCATGTTCTGTGGCCGCACTGCTCAACATCCACGGCATCGGCAATCACAAGCTGCATAGCTACGGCCAGGAGGTTTTGGAGGTTATATGCAGCTACCTGGAACGGGAGCCGCCTGCTCTGGATGCCAAGCCAGAGCAGGCGAAGCCGGCCGAACGGCCTTTGAGTGGCCGCTCAGCGGAGGTGGGACGGTTGTTCCTTGAGGGCCGGTCGCTGGCCGAGCTGACGGCGGCCTACCAGGTCAAGGCGGCAACCATCATATCTCACCTGGAGAACTGCGTACAGGACGGCTGGCGGCTACCGCCGGAGCGTGTACTCGCGATGTCACAACTCGCGGCTGAGGACCGCCAGGCCGTACTCGAGAAGTATCTGGAGCTTGGTGATAAGCGACTGACTCCGGTTTTTGAGGCCCTGGGTGGGCGCATTGCCTACGACGAGCTACACATCCTGCGGCTGTACCATCGCGTCAGCACTTGATGATTTGCCGCGCGCCCCGTCCTGTTAGCCCACCAACAGCAGCTTGCCCATCGTCCCGCGGCCCGCGAGATCGATCTGCGCCTGCGCTGCCTCGGCCAGCGGGTAGGTGCGGTCGATATGCACCCGGAGCTGGCCCTTGCCGATCCAGTCGAACACCGCGTTTGCATGTCCGAGCAGCTCATCCCGGCTGCGCAGGTAGCTAAACACGGAGGGCCGCGTCAGGAACAGCGAGCGGCCGCCGGCCAGCCGCTGGATGTCGAGGGGCGGCGGGAACCCGCTGGACTGGCCGTAGTTGACCAGGTAGCCGAGCGGCGCCAGGCTGTCGAGGCTCCGGTCGAAGGTGTCCTTGCCCACCGAGTCGTACACGACGTTGACCCCCTGCCCGCCGGTGATGCGCTTGACCTCGACCAGGAAGTCCTGCTGCGTGTAGAGCACCATCTCGTCGGCGCCCAGCCCGCGCGCAATGGCGGCCTTTTCTTCGGTGGAGACGGTGCCGATGACGCGTGCTCCGCGCATCTTCGCCATCTGCACGAGCAACTGCCCGACCCCGCCCGCAGCTGCATGGATCAACACCCAGTCGCCTGCCTGGATGGGATACGTGCGGTGTGACAGCACATGTGCAGTGAGGCCCTGCACCATGACCGCTGCGGCCTGCTCCAGGCTGAGCGCTGCCGGCACGGGCGCAAGCTGGTTGGCAGCGACGAGGGTGTGCGTGGCATAGCTGCCCGTCGAGCCGCCGAGCCAGGCCACCCGGTCACCTGGCTTGACCTCGGTGACGTCCGGCCCGACCTCGAGCACCGTGCCTGCGGCCTCCCCGCCCATGATCGCGGGCAGCGCCGGCAGCTTGTACCAGCCCTTCCGCTGGTATATTTCGACGAAGTTGACGCCTGTCGCCGCCACCTCGACCAGGGCCTGGCCGGGGCCGGGCTTGGGCGTGGGCAGCGCCTCCAGCTTCAGAACTTCCGGCCCACCGTACTCGTGAATCCGAATCGCCTGCATAGGATCTCCTCCCAATCTCACGCAAAGGCGCAAAGAGCACGAAGCATCATTCTTGTCACAGTGCTCTTTGCGTGATACCGCTAACCCGAAACCCGCGGGTCATGGGCGGATGCGATGCCGCCCGGTGTGGGCAGTCCGTCCGCCGCACCGGTCAGCAGCGCCAGGAACTCACACAGCACCATCGCCGTTGCTCCCCAGACCTTGTGTTCGCCGAACGCGTAGTAGGGCACGCGCACCGGCGCGCCGCGGATATCCCAGACTTCTTCGCAGCGCGTGGCCGGGCTGAGCAGATGTGCCAGTGGGACCTCCAGCACCTCGGCGACTTCGTGCGGGCTGGGGACAAACGCCGGTCGCGCGGCCGCGTATGCAACCACAGGGTAGATACAGAAATCGCTCGGCGGAATGTACAGCGGCGAGAGCTGGCCCAGCAGGGTCAGGCTTGCCGGGTCCACGGCCAGTTCCTCCCGCGCCTCGCGCAGCGCTGCCGCGATCGCATCCTCGCCGGGGTCCATGCTGCCGCCGGGGAAGGAAATCTGCCCGCGGTGGCTCTCGACCGAGTTCGAGCGCCGGGTCAGCACCAGGTGCAGCGATGCCTCTATGTCACTGGGGTAGAGCAACAGCAGTACGCCTGCGCGGCGGCAATCCAGGTGTGGGTCGAGGATGCGTTCGGTGCCCGGCCGCGGCCCAGGCGACATGCCCATCTGTACGGGCAAGCCGGGCAGAGGACGCGTCAAGGCATTGCGCAGTATTACGATTTGTTGCTCGACGTTTCCATTTATTTGATGATCTGTTTGCATTTATGACAGTCCGGGCAGCGCGCTAAGTTATGCGCATAGGTCTGGTTGCTGCATCATCGATGGAGAGTATAGGAGTTTTGCACCTGGCTGTCAACCGCTCTGCCCGAGCGAAACAACAAAAGGGCGATGAGACTGAGTCCCATCGCCCTCACTGCCATTCGATTACGTTTGACTGCCTACCGGTTCAGCAGCAGGTCATCCATGCCGCCCGTCTTGGGCCGGCTGGAGCCAGTGCCACCGCTGCGGCGTTGCTGGCCGAGCGCATCGAGGACTTCCTGCAGACTCTGCTGGGCCGTCCCCTTATCGAGGCCGGTCTTCTGCGCGAGCTCATCGGCCATGCCGGGATCCTGGCCCAATTGCTTCAGCAGGCTGTCCAGGTCGAGGCCCCCGCCGGAGGGCTGTGTTCGGCTCTGCGACGGCGCCGGCTGGTTTTCCATGCCGGGCAGCAAGCCGCCCATCCCGGACCCGCCGCCCGCCATGCCGCCGAGCAGCTTGCTCATCACGAAGGAGAGCACCAACTGGACCAGCATCTGCGACATGCCCGTCTTCCCGGAAACGCCTTCGATGATGGAGGTGCTCTGTTCCTGGGCTGCGCCGCCCGCCGAGCCATTGAGGACCGAAGAGATGATGTCCATCAGCCCGCCCGCGCCGGCCTGGCCGGACGACTGCGGCAGGGACTCGCCGCCAGGGACTCCGCCGCCGGCCGCACCGCCGAGCAAACTGCCCAGAATGTCTTCCAGACCGCCACCCTGCTGAGAAGTCCCCTCGCCGCCCAACATCGATTGCAGCAGATCGGCCATGGGATCGGTGTCGCTCTCCCCAGCGCCACTGCGTCGCTGCCCTGCGTTTCCGCCCCCCAGAATCGATTGCAACAGATCATCCAAACTCATTGTGTAGAACTCCTTTCGCGGTCGCCAGCTCTCCGTCACGAGACACCAGCGATGTACGTGCGTTGTATTTAGATCAGTTTAGCAAAAGTTTGTTACATTGCAGGTTACGGCATCCGTCATTCTTGGGGCAGTATCCGCATTTGACACCGGCGGCCGGGTGAGTATACTACCTGGCATGTTATTCATTCGCCTGGGTTCGACCCTCTTACCTGTGCTGTGCACTCCTTCGTGGGCGGTGTTGGCTTAGTTCAACGCGCCCATTTTCTGTGAGCTTTACGTAATATCTGGCCGTGGGCGCAATCGCCTGCGGCCTTTTTGTTTTCTGACGAGGATTTCTATGGGTCCTGTACTGGTCAACCTGAGCGGTATCCATTTCACCTATTTCGACAAGCCCATCCTGGTCGGGCTGGACTGGGAAATCCAGGCCGGCCAGAAGATCGGCCTGATCGGGCCGAACGGCGCGGGCAAGTCCACCCTGCTGCGGCTGCTGCACGGCCAATCGACGCCGGATGCCGGCTCGATCTTCCGCGTCCGCGACCTGACGACCGGCTACCTGCCCCAGGATGCGGGCGAGCTGTTTGCTGCGGACGCGCTGGATGGCCCCTCTGTACCGCGCACGGTGCTCGATGCCGCGCTGTCCGGCTCCCCCGAGATTGCCCGGCTGCGTCGCGCGCTGGATGCAGCAGAGGCGCGGATGGGTGACCCGGCCGTGTTCGAACAGCCGAACCGGCTCGCGCGCGTCCTGGATGAACATGCGCACCTGCTGCACAATTACGAGACGGTCGGCGGACTGACCTACGAGAACCGCGTGCGCTCCACCCTGCGCGACCTCGGGCTGACGGACGAGATGTTCGAGCAGCCGCTCGATGTGTTGAGCGGCGGGCAGGCGAAGCTGGTCGGCCTGGTGCGGCTGCTCGTTTGGGGGCCGGGGCTCCTGCTGCTCGACGAGCCGGACAATCACCTCGACCTCGCGGGCAAGGAGCGACTCGAGAAGCTCATCTGCGACTATCCGGGCACGGTGGTGATCGTCTCGCATGACCGTTACCTGCTGGACCAGGTGGTTGACCTCATCGTCGAGCTGGACCGCGGGCAGGTCACGTCGTGGCCTGGCAGCTACACGCACTATGCCGTGAGCAAGGAGCTCGCCCGGCTGCGCCAGGAGCAGATGTACAAGGCCCAACAGAAGCGCGTCACCCAGATCGAGGCGGCCATCAAACGCTTCGAGGAGGCCGCGGCCTTCACCCAGAACGAGCGCCACGCGCGGCAGGCGCGCCACCGCCGCAAGATGCTCGATCGCATGGACAAGATCGAGCGGCCCGGCGAGCAGGCGCGCATGCGGCTGGAACTGGGCGGCTGGCGGGGCAGCAACAAGGTGCTGGACGTGCAGGCTGCGGAGAAATGGTTCGCAAATGGCGACGACATCAACGTGGTGTTGAACGGCATCAGCTTCCAGGTGTGGCACGGCGAGCGGGTGGGGGCGGCCTTCGATGGCTCGCGCGGGCCGCTGGCG
>CAZTMA010000060.1:0-9751 GCA_964614645.1 uncultured Anaerolineales bacterium
TGCGCCAGGATGTGTTCAAGGCCGATGAGCCGGTGGCCTTCTACTGGCCCGACGACTTTGATGACAAGCTCAAGCTGACCGTCCGCGTCCAGACGCCGGGCCGCGAGATCTTCACCGAGGGGCACAAGACCGCAGGCCCCGGCGTGCGGGCCGAGATGGGCCCGGCCTACCGCTTCCCGGACGGTACCTACGACCTGCTGCTGATGCCGACCCCGCGCGAGTATTATGTGGGTGAGATGAAGGTCACGCGCAGCCTGCGCTGCTGGACGACGCGCGGCCGCTTCTCCGAGGAGCCGTACGGCACGCTGCCGGAGCGCAGCCGTGAGGCGCTGGTGGACGCGGCGCAGCGCGAGGTGAACGTCTTCTCCGAGATCGCAAAGATGGCCCTGGGCATGTGGAGCCGCGTCAGGCTGCCCGCCATCCAGGATACCCTCGCTCGCATCAACCGCCGCGGGGACTGCAGCGATTTTTACCTGGTCGGGCTGCTGGGCATGGCCTACCGCTATGCCGGCAATCCTGAGTTCCCCCCTGAGCTGCGCCAGCCGCTGCACGACTGCGTCGTCAACTTCAAGTACTGGCACGACGAGCCGGGCAGCGATGCGATGTGTTACACGACCGAGAATCACAGCATCCTGTTCCATACGTGCGAGGTGCTCGCGGGCCAGCTCTATCCCGACGAGGTCTTCGCGAACAACGGCGAGACGGGCCGCCAGCACCGCACGCGGGGTGAGGCACGGGCGCTCGCCTGGCTGGAGGGCCGCGCCGCGCACGGCTTCGTGGAGTGGGACTCGAACTGCTACTTCGAAGAGGACACGCTGGCGCTGACGCACCTGCTGAGCCTGGCCGAGGACGACAACCTGGCCGAGATGGCAACCGTGGTGCTCGACAAGATGCTCTTCACGATGGCGGTCAACTCGTTCCGCGGGGTGTTCGGCTCCACCCATGGCCGCACGTATACCCCGCACATCAAGAGCGCGTACAACGAAGCAACGTCCGGCATGAGCCGGCTGCTCTGGGGTATGGGCGTGTTCAACAGCCAGATCCTCGCCACAGTCAGCCTCGCGTGCTCGGAGTACACCCTCTCGCCCCTGCTGGTGCAGATTGCAACGGACCGGCCGGAGGAGCTGTGGAGCCGCGAGCGGCACACCGGCAACCCGGCCGACTGGCGTAACTCGGGCTCCCACGCCGCAGAGGTCAACAAGGTCACGTACAAGACGCCCGATGCCATGCTCTGCTCCGCGCAGGACTGGCACCCCGGCGAGCCGGGCTACCAGCAGCACATCTGGCAGGCGACGCTGGGGCCGGAGAGCGTGGTGTTCGTCACGCATCCGACGTGCGCCAGCGAGGACGGCTCGCACCGGCCGAACTTCTGGCACGGCAATGCCACCCTGCCGCGCGTCGCACAGTGGAAGGATGTGCTGGTGGCCGTCCACCGGCTGCCCGACGACGACTGGATGGGCTTCACCCACGCCTTTTTCCCGGTCCACGCGTTCGACGAATATCTCGTGACCCCGCGCTGGGCCTTCGCGCGGCGGGGCGACGGCTACGTCGCACTGGCAGCCGCCGGAGGACTGGAGTGGATGACGGACGGCGACAACGCGTATCGCGAGCTGCGTTCGCACGCCTCGCACAACGTCTGGCTCTGCCACCTGGGCCGCCGGGTGCTGGACGGCAGCTTCGAGGAGTTCCAGCAGCAGGTTCAGGCGCTGCCGGTCGAGTTCGGCGATCTCCAGGTGCGGCTGCGCAGCCTGCGGGGCGACGAGCTGGCCTTCGGCTGGGAGGGCCCGCTGCTGCTGAACGGCGTGCAGCAGCCCATCACGGGCTTCGGGCACTACGAGAGTCCGTATTGCACGATGGAGAGCGGCGCGGACCACATGGACATCCAATACGGGGATACGGTCATGCGCCTGCAGTTCGGGGGGAAATGACGGATGCCCATCATCGAGCCTGAGTTCATGGCATTGACGGCCGGCCTCGACGTCGAGGCGTGGTGGGCCGAGAATGAGGCATGCCAGCGGCCGGGCACCGACAAGCCGCGCTGCCCGGCGTCCTTTTCGCCCGATGACCACTGGATCTTCGAGTTCATGGCCGTGCCCTCCACGCTGCGCTACTACCACGACACGGATTACCGCAACGCGCTGCACGCGGAGGTCAACGCGCTCACCCTCGCGCACGTGGGCCGCGCGTTCTTCGACGAGGACACCTGGCGGACGCTGCCCCGGCGTATCGAGAACCTGTTCGGGTGCGAGTTCGGCTATCACGAGGGCAGCACGCCCTGGCTGATGCCGGTCACCGACGACCCGGACGAGTTCGCAGCCGTGTTGGACCGGGCGGAGGCCACCGACATGCGGGTGTGGAGCCTGTCCGAGGACTACCTGGCGGAGTGGGAGGAGCGCAAAGCCGCAGGCAAGCCGCTGCCCAAGCTCGGCACGGGGAGCCGCGGGCCGGCGACCATCATGACGTCGGTGCTCAAGCCGGAGACGGTGTTCTTCTGGTTCTACGACCACCCTGACCTGATGCGCCGGTTCCGCGACGTGCTGGCCGTCAAGATGGTCGAGTTCAACCGCATCCTGCGGGAGTTCAGTGGGAACGACGAGCCCGGCGGCCCGGCCGAGCCGGGCTGGTGGATCACGGACGACAACAGCGCACTGTTCAACCGGCGGCTGTACCGGGAATACTGCTACCCTGTGCTGGAGCAGGTTCTGGCCGCGTTCGCGCCGGGCGACGCGCGGCGTTACCAGCACTCGGACAGCGCGATGGGCCACCTGCTGGAATTGCAGTATGCGCTCGGCATCCGGGATGTCAACTACGGGCCGACGGTCGACGCCGCGCTCATCCGCGAGCAAATGCCCGACGCGATCATCAACGGGCAGATGCCGCCCATGCTGCTCCGCAACGGCAGCCCCGAGGCAATCCGGGCGCGTGTCGTGGAGGACTTCGCTAAGGCCGGCGGCACCGGGCTGCTCAACGTGACGACGGCCGGCTCGCTGGCCGCGGGCACGGGCGTGGGCCGGATGCGCTGGTTCATGCAGGCCGTGCAGGAGTGCTGCCGGTACGATGGAGAACAGGTGAACAGGTGAAGAGGGGAACAGGTGAAGCGGTGAACAGGTGATGTTGGAGTCGAGGCTTTAGCCGGTTTGGTCGCGTATGTGCTCAGTTTACCTGATAATCGTTGTAGGGGCGAGGTCACCTCGCCCAAGGCGGAGTGGTGAACGGGCGACATGGCGATCACGGTATTCGCGTATTCGGGGTCGCCATTCGATTATTCGCGATGGCCGCGGCCCCCTGGAAAACATCAACGGAGGCATACCTATGGGCAAGGCGGTGAAGATCGGCATCATCGGCGCAGGCAGCGCGCAGTTTTCGCTCGGCCTGGTGAAGGACATCTGCCTCACAGAAAGCCTGCGGGGCAGCCATATTACCTTCATGGACATCGACCACGACCGGCTGGACATCATCCACAAGCTGGGCACGAAGTACGCAGGGCAGCTCGGCGCGGACCTGACCTTCGAGGCGACGACCGACCGTGCGGCCGCGTTGCAGGACGCGGACTTCGTGGTCAACACAGCGTACGTGCTGGGCCACATCGTCGAGGCCCAGATGCGCAACCTGGCCGGCGAGAAGTACGGCTACTACCACTCCGGCGGCAGCTTCGGCTCCTACCACCAGCTCCAACTGATGCTCGATGTGGCGCGCGACATGGAGCGCATCTGCCCCGACGCCTGGCTGATCCAGTCGGGCAACCCGGTGTTCGACGGCTGCACCCTCATGACCCGCGAGACCGGCATCAAGGTCTGCGGGCTGTGCCATGGCCATTACGGGTACGAGGAAATCGCCCGCACGCTCGGCCTCGACCCCGCGAAGGTGGCCTGGCAGGCGCCTGGCGTCAACCACAACATCTGGCTGACCCACTTCATCTGCGAGGGCAAAGACGCCTACCCGCTGATCGACGAGTGGATTGCGACGAAGGGCGAGGAATACTGGCGCACGCACGTCGCGCAGCGCACCCACGACGCGCAGATGTCGCGCGGCGCGGTCCACCAGTATCACATGTTCGGGCTGTTCCCCATCGGCGACACCGTGCGGCATCGCTCCTGGTGGTGGTATCACACCGATATCGAGACCAAGAAGCGCTGGTTCGGGGAGCCGTGGGGCGGGCCGGACACCCACCTGGCGCGGCCCTACTTCGTCAAGCAGCTCGAGGAGCGCATCAAGGAGTATCACCGCTGGGCGGTGGATCCCCAGGCGGACCTGACGCAGCTCGTCGGCACGCAGCGGACCCACGAGCAGCAGGTGCCCATCATGGACGGGCTGACCAACAACAACGCCGGCTATTTCCAGGTCAACGTGCCCAATAACGGCGCGCTGCCGGGCATTCCGGATAACGTCGTGGTCGAGGTGCCCGCGATCGTGGACCAGCGCGGCATCCAGCCGCTGCGGGTGAAGCCGCTGCCGCCCAAGATCATGCTCGAATGCATCCTGCCCGACTGGCTGGACATGGAGCGCGAGCTGCTGGCCTTCAAGACCGGCGACCGGTCGATCCAGTTGTTCGACGTGCTGGGCAACCACCAGACGCGCAACTACGATGCGGCCCAGGCGCTGCTGGAAGAGCTCATCCACCTGCCCGAGGTCGCGGAGGTCGAAGACTGGGAGCAGATGCAGCGGGTGCAGGATCGCTACCGCTATCCTATGCCGCTGTAAAATGAACCTGCGTGCGCTGCTGTTCGACCTCGGTGACACCATCATGGTCGAAGAGACCGAGGTCAAGGACGCGGGGGGGACCACGTTGAGCGCCGAGCTGGTGCCGGGCATGGCGGAGGTGCTGCACGCGCTCCGGGCCACCGGCCACCGGCTCGCGCTTGTGGCCGACAGCCGGCCTGAGACGCCGCCGAACGTGCTCCGCCAGCACGGGCTGTACGACCTGTTCGACTGCCTGACCATCTCGGAGGTCGTGGGCGCAACTAAGCCGGACCCGCGCATCTTCCGCGCGGCGCTCGACGCGATGGGCATCCCGGAGGCGGACTACGGCAGGGTGGTCATGGTAGGCAACAACCTGGAGCGCGACGTCGCCGGGGCCAACCGGCTCGGCCTGATTTCGGTGTTCTACCATCTCAACGAACGGCGGCGCACGCAGCCGCTCACGCCCGACGAGACGCCGCAGCACACGGTCACGACCCCAGGGGAGCTGTACGACCTGGTGCTGCGGCTGGAGAAGGAGCCTGCAATATGAGCTTTGTGATAAGGCAGACGAAGGGCATCGACAAGTGCCTGGCCGAGGCCGGGCTGGACCCCGAGCGGCTGCGGATGCACATCTCGGAGATTGCGCCGGGCACGCGCGCCCACGCACCGCACGTCCATGACGCAGTCGAGGCGTTCTACGTGCTGGAAGGACAAGGTACGATCGAGGTCGGGGACGAGCGCCACACGGTCGGCCCGAACGAGGTGGTCATCCTGGATGCGCGCGTCCCGCACGGCCTGGAGAACACCGGAGCGACGCCCATGCGCTACCTGGTTGTCATAACGGCGAACCAGGACTGATAAGCGGTCTGTGGAGCGGAGTCCGCATTCTCAAATGCGGACTCCGCTCCACAACCTTTCAAGCAGGCTCTGCGAGGTGACTATGCCAGCAGGACAAATCTGGCCCGCCGAGTGGCGGCGCTTTGCCGACCCGGTGAGCGGCGCAGCCATCACCCAACTGACCAGCTACAAGTGCCACAGCCATCACCTGTATTTCACCAATCCGGGGTGGTACGACGGCGGCAGGAAGCTGCTCATCGGCTCGGACCGGGGCAACCGCACCAACCTGTACGGTGTGGACCTCGAGACCGGTGAGCTGACCCAACTGACCGATTTTGCGGAGCTGGTCGGCAAGCCGACGCTGCTCGACACCAGCAAGAACCCCGTGCGCGAGGAAGCCTACCTGTGGGTCAACCGGACACTGGTCGCGCTCGACCTGCGGACGCTGGCGCTGCGCGAGCTGTACCGCGCGCCCGACGGCTACAAGACCAGCATGACCAACGCGACTGCCGACGGCCGGTACATCATGACCGCCTTGGTGGAGGACCTGTCGGGCCGGTTCCGGGTGAACATGGACCACGGCTACGTCGGCTTCCAGGAGTATTGGGAGGCGCACCCTCACTGCCGCATCATCCGCGTGGCGGTGGACACGGGTGAGATGGACGTCGTCTGGGAGGAACGTTCCTGGATCGGCCATATCAACACGTCGCCCACGCAGGCCCACCTGATGACCTTCTGTCACGAGGGTCCGTGGGATCGGGTGGACAACCGCATCTGGGGGCTGGACCTCCGCACGGGCCGCGCGTGGAAGATTCGCCCGACCGGGCCGGATGAGTCGGTCGGCCACGAGTACTGGTTCACCGACGGCGAGCACATCGGCTACCACGGCCGGAGCCAGGGGCAGACCATCTACGGCAGCATCCGGTACGACAACACCGAGCAGGTGGAGGCGCCGTTCCCGGTCCAGCGCTCCTGGCACTTCCACTCGGACGCGCTGAACCTGATCGTGGGTGACAGCTTCGCCGGCGAGCCGTACCTCCTGGTGTGGCGGCTGCGCGACGGCGCGTTCGAGGGGCCGCGCATCCTGGCCCTGCACCGCGGGTCGTTTCATGTGCAGATTCTCCACGTTCATCCTGCGGTCAGTCCGGATGGGCGGCAGATCGTGTATAGCTGCGATCCGGATGGCTACGGCCAGGTCCACATCGTGGACGTGCCTGACTTCGAGACACTGCCCGTCTTCGAAGGGAAGTAACGGGCGCGCATGCCGCAGAGAGGTGCAAGATGCAGCCGCAGACGGACGTGACAACGGTTGATACGGCCTCCTGGTCGGTGCGCATGGCCGATTCCACGCTGGCGCGCTATCCCGTCGCCCGCATGCGCTGGCACTACGAGGACGGCTTCCTTATGCACGCGGTCGCGGAGGTGGGGCAGCGAACCGGGCAGCCGCACTATGCGCAGGCGGTCCGGGAGTACGTGGACCGCTTCGTGCAAGGCGACGGCAGTATCGCGACCTATTGGCTGGCCGATTACAACCTGGACCAGATCGCGCCCGGCCGGCTGCTCTTTCCGCTGCACGAGGCCGGCAGCGACGTGCGTTACCCGCAGGCCATCGCGCTCCTGCGGGAGCAGCTCGCGCGGCAGCCGCGCACACGCGTGGGCGGCTTCTGGCACAAGCTCATCTATCCGTACCAGATGTGGCTCGACGGCATCTACATGGCCGGGCCGTTCTATGCGCGCTACGCGGCCGCCTTCGGAGACGCCGCGGCCTTCGATGACGCGGTCCACCAGATCGTGACGCTGGAGCAGCACGGCCGCGACCCGCAGACGGGGCTGCTGTACCATGCATGGGACGAAAGCTGCCGCCAGCGTTGGGCGACGCCGGGGACGGGCTGCTCGCCGCACTTCTGGGGCCGTGCCATCGGCTGGTACGTGATGGGCATCGTGGACGTGCTGGACGTCCTGCCCGGCGACCACCCGCAGCGGCCCGCGCTGACCGGCATCCTCCAGCGCTCGCTCGACGCAGTGTACGCGGTGCGCGATCCGGACTGCGGGCTGTGGCGGCAGGTGCTGGACCAGGGCGGGCGGCCCGGCAACTACCTGGAGGCCTCGGCCGCGTGCATGGTCATCTACACGATGGCGAAGGGCGTCCGCCAGGGCTACCTGCCTGCCGCCTGGCTGGCCGTGGCCCGCGCGAGCTTCGACCAGGTGCTCGCGCACTTCATCCACGTGGACCCGGCCGGCCACGTCAGCCTGCACTGGACGTGCGGCGCGGCCGGGCTGGGCGGCACGCCGTATCGTGACGGCAGCTACGAGTACTATGTGACCGAACGAGTGGTGACGAACGATCCCAAGGGCATTGCGGCCTTCATCCTGGCCGCGCTGGAGCTGGGACGCTGAAACGACATCGAGGAGGCGACATGACCTATTTTACAGCCGTGCCCGCGCATGAGGGCATCAACCATCTGCCCGCGAACCCGTGCAAGCTGCTGGACTTCCAGTTGCTCCTCCTGCCTGCCGGGCAGAGCTACAGCGCTGCGACCGGCGACCGCGAGGTGCTGGCGGTCGTTCTCGGCGGCAAGGGTACGTTTAACGTCGGCGGCCAGGAGTTTGCCAACGTCGGCGGCCGGCCCAACGTCTTCGCGGGCAAGCCGCATGCAGTCTACATCCCGTGCGGCGCGGACTTCACCGTGACCGCGCAGGGGCGGCTGGAGGTGGGCCTGTGCAGCGCGCCCAGCGAGCTGGCGACTGCGCCCTACGCGATCGGTCCTGAGCAGGTGACGAGCGGGACATGGGGCGCGGCGAACTTCTCGCGTACCTTCCACCAGATTCTCACGCTGGCCGGCCAGCCGAATCTGCCGGCGCGGCGGCTCATCGTCGGCGAGACCTACACCCCGTCGGGCAACTGGAGCACCTATCCGCCGCACAAGCACGAGGTCGACGACCTGCCGCGCGAGGCGTATCACGAGGAGATGTACTTCTTCAAGGTGACCCCGGCGGACGGGTTCGGCATGGTGCGCTATTACAACGACGAGATCGACACGGGCTACATCGTCAAGGACAACACCATCCTGATGGCCCCGAACGGCTATCACACGACCAACAGCGCGCCCGGCTACCAGAGCTATTTCCTCTGGATGCTGGCGGGCAACCAACGCGTCCAAGCAACGGTGGACGATCCCGCGCTGGGCTGGGTGTCGCGCACGGTGCCGATGCTGAAAGCGATCGAACGGGGGTAAGTTGAAAGGTTAGAAGGTTGAAGGTTGCACGTTTGCCGGTGGAGGGTGTGCCGGTGCACAGCCGCAACTTTCAACCTTCAACCTTTGAACTTTCGCCGGGTTCAAGGAGTGAACCGACATGCAGGATCTCTTTCGGCTCGATGGCCGCGTCGCGCTGGTGACGGGCGCATCACAGGGGTTGGGGCAGGGGATGGCGCTGGCGCTGGCCGGGGCAGGCGCGGATATCGTCGGGCTGGACCGCTGCACCAGCGACGCGACGGCAGAACAGGTGCGGGCCCTGGGCCGGCGCTATGTGCAGATCTGCTGCGACCTGCTGGACACGTCCGTCGCGGACCTGCAGGCCGTCGTCGGCCAGGCGGTGGCGGAGCTGGGGCGGTTGGATATCCTGGTCAATAACGCGGGCATCATCCGCCGCGGTCCCGCGCTGGACTTCAGCGAGGCCGACTGGGACGACGTCCTGCACATCAACCTGAAGGCGGTCTTCTTCCTGTCGCAGGCCGCGGCCCGCGCGATGGTGGCCCAGGGCACGGGCGGGAAGATCATCAACATCGCGTCCATGCTGTCGTTCCAGGGCGGCATCAACGTCGTGTCCTACACCGCGGCCAAGAGCGGCGTGGCGGGGGTGACGCATGCGCTCGCGAATGAGTGGGCGAAGCACGGCATCAACGTCAACGCGATTGCGCCGGGCTACATGGCGACGGACAACACTGCGCCGCTGCGCGCGGACCCGGTGCGCACTGCGGCCATTCTGGAGCGCATCCCGCTGGGGCGCTGGGGCACCCCGGCTGACCTGGATGGGGTGGTGGTGTTCCTGGCGTCCGCCGCGTCGGATTATATGTGCGGTGCGGTCGTGCCGGTGGACGGCGGTTGGCTGGCGCGGTAGGGGCGCATCTGCGTGTGCGCCCGGTCGACGCACGGGTCGGCCGGTACGCCGTTATTCGATGGTAGGGGCGCACCTGCGTGTGCGCCCGGTCGACGCACAGGTCGGCCGGTACATC
>CAZTMA010000060.1:9851-28404 GCA_964614645.1 uncultured Anaerolineales bacterium
CCGGTCGACGCACAGGTCGGCCGGTACATCATCATTCGGCGGTAGGGGCGCACCTGCGTGTGCGCCCGGTCGACGCACAGGTCGGCCGGTACATCATCATTCGGCGGTAGGGGCGCACCTACGTGTGCGCCCGGTCAACACACAGGTCGGCCCCTACGGGGCGGTCACCAGGCGCTGGCACAGGCGCACGCCCTCCATCGCATCGGTGGACCAATGATCCGCTCCTACGTACGCGCAGACCTGGGCGTCCACCTGGCCGCCGAGCAGGATGGGGATGCGTGTGCCGTCGGCGGCCATCATTGCGCGCAGCGCGTTGACCGTCTCGCGCATCGTCGGGTGGGCCGCGGTAATCAGGCCGGACATGCCGATGATGTCGGGCTCAAACACGCGCGCCTGCGCCACGAACTCCCCGGGCGCGACATCGACGCCCAGGTCGAGCACGTTGAAACCGTAGACGCGCAGCAGCATGACCAGCAGGTTTTTGCCCAGGTCGTGGATGTCGCCCTGCACCGTGCCCAGCAGCACCCGGCCGGCGCTCTTGCCGGAGAAGCGCTCCTCGACCGAGGGCATGACAATCTCCATCACCTCGCGCAGGATCTCGCCCGCCATGATCAGGCCCGACAGGAAGTAACGCTGTTGGGTGTAACGCTCTCCGACCTCGCGCATGCCCGCCTGGCAGTCCTCGATGATGCGCAGCGGGTCGTCGCCGCGCGCCATGCGCCAGCGTACGAGAGCCAATACCTCGTTCTCCCGCAGGTCGGCCAGTGCGGCAGACAGGCGTCGTTGGATATCATCGTTGTTATCAGGTCGATCCATGCTCGTTCTCCAGGCCAATGCGTGTAGGGGCGGGGTTCCGCCGCCCAATGGGGGGTCCCCCTACCCCATACGGTGCCGGGCGAGGTCACCCCGCCCCTGCAGCGCTGGGCACGCCGACGGTCGCGTGGAAACGCAGGCGATCCCCGCGCACGATAAACCAGCCCCAACTGATAGGCCGGTCCTCAAAGTCGTAGAAGGTGTGCTCGATGCGGAACGCGGCGCTGCCGACCGCTGCGTCGAGCAGCCGCGCCTCCTCCTCGGTGAGCACCGTCGTCTGGATCTGCAGGTCGCCCCGCTTGAGCACCGTCTCGCCCCGGCCCTGGAACAGGCCCTGCAGGCTGGTGATGCCCATCTCCGCCTCGACGACGGGCCGCGCGGGGTCGAAGACCAGGTACTCCCGGTGATAGGCGACGGGCGCACCGTCGCGCGAGAGCAGCCGCCGGATGGCGATGACCTTGTCGTCGACGGGTACGCCCAGCCGCTGGTGGATGCGCGGTGTTGAAGGGATCGTGCGGACCGACAGGAAGCGGACCGCAGTGCGCTCGCCGCTGAACAACTCCTCCAGCGCGTGCAGCCCGAAGGTCGCCGCGCCCAGCACCAGCGGCTTCACGAACGTGCCGCGGCCGCGCGCGGCCGTCACCAGTCCCTCGTCCAGCAGCAGGGTCAGGGCGCGGCGCGCGGTCATCGGGCTGACGCTGTAGCGTTCGCAGAGCTGCACCTCCGAGGGTACGCGGTCGCCCGGCCGCAGTTCGCCGGACGCGATCTGCTGGCGCAAGATGTGGGCAAGCTGGTAGTAGGGCGGCTCGAACCGTTCGCGGTCGATGCGCGGTGCACCGGCGGGCGACGCAGGAGGGGCGGGCGGTGTCTGGCGGCTCATCGTTATACGTCTTCTTTCGTGCAGGATGATACAACGGTTTGTCTTTTTTGACAAATACCCTAGGGTATTATAGAATCCCGCCAATACGTTTTAGCTCCGGCCAAAGGAGTCTCATTGTCTGCTTCACGCAAGGTTCTCGCCTGTGCCACGGTGATGGAGGAACTGCTGCCGCTGCTCCCACCGGATGTCAGTTACCAGGTCTTCGATTTCGGCCTCCACCTGCAGCCCGGCTCGCTCAAGGCCGCGCTCCAGGAGGCGATCGACGCAGCCGCCGGTGCCGTGGACGAAATCCTGTTGGGCTACGGTTTCTGCAGCATGGCCGTCATGGGCCTGCGCGCCAACGGCTGCACGCTGGTCATTCCGCACGTCGATGACTGCATCTCCATCTTCCTCGGCTCGCGCGACGAGTACAAGAAGCAGATCAAGGCCGAACCCGGCACGTACTACCTCACGAAGGGGTGGATCGAGGTCGGTGACACGCCGTTCAGCGACTTCGACCGGCTGGCCGTGAAGTACGGCGAGGCGCGGGCCGACCGCCTGATCCGGCTCTCCATCAAGCATTACACGCGGCTGGCCCTCATCGATACGGGCCGCGGCGATATGACGCACTACCGCGAGTTCACCCAACGCCTGGCGGAGCGCTGGGGCCTGCGATTCGAGGAGATCCAGGGCTCCAACTCGCTGGCGCACAAGATGCTGACCGGCCCCTGGGACGACGAATTCGTGGTCGTGCCGCCCGGCGAGATCGTCCGCTACGAGCATTTCTTCCCGGCGGCCCGCCCGCCATCAACGTCAGAGTGAGGTTGCAGCATGAAGATTATCGGTGAGAAGATCAACGGCACCCGCAAGTCGGTCAAAGAGGCGGTCCTGAACCGCGATGCCGAATTCATTCAGCGGCTCGCAACCAGCCAGGCAGAGGCTGGCTCCACGTGGATCGACGTTAACGCGGGCACGCCGACCGACCGCGAGCCGGATGACCTGGTCTGGCTGGTGCAGACGGTGCAGGCCGTCGTGGAGAAGCCGCTCTGTCTCGACAGTGCGAATTCCGCGGCCCTGGCCGCGGCGCTGCCGGAGGTCAAGCGGCCGCCCCTCATCAACTCCATCAGCGGCGAGGCTGCCCGGCTGACCGGCGTGCTGCCGCTGGCCGCGCAGGCGCAGGGCGGCATCATCGCGCTGGCGATGGACGACAAGGGCATCCCCGCAGAGGTGGATGGCCGGCTGGCGATCGTCCGCCGCCTGATCGAAGAGACCCGCGGCGCCGGCATCCCGGACGAGCAGGTGTACGTGGACCCGCTGGTCATGACCATCGGCGCGAGCGGCAACGCGGCGCGCGTCGCGCTGGGCACGGTCCGCGCAGTCAAGGGTGAATTCCCCAAGGTGCACTTCACCTCAGGCCTCAGCAATGTGTCTTACGGCCTGCCCGTGCGCACACTCATCAACCGGGCGTTCCTCACGCTCATGCTGGAGGCCGGGCTGGACTCGGCCATCCTCGACCCGCTGGACCGGGAGCTGCGCAAGGCGCTGCTGGCCGCCGAAGCCACGCTCGGTATCGACCGCCATTGTCTCAACTATACCCGTGCGTTTCGCGCGGGTCTGCTGGAATAAGACCGTAGAAGGAGTTTTCCAATGTCGGAACAACTGATCAATGCGATTGCGGACATGGACGAGGAAGGCGCGCTGGCGCTGACGCAGGAGCTGCTGGCGGCAGGGACGGCGCCGGCGGCGATCCTGGACGCGTGCCGGACGGCGATGGGCGTCGTCGGGCAGCGCTTCGAGGCCGGGGAGTACTTCATCCCGGAGCTGATCCTGGCGGGCGAGATGCTGAAGAGCATCTCGGCAGAGGTGAAGCCGCACCTGGTGGCGGGGCAGGCCGTGGTGAAGGATGCCACGGTGGTGGTCGGCACGGTGAAGGGCGACATCCACGACATCGGCAAGGACATCGTGGTGTTCATGCTGGACGTGAATGGGTTCGAGGTGCACGACCTGGGCATCGACGTGGCGCCGCAGGCGTTCGTGGACAAGATCGTGGAGGTCAAGCCGCAGGTGGTGGCGCTGAGCGGGTTCCTGACGCTGGCGTACGACTCGATGAAGGAGACGGTGGCGGCGATTGCGGCGGCGGGGCTGCGGGAGCAGGTGAAGATCATGGTGGGCGGCGGGACGGTGGACGAGCAGGTGTGCAAGTACGCCGGGGCGGATGCGTTCGGCGCGGATGCGATGGCTGCCGTGACGCTCGCCAAGAGCTGGACCACAGGAGCGAAATAACATGGCCAACATGCCTTTCACCGACAAGCTGGATGCAGGCAAGAGCAACGAGCAATTGTTTGCGGAGCGCGCGCAGCGCCTGCAGGATGCACTGGCGCTGCGGCAACCGGATCGCATTCCGGTCAATATGGGCGCAGGCTACTTCCTGGGCGAGTACGGCGGCATCACGCACCAGGAGCAGCAGGATAACCCGGCGAAAGCCCAGGAATTGATGGAGAAGGCTGCGCTGGACTTCCAGCCGGACACCATCTTCGGCCTGTTCAACAGCCCGCGGCCGAGCGTGGCCCTGGGCGACCGCATGACCCGCTGGCCGGGTTACGGGCTGCCCTCCTCGGGCTCGTTCCAGTTCGTCGAGCACGAGTTCATGAAGGGCGAGGATTACGACGCCTTCCTGCGCGACCCGTCCGATTGGGCCATCCGCACCTACCTGCCGCGCGCGTTCCGGGAGCTGGAGCCGTTCGCCGCGCTGCCGCCGTTCAGCCTGCTGGCGTTCGGCCACTACAACCTCGGCAACCTGACGGCTTTCGCCACGCCGCCCATGCAGGCTGCGCTGAAGGCGCTGGGCCGGGCGATCGAGGCCGCGGTCGAAGACAGCGCACGGATGGGCGAATCCGTCGGCCGCATGGTCGCGCTGGGCTTCCCGCCGAGTTACCTGGCAGGCAGCCTCATCGAGGCGCCGTTCGACTTCATGTCCGACACGCTGCGCGGGATGCGCGGCATCATGCTGGATATGCTGCGCCGGCCCGACAAGCTGTTGGCTGCTGAGGAACTCGTGCTGCACTACCAGCTCGAATTTGCCCTCAACTTCGCCAAGGCGACCGGGCTGACGAACTGCTTCATCCCGCTTCACCGCGGCTCGGACGGCTTCATGTCGCTGCCGCAGTTCGAGAAGTTCTACTGGCCCCAGCTTAAGAAGATGATGCTGGCGCTCATCGACAACGGCATCTACCCCATCCCGTATTACGAGGGCATCTGGGACCAGCGGTTGCACTATCTGGCGGAGCTGCCCCGGGGCAAGAGCGGCGGCATGTTCCAGAACAGCGACATCTTCAAGGTCAAAGAGATTGTCGGCGACACGATGTGCATCATCGGCGGCATGAAGAACTCGCTGCTGCAGAGCGGCACCGTCGAGCAGGTGCGCGAGCGGACCAGGCAGGTGTGCGAGGTTGTCGGCAAGGGCGGCGGGTTCATCATGAGCACCGAAGTCGGTGAGATGGAAGGCAGCCGCCCCGAGAACATCCGCGCGTGGATCGACGCCACCCGCGAGTTCGGCATCTACTAAGCACGGCAGAAGGAGTTTTTCAATGTCGGAACAACTGATCAATGCGATTGCGGACATGGACGAGGAAGGCGCGCTGGCGCTGACGCAGGAGCTGCTGGCGGCAGGGACGGCGCCGGCGGCGATCCTGGACGCGTGCCGGACGGCGATGGGCGTCGTCGGGCAGCGCTTCGAGGCCGGGGAGTACTTCATCCCGGAGCTGATCCTGGCGGGCGAGATGCTGAAGAGCATCTCGGCAGAGGTGAAGCCGCACCTGGTGGCGGGGCAGGCCGTGGTGAAGGATGCCACGGTGGTGGTCGGCACGGTGAAGGGCGACATCCACGACATCGGCAAGGACATCGTGGTGTTCATGCTGGACGTGAATGGGTTCGAGGTGCACGACCTGGGCATCGACGTGGCGCCGCAGGCGTTCGTGGACAAGATCGTGGAGGTCAAGCCGCAGGTGGTGGCGCTGAGCGGGTTCCTGACGCTGGCGTACGACTCGATGAAGGAGACGGTGGCGGCGATTGCGGCGGCGGGGCTGCGGGAGCAGGTGAAGATCATGGTGGGCGGCGGGACGGTGGACGAGCAGGTGTGCAAGTACGCCGGGGCGGATGCGTTCGGCGCGGATGCGATGGCTGCCGTGACGCTCGCCAAGAGCTGGACCACAGGAGCGAAATAACATGGCAAATCCAACTCGTGAGCAGAAGTTCGAGGAACGCTTTGCACGCTGGGCCGCGCCTGGCGTGCAGTTCGATACGCCTGAGGCCGAGGCCGCGTACCGGGAACGCGTGCAGATGTTCAAGGATGTCGTGCAGTGCAAGAAGCCGGTGCGGGTGCCCATCATGTTGAACAGCGGCATCGTGCCCTTCGCCTATTCCGGCTTCACCACCGAAGAGGTCATGTACGATTACGATAAGCTCGGCCAGGCCTTCAAGAAGTACAACCAGGACTTCCAGACCGACACCGTCATTAGCTGCGGCATGACCGGCTCCGGCCCGCTGTTCGACATCCTGGATTACAAGCTCTACCAGTGGCCGGGCCATGGGGTCGACCCGCGCGCGTCGTACCAGGCGCTCGAAGCCGAGTACATGCACGCGGACGAGTACGACCTGCTCATCAACGACCCGACCGACTTCTTCATGCGCTACTACCTGCCGCGCGTGTTCGGCAGCCTGGCCGGCTGGTCCATGCTCGGCCCCATGACGGACGTGACTGAATTGCCCTTCACGGGCCCCTACATGATATCCGCCGGCGTGCCGCCCATTCGCCAGGCGTTCGAAAAGCTGCTGGAGGCCGGGCAGGAGGCGCTGCGCTGGGCGAACGCCATCGGCCCGATTGACGGTTACTCGATGACGAAGTGGGGCCTGCCCGCGTTCATCGGCGGCGCGACCAAGGCGCCGTTCGACACCCTGGGCGACACGCTGCGCGGGACGCGCGCCATCATGCTCGACAAGTTCCGCCAGCCCAAGAAGGTGCTCGCGGCGATGGAGCGCCTGGTGCCCCTGGCCGTGGCCTCGGGCGTGCGCGCGGCGACCAACAGCGGCGTGCCTGTCGTGTTCATCCCGCTGCACAAGGGCGCGGACGGCTTCATGTCGGACAAGGATTTCAAGACGTTCTACTGGCCGACGCTGAAAGCGGTCATCGTGGGCCTGGTCAACGAGGGCTGCGTGCCGTTCCTGTTCGTCGAGGGCGGCTACAACCAGCGGCTCGACGTTATCGCACGCGACCCGGACATCCCCGCGGGCTCGACCATCTGGATTTTCGACAAGACCGACATGCAGGAGGTCAGGCGGCAGTTCGGCGGCTGGGCCTGCTTCGGCGGGAACGTGCCGGCCTCGATGATCTCCACCGGCACGCCCGAGGATGTGGCGGCCTACGTCAAGACGCTGCTGGCGGACGTGGCGGTCGACGGCGGCTTCATCCTGTCGCCGGGCGCGGTGGTCGACCACGCGAAGCCGGAGAACATGCACGCGCTGATCGACACCTGCCGGGAACACGGCGTCTATTAGGAACGCGTGACGAAACCAGGTAGGGGCGGGGTCTCCCCGCCCTGAAATGCGTGTCTGGGGCGGGGAGACCCCGCCCCTACGGCACGTATTGCATTGCGGACCTCACCTACAAGGAAGCCCATGCAGACTAACGCTGCCCGCAACGGCGCCCGCGGGGCCACCAGTACGACCGCGTGGCTGATCCTGGCCGTGCTCCTGTTGTTCAGCATCGCCGCGCCCCTCAACCAGTTCAAAGTGCCGCCCATCATGCCGATCCTGATGCAGGCGCTCAACCTGTCTGTGTCGGGTGCGGGCATGCTGATGTCGGTCTTTGCCATCACCGGTCTCATCCTGGCGCTGCCCTCCGGGTTCATCCTGCAACGGACAGGCTTTCGGACGACCGGCATCATCGCGGGCGGCTCGATGGTCCTCGGTGCGGCCGTAGGCGCGCTGAGCAAGGATAATACGACGCTCCTCCTCAGCCGCGTGATCGAGGGCGTCGGCACCGGCTTCATGGCGGTGCTGGCCCCCGCGCTCATCGCGCAGTGGTTCACCGCCGAGAAGCGGGGCACTGCGATGGGCATCTGGTCGGCCTGGGTGCCCGTCGGTACGGCCGCCATGCTGATTGTCGCGCCGGCGCTCGCCCAATCTGCGGGTTGGCCCGCGGTCTGGTGGGTCGGCGCAGCCTATGCGGCGGTGATGACGATCATCTACCTGCTCGTCGTCCGGCCTGCTCCGGCGGTCGCGGGCCATGCGCCGTCAGCCCCGGCCCGGGCCATGCCAGCCAGCCCGCTGCGTAACCGCAACATCTGGCTGTTGGCGGGCGCGTTCGGCGCGTTCAACGCTGCAGTGATCGGGTTCGCTACGTACATGCCCACCTTTCTGACCACCGAACGTGGGACGCCGCTGGCGCAGGCCGCAGTGTTGGCAGGCATCCCGACGCTGGTTACGATTATCTCTGCGCCCGCAGGAGGGCTCCTGTCCGACCGGATGGGTTCACGCAAGAAGCTCTTCGTGTTCGGACTCGCGTGCTCAATCATCCTGCTTCCGCTGACGCATGTCATGAGCAACGCGGCTCTTGTCGCGCTCTTGGTCGTCACCGGCCTGGCGCTCGGCCTCATTCCGACGAATATCTTCTCGGCTGCAGTCGAGGCCGCGGGCGACGAGCGGCTCGGTGGCCTTGCGATGGCCGTCATCATGGTCGGCCAGAATACCGGCATGTTGATCGGCCCCGTCATCTTCGGCGCGTTGGCGGAGGGGCCGGGTTGGCCCGTTGCGTTCGCCAGCCTGGGCGTCATGGCCGCCTTCGGCCTGCTGTGCGGCTGGCTTGCCAGGGTGCGTTGAGCGAGGAAATCATGTCCTATACCGTTGACTTCGAGCCGGTCGGCCGGCGGGGGACCTGCCCGGCAGGCGGGACGCTGTTGGATGCGGCGCGCGCGTTGGGCGTGGACCTGGCGAGCGTCTGCGGCGGGAACGGGTCCTGCGGCCGCTGCCGGGTGCAGCTTGTTGCGGGCACACTGACCCCCGTCACACTGACCGAAGAAGGCGAGCTGACGCCCGAAGAGCTCGAACAGGGGTATCGCCTGGCCTGCCTGGCCGAGCCGCTGAGCGATTGCCGCGTGCACGTACCCGCCGAATCGCTCACCGCGCTGCAGCGCACCCAGATCGAGGGGCTGGAAGTGCCCACGGAGGTGCAGCCCTCGGTGACAGGCCACGTGGTGACGATGGACCGGCCGACGCTGGAGGACCTGCGTGGGGACGACGAGCGCATCTGCGCGGCGGTTGCGGCCGCGAGCGGCGTCGATGTACGGCTGCCAGATCTGGCAGTCGTGCGCGCGGCCACACCGGAACTGCGACGGCTGGACTGGCACGCGCGGGCCACGCTGCGCGGCCGCGAGGTAGTGCATGTCGCCGCAGCGGATGCGCCGTGGCTGGGGCTGGCCGTGGATATCGGCACGACCAAGATTGCCGCGTATCTCGTAGACCTGGCGACCGGCCAGACTCGGGCCGCGCGCGGCGCGATGAACCCGCAGATTGCCTACGGGGAGGACGTCATCGCCCGGCTGGTCTACGCTGGCAAGGGGGCGGAGGAGTCCGAGCGCATGGCCGGGCTGCTGGCCGAGGGTCTAAACCGGCTGGCCGCGGATGCGTGCGCGGAGATCGGCGCGCAGCCGGCGGACATCGTCGATGCCGTCCTGGTCGGCAACACTGCCATCCACCACCTGCTCCTCGGCCTGCCGGTGACGCAGTTGGCCGCCGCGCCCTACGTGCCTGCGGTGCGCAGCGCGGTGGACGTCAGGGCGCGGGACATCGGGCTGGCACTCGCACCCGGCGCGTATGTCCACCTGCTGCCGAACATCGCCGGCTACGTGGGCGCGGACCACGTCGCGATGCTGCTGGCGACCGGCGTTGCAGACGCGGCCGACACGACGCTGGCCATCGACATCGGCACGAACACCGAGATGTGCCTGACCCACCGCGGGCAGATGACCAGCCTGTCGTGCGCCTCCGGCCCCGCCTTCGAGGGCGCGCACATCAAGTTCGGGATGCGGGCCGCACCCGGCGCCATCGAGCGGGTGCTGATCGTGGATAACAAGGTCGAGTACAAGACGATCGGGGATGCGCCGCCGGTGGGCCTGTGCGGGTCGGGCATCCTGGATGTCGTCGCGCAGCTCCGGCTGCACGGGATGCTGGACAAGCGCGGGCGGCTTGCAGGGCCGGGCGTCCGCGAGGCCGACCTGGATGTCGAATTCGAGGTCGCGAGCGAGAGCGAGGCGGGCAACGGCCGCGCCATCACCGTGACGCAGCACGACATCCGCGAGCTGCAACTGGCGAAGGGCGCGATCCGCTGCGGCATCGAGACGTTGCTCCAGGACGCGGGCATCACGGCTGACGCGGTCGACCGGGTGATCATCGCGGGTGCGTTCGGCACATACATCGACGTGGCGAGCGCCATGACCATCGGCCTGCTGCCGCAGGTGCCGCTGGCGCGCGTCACGCAGGTGGGCAATGCGGCGGGCACGGGCGCGCGGCTCGCGCTCATCTCGCGCACGCAGCGTAGCCAGGCATGCGCCATCGCCGGCCGCATCCGTTACCTCGAACTGGCGCGCACCCCGCGCTTCATGCGCAACTTCGCAGAGGCAATGCTGATGTAGTTGGCAGCATTGTCAATTGTACCTTCTGTTGCTTTTTCCTCTTGACACTTGAGACGAATGGTGCTATCCTGTCTGCGGATACTGATTATCCATAGCAGTATTTTGCAGGCAGGATTAGGCGCCGTGTTCGACAGCGAAGCCAGATATCGCGAGCTGCTCGTCAAACTCAGGGCACGCCACTACCGCATGACACCCCAGCGGCTGGCGCTCCTGCATGTCATCGCGACCAGCGAAGCCCACCCCAGCGCGGCGCATCTGTACGAACAGGTGCAGGCCCAGTTCCCCAGTATGAGTTTTGCGACCGTCTACAAGACGCTCAACATGCTGAAGGAAATGGGGGAGGTGCTGGAACTCGGCTTCAGCGACGACGACAACCGCTTTGACGGCCGGCAGCCGACACCGCACCCGCACCTGATCTGTACCCGTTGCCGGAAGATCGTAGATCTCGACGCTGTGCCGGTGGCAGAACTGACGTCCGAGATGGCACGCCGGACCGGTTTCGAGATTCTGAGCCACAGGCTCGATTTCTACGGCCTGTGCCCCAACTGCCGGCAGAACTGACTTGGACGGCGTGGCTTGCCCCGGCCGCGCATCGCTGAGAGGAGGTGTGACTGAGAGAAGAAGTAATGGCTGAACGCAGTTGTTCCCACCCACATGCTGTACTGAAGGAGAAACGTCCCATGAGTAAGAAAAGTATTCTGTCCCTGGCGCTCGCCATTGTGGTTGTGATGGTGTTGATGGTGGCCGGCGCTTCCGCTGAAGGTGGCCTGACACCGCAAGAGGAGCTGGGCAAAGCCCTGTTCTTCGATGAGAATTTGTCGGCGGGTGCGAACCAGTCCTGCGCCACCTGCCACGACCCGGCAGTCGGCTGGACCGGCCCGGACTCCATGATCAATGCGCACGGTTCGGTCTACCCCGGCTCATATCCTGACAGATTCGGTGATCGCAAGCCGCCCACCGCGGCTTACGGTGGCGACAGCCCGGTCCTCTACTTCGATGAAGCTGAGGGCCTCTGGATCGGCGGCATGTTCTGGGATGGCCGCGCAACTGGCTGGATCCTCGGTGATCCCCTGGCCGAACAGGCGCAGGGACCTTTCCTGAACCCTGTGGAGCAGGCGCTTCTTACGAAGGCAGACGTGGTGCAGCGCGCTCAGAACTCAAAGATCTATGGAGCGCTTTTCGCACAGCTATGCCCGGGCAGCGATGTGGATCAGCTCTATGATTGCATCGGCTATGCCATCTCCGCGTACGAGAAGTCCTCTGAAGTCAACCCGTTCACGTCGAAGTTTGACTATTGGCTGAAGGGCGAAGCCAAGCTGACGGGTCAGGAATTGCGGGGCCTTGAACTGTTCGAAGGCAAGGCTATGTGCTCGGCCTGCCATATCAGCGAGCCTGGACCAAACGGTGAGCCGCCGCTCTTCACCGACTTTTCCTACGACAACCTGGGCATCCCGAAGAACCCCGAAAACCCGGTCTATGCTCACACTCCTGACTTCGTAGACCCGGGCCTGGGCGGCTTCCTGAGGGACAAGGTTCCTGGGGCTGACTGGGAGGCTGAACTGGGCAAGCACAAGGTCCCGACCCTGCGGAACGTGGACCTGCGCCCCTCGAAGAAGTTCGTGAAGGCCTACGGCCATAACGGCTACTTCAAGTCGCTCGATGAGATCACCCACTTCTACAACACGCGCGACGTCGAAATGTGGCCCGATCCGGAAGTACCTGAGACGGTTAACACCGATGAACTTGGCAACCTGGGCCTGACCAAGGGCGAGGAGAATGCCATTGTGGCGTTCATGAAGACCCTGTCCGACGGGTACGTGCCGACTGGCAAGTAAACAGGTTTGGTGAGGGCTAGACCGTTACTCAACCGCTTCCACAGTGGAAACTACATGGCAGACCTCGAAGGTCTCGGCTGTGGATTTCATCCTGGAAGGAGTTTAGGAGGTCTTAGCACAGGCACTGCGAGCTAGCCCGATCCCGGCAGGAGATTACAGCCAAGACGGGGAGGCCAGATTTCCTGGAGCCTCCCCGTCTTCGCGTTGTGGCGCAAGGTGCGCCCGTCCCCGTTACCTGCCGGTCTGGTCGAGTGAGAAGCTGAAGTTCCAGAACCCGCCCTGGCGACCCCGATTGTCCGGCACGACCTCGATCGAGACAAAGTAAGTGCCATCTTGGATCGAGCACTGCGAGTCGGGCAGGAAGCTGCTCTGCGCCGGGTTGACCGTGGTGCACGGGCCGTCGCCGCCGAAGGCGCAGAAGCGCTCATTCACTTCGGTCCGGCTATATGATTCGCCGTTCGGGCAGTTGATCGTGAACGTCACGTATTCGATGCCCGCGCCGCTGCCGTCCCCCTCTCTCGGATCGAAGACGAACATCTCCAGGTAGAAGGGACCCCGCAGGACCGGCCCGCCGTCACGCGTGCCGACCAGAGAGCGCGAACCCACATAGATGTCGCCTTCCAGGTCACCGGGTTCGCCCGGCCCCTGGACCGGCGCGCCTTCCGGCTGCGGCAGCCCGCTGTTCACGGCGGGCGTCGGGATGGCAGTTGGCGGCGGGGTGGCCGTTGGCGGGGCGGCGGTCGGCCGCACGGTAGGCGTCGGGGTCGGCTTGGGCGGGATCGGTGCTAGGGCAAGCGTGTTGATCGCCACGTTGCAGCGCACGAACTGTGTCCCGGCGCTCACCCAGCCGCGCTGCGCGGAGCCGATCCGGTCGACCTCGATCCAGGTGCCCGCGGCGTCGCGGCCGCGCGGGCGCAGTTGGGTGTTCACCGGCAATCCGCCGATGATCGGGTAGTCCAGGCCCGGCCCCCCGCGCAGACGCAGCCCGCCCGCCGAGACAACGGTGCAGATGGGTCCGGACGGCCGCGTCGGTGTGGGTGAGGGAGCCGGCTCGCTTGCGACCTCCACCTCCAATGAGAGCGAGTAGGGGCCGCGGTCGCGGATGTTCTGCCCGAGGGCCAGCACCGTGTAGAGGCCGGATTCGGGCAGCGCAAACTCCGTGATGCCCGCACTGCGGCTGGCGGTCGAACCGGCCGCGCTCGTCGCAACCGGCGTGCGGCCTGTCGGCCCATACAGCTCCAGCCGCGGCACGAACCGGTTGCTCTGGCTGGAGCCCGTGTTCTGCATGGTGAGCGTAACGACATCGCGCTCGCAGCCGGAGAAGCTCCATTCCTCGCCGTCGCGGCTGCTGATCGTGCCGGTCAACGACTCGCCGGGGGTCAGCAGCTTCACATCTTCGGGCAGCGCGGTCGTGCCGGAGATGACGACGGTCAGGGAGTACGCACCGCGGTCGCGCACGCTGCTGCCGAGCGCAACGAGCGTGTACTCGCCGTTTTCCGGCAGGGTGGTCGCGGCCAGTTGGACGGAGCGCCGGCTCGTGTTGCGGGTGGTCGCCAGCGGCGTCCGGCCCGTGGGCGGATACAGCTCCAGGTTGGGCGAGAAGGCCGTGCTCTCCATGGTGGCCGTCATGACCTGGCCTGCGCAGCCGGCCACGACCCATTCCTCCCCGAACCGGCTGGTGAGTGAACTCTCCACCGGCACGTCGGGGCTCAACTGCCCGGGCTCGTCGCCCTGGGCTGCGCTTTCAAGCGGTGTGCAGGCGAGCATGATTACCAAGCTCGCCATTGCTATCGATATCAACGCGGCATACTTTGCTCGCATCATTTCTGTTCCTCCATGGTACCCTGCACCTGCGCGGCCAGGGCTGTGGCGCGCTGCTCATAGTAGATGCAGCCGCAGTCCAGCACCTTCTGGCGAAATGCCAGGTCACCCACATCGGCGCTCAGGTCGATGCACTGGCGCGCTTCGGCGGCGGCCTCCTCGAAGAGGCGGATGCTGGCCTGCTTCTTCGGGGCAGCCGTAGCGGCATCCTCGTCGGCTGCAACCTGTTGGATCGGCACGTAGGCCCGCAATAGGTGTACCGTGGCGATGCCCAGGTGCGTCCAGGCGACATAACGTTTCTGCTCGTTCTCCGTGAAGTCTTGGAGCGCCCTCTGAAATTCGGGCAGCGCCTTGTCGAACCAGGCCTCGGCCTGCGCGAGGTCGCGCGGCTGGGCCAGCAGGTAGCTCTGCCCCTTGAGCCGGTACGCGTTGCCCAACGAGAGCCGGCCGACGGCCGCAATCGGCGGCCAGGGTGACTGATCGACCGTGGCAAGCGTCCGTTCCAACTCCGCAATGGCGGCGTCGATGTCCGCGATCGCCGCGGCCTCTGTCGGTGCGGCGGCGGCCAGGTGCGCCTCGGTGATGCACTCGCTCAGCTCGGCCGGAGGCGGGTTCGAGACATAGTAAAGCTGGGCCCGGTCGTAATAGACGTTCGCCAGCGTGATGCCCGCATTAGCGTATGCGGGATCGAGCTGCTGCGACCGTTCCAGCGCGGCGATGGCCTTGTCATACTCGCGCAGCCAGAAGGCCTCGCGGCCGATGAAGTATTCCAGCACGGCCGCGCCGTCCCCGGTCCCGAGGTTCAGGCGGTCCCGCGCCTGCTCGAAGATGTTCAGCGCCACGTCAGCCTGATTCAGCGTCTCGTACGTCAGGCCCACGGTCAGCCAGAAGATGAGCTGGGAGCGCACGGCCAGCGGGCCGTCGCTCAGCCAGAGCGCGGCGCTCATGGCCTCCGTCCGGGCATCCACGGGCACCTGCACCCCGCGGCCGAGCACATGGCGGCCGCTGATGGCGTCCGGCTCCCCGCGCACCGTCTCTGACCCGGCGACATAGAACTCGAGGGTCAATTCGTCAGTGCCGGCGTCGTCCGGGCTGAGATAGCCGTAGATGACCAGGTTGGCGCCGATGCGCCGGGCCAGGCGCGCAGCCTGTTCCGCACGCGCCTCCGGCGTGGCCCCCCGGATGACGCCGAAGCGGACGTTCTTCGCCGCGCGGCCGAGGCTGTCTTCCCAGATGAGCACGCCGTCGCGCCTGCCCGTCAGCTCCGGGTAGTTCTGCTCATATTCGTTGATGAGCTTGTCGTAGATGGCCTTGCTGAGCGTCGCGCCGAAGGGCAGGCGGCTCACCCTCCCGCGGGCATCAAGGCTGCCGAGCTCCGCGATCGCGATGTTGAACGTGGCGTTCATCTGCGACGGGAAGAGCCACGGCTCGATGAGCGGCTGGTAGGCGAGGAAGCCGATGATGACGAATAGGGCGAGCGTGATGAGCCAGACCGGCAGCGTGATGTTGCGGCCGCCGACGTTGATCTGGATGTTGTTCTTGCCGATGACGACGTTGGACGCGCCCTCGCCCACCTGCCCGATGACGACATCGCGCCACGGTCCCCCGCGCAGGCGCTGCCACTGGCGCATGAGCCAGTTGCCCTGCGAATCCGGCTTGCCCCTTGGGTCGTGCGGTGCGGTCACGGGAGTGCGTCCTGTCTATCCATTGCCAAAGCGCTGCTGCACCCACTGCACCGCCGGCTCGCCGGCCCGGCCGATGGCGCGGCCGGCGGCGGGCAGAGCAAACAGGGCGCCGAGTGCGCCGGAGAGCGCGGGCAGGTTGGTCAGCAGCCAATCGCCCATGCTGGTGATGGTGCCCGCGTTGGGGGTGTCATCAGCGCCGCGGGTGAGTTCCTCCTGCAGAAGTTCGATGCGCATTTTCGCACGTTCAGCCGCGGCCGCATCCACCGGCAGGCGGGCCAGCGCGGCCAGAAGGTCGGCAAATCCCCCTTTGACCTGCTCGCTGTCATCCGGCGCAGGCGGACCGAGCACCTCGTGCACGGTCTGCGTGATGTTCTTGCCGGCTGCGACATTGCGCGCGCCTGCACCGACGACCGCGATGATGACATCCCCTGCGGCATTGCTGGCATCTACACTGCCGATGGCGTTGGAGACCTGCTCCCACCACGGCTGCGGCTGGTCTGTGTCCATGGCTCCCCCTGTGGCCTGTTCCGGCCGCGCCCATAATGCGCCATCCACACTGCGCATGAACAGCACGGGTGTGGCCCAGCCGGACGAGTAGGGCGCGGCCAAGCTCATCGCCTTGCGCGCCTCCGCACATGCGGCATCGACCGGCAGCCCATGGCTCAACGCGCCGTAGAAGCTGCGCGTGAATTCGGCCGCTGCGGTGTCGGCGATCACATCCTGCATGGCCAGCACCGCGGGCAGCCCGCGGCGGGCGAGGTGCTCGGCGATGCTCGCGTATAAGGTCTGCGTGCCCGCGTGCGCGCCTTCGCACGCGTTCAGCACGACGAGGCGCAGCGCGGGGTGGTCCGCCAGCAGGCGCGCGATCTCCCGCGTGTTGCGCGGGTCGGCGCGGCCGTCCTCGCCGGCCAGGAGCAGGGCGCTCTCGCCCGTGGACTCATCGAAGTAGCCGTGCCCGATGAAGTGGAAGATGTGCCAGGGGCCCTGTTGAAGCTGCTCCTGCAGCTCGCGCCAGGTGCCGTTCGCGGTCCACGCCAGCTCAAGCTGCCCGCCGGCCTTGCCTATCGCATGTGCCAGCAGTTCCTGCTCGCGTGCCACATCAAGCGGCGGCATGTTCGCCGGTGAGGCAACCAGGGCCAGGATGCGCAGCGGCGGCGTCACGGCGAGCGGCTGCAACGGCGCCAGCGTCTCCACGGTGCGGACGATGGGCGTCTGTTGCGACAGGCCGACGAACTCGCCCCGCCGCATGTCGTAGAGCGTCTCCCAGGGGAGCGCGGCCAGCTCCGGTGCGAGGATACGCAGGCGGAGGCGCACGCCAGCGCCGTCCCGCCGGGCGAGCGCGCGGCCGGCGTCATAGAGGCTCAAGGTGTCGCCGGAGAAGACCGCCTTGAACAGAGAGGTCCCGGTTTCCTGCGCGGCAGCCGCGTCCTGCAACCCTTGTGCCTCAGGTCGTGCTGCTTGCCCAGAGGGCAGAGTGAAGGTCGCGCGCGCCTCGCCGGCCGGCGTGCGCGCGGCCAGTTCGTAGCCCGCGGCCGTGCGCGGCCCCAATTGCAGTTCGAAATCCTGGTACGAGGTTGCTGGCATCAACGAACCATCCTATGCTCGCAAGACGCGATAAGACTACCTGACACCGGGCCAGGGCGCTGCACATGGATGGTATGCCTGCTGCTAGCGGAGATATGTGAGAGAAGTTACTTTGTGCGAATATTGCGCCGTGTTTGAAGCGTGCGAGGCGGGCACAAAGCCTCACGTTGCACATTGGCATCTCAAGGGCGGGTTCAGTACACTGTCAGTACACTACCTCGATCCCTGTCCCTTCCTGCACCTCACCTACGATCCATAGAGGCTGGCCCTCTTCTGCGCATGCTTCGGCCAGTGCATCCGCCCTGTCAGACGCCACGGCGAGCAGCAGGCCACCCGACGTCTCAGGCGTGAACAGGAGCTGTCGCATCTCGTCGGGAATCTCCGGGGCAAAGGTCACATGGCGGCCAAAGCAGCTCTCGTTGCGGCACGTCCCCGCCGGAAACAGCCACTCATCCGCGTAGCGGGTTGCGCCCTCCAGGAAGGGCAGCCGGTCAAGGTGAAAGCGCAGCCGGACATGGCCGCGCTCGGCCATCTCATATCCATGGCCCAACAGCGCGAAACCGGTGATGTCGGTGCAGGCATGGACGCCGACCTGCTGGGCCAGCCGCGCGGCATCCCGGTTGAGTCGCTTCATGCTGGCGATGGCCGGGGGCAGGTGCGCCGGGTCGGCCGCATCCCCCTTGGCTGCGGTCGTGATGATGCCCACGCCCAGCGGCTTGGTGAGCGCCAGCAGGTCACCGGGCCGGGCGCCGCCCTTGGTCAGGATGCGATCCGGGTGCACCAGGCCCATCACCGCCAGTCCATACTTGGGCTCGTTGTCGTCCACCGTGTGACCGCCCGCCAGTGCGCCGCCGGCCTCCAGGACCTTTTCCGCGCCGCCGCGAAGTATCTCGGCGATGATCTCCTCCGGCAGCTTGGGCGGGAAGCCACAGATGTTCAGGGCCAGCGCCACTTCGCCGCCCATCGCATAGACATCGCTCATCGCGTTGGCGGCTGCAATGGCGCCGTAGTCGTAGGGGTCATCCACCACCGGCGTGAAGAAATCCAGCGTCTGGATCACGGCCACATCGCCGGTGATTCTATAGACCGCGGCGTCATCGCTTACCTGGAGGCCGACCAGGAGATTCGGGAAAAGTGCGGGCTGAAACAGACCTTGCAGAGGGCGCAACACGTGCGCCAGGGCCTCGGGGCCCATCTTGGCCGCTCAGCCGGCTGCCGTGGTCAGCGCGGTGAGGCGTATCTCTTCACGCGTCATCGATTCGCTCCCTT
>CAZTMA010000061.1:0-28364 GCA_964614645.1 uncultured Anaerolineales bacterium
CTGCGCCGGTCGCATCGCGTACCTCAATGGACAATACTTGCTCCACATCGGGTGGAGCAGCAGTGGCTGTCGGCAGTGGGATGGCCGTCGGCGGGACAGGGGTCGGCAGGGGGCCCGCGCCGGAGCCTGCAGGATTACAGCCTGCCAGCACGAGCATCAGCAGGCCGAGAGACGCGATCTCGAAACGTAAGCGACGACACATGAGCCCTCCAGTACAACAAGCATAGTACAAGTATAATTACAAACGCCGTTCAAGGCAAGAGCGCGGCGCGCACGCGCACATGCGCTCCAATCGTCCGCCATCCTACGTTCGCCGCACGCCATCCTGTGGTAGACTGCCGCATAATCCAGATTTCACCTGATGAAGGGCCTGTCCATGACCGAAACACATGCCGCCGGCGCAGCCAACCGTCTGATTCACGAGACCAGTCCGTACCTCCTGCAACATGCGCACAACCCCGTGGATTGGTATCCCTGGGGACCGGAGGCGCTGAGCCGCGCGCAGGCCGAGGACAAACCCATCCTCCTGAGCGTCGGCTATTCCGCGTGTCATTGGTGTCACGTGATGGCGCACGAGTCGTTCGAGGACCCGGAGACCGCGGGGCTGATGAATGAGTTGTTCGTCAACATCAAGGTGGATCGTGAGGAGCGGCCCGACATCGACGCCATCTACATGGAGGCCGTGCAGGCGATGACCGGGCACGGCGGCTGGCCGATGACCGTGTTCCTGACGCCCGAGGGCAAGCCCTTCTATGGCGGCACGTACTTCCCGCCCACCCCGCGCCAGGGCATGCCCGGCTTCCGGCAGGTCATGCTGGCGATTGCCGAAGCCTGGCGCGAGCGGCGCCGCGAGTTGGAATCCGCGGGCGCGCGGCTGGCCGACGCGCTCAACCGGAGCGCCGCCTTGCAGGCCGCCGAGACGCCGCTCAACCAGCAAGTGCTGGACCGCGCTGTACAGGGGGCGTTGCGCTCCTACGACCGGTTCAACGGCGGCTTCGGTGACGCGCCCAAGTTCCCCCAGCCGATGAACCTGGACTTCCTGCTCGTCGCCTACGGGCGCACGCACGATCCGGCCCTGCTGCAGGCGGTCACGCACACCCTGACGAAGATGGCCTGGGGCGGCATCTATGACCAGCTCGGCGGCGGCTTCCACCGCTACAGCACGGACGATCTCTGGCTCGTGCCGCACTTCGAGAAGATGCTGTACGACAACGCGCAGCTTGCGCGCACCTACCTCCACGCGTGGCAGGTCACGGGCAATCCTCTCTTCCGCCGCATCGTGGAAGAGACGCTCGACTACGTGACGCGCGAGATGACCGGCCCGGCCGGCGGGTTCTACAGCGCGCAGGATGCGGACAGCGAAGGCGAGGAAGGCAAATTCTTCCTCTGGCGGCCCGCAGAGGTCACCGCGCTGCTGGGCGAGGAAGACGCGCGGCTGTTCAGCGCCTACTATGGCGTCACTGCGCGCGGGAACTTCCCTGAGGGCGGGCCTGGCGCCAATATCCTGCACATCCAGCGCGACGCGGCGGTGGTGGCTGCAGACCTGGGCGTCTCGGTGGAGCGGTTGATGGCCGCGGCAGAGCGGGGGCGGAACATACTTCTCGCGGCGCGCACGCAGCGCATCGCGCCGGGCCGCGACGACAAGGTGCTGGCCGAGTGGAACGGCCTGATGCTGCACGCATTCGCGGAGGCCGGCGCGGCGCTCGACCGGCCGGACTACATCGCGACCGCCCGCCGCGCCGCTGAGTTCCTGCTGCACGAAATGGTGCAGGATGTTGGAAGCGGCGGCGCCCAGCCTCCGGCATCCGGCCTGCGGCTCTACCGCACCTACAAGGACGGCCGCGCGCACCTGAACGCCTATCTGGAGGACTATGCCGCGGTGGCGCTGGGGCTGGTCGCGCTCTACCAGGTGACGTTCGAGCGGGAGTGGCTGGAGGCTGCGGCCGCGCTGGCGCAAACGATCGCTGCGAATTTCGGTGACCCGGCGCGGGGCGGCTTCTTCCAGACCAGCGACGACCATGAGACGCTCGTCGCGCGGCGCAAGGACTTCATCGACAGCGCGATCCCGTCGGGCAACAGCCTGACCGCGGAGCTGTTCCTGCGCCTGAGCCGCCTGTTGGACCGGCCGGAGGGGATGGCGGATGCAGAAGGCATCATGCAGGTCATGGCGGACGCGATGAGCCAGCAGCCTGGCGCGTTCGGCCGCCTGCTGTGCGCGCTGGAGCTGTATCTGCACCCAGGGGTGGAAATCGCGCTGGTGGGAGACCCGGCCGCGGCGGAGACACGCGCGCTGCTGGCGGAGGTGTACGCCCGCTTCCTACCCAATAGTGTCATCGCGCTCGCTGCACCGGGGGACGCGGGAGCCGGCGAGCATATCCCGCTGCTGGCCGGCCGGGGCATGGTGGGCGGCCAGCCGGCCGCCTACGTCTGCCGCAACTACGTCTGCAACCTGCCCGTCACGCAGCCCGCCGACCTCGCGCGGCAGCTAGAAGAGTAAGCGAAAATAGAACACAGATGACGCTGATTTGACTGATTGACATGATCAGTCAAAGTAGACTTATCAGTTCAATCAGTTAGATCAGCGTTCTATTCTACCAACCCCCGCAGGACGCGCAGGTTCTCCACGTCCTCGTGCATGTCGTCGCTCTTCTCGGTCTCGAGGATCATGGGCGTGTCGGCGAAGCGCGGATCGTTGAGGAACAGGCCGAACGCCGCGAGGCCCAGCTCGCCCGCGCCGATATGATCATGGCGGTCCACCCGCGAGCCCAGCGCCTTCTTGCTGTCGTTGAAGTGGAAGCACTTGATGTGCGCGCACCCGACCACGCGGTCGAACTCCGCCAGGGTGGCCGCGTATGCTTCGGGCGTGCGGATGTCGTAGCCGGCCGCAAACATGTGGCAGGTGTCCAGGCAGAAGGCCACGCGCTCCGGGGCCTGGACGCCCTCGCGGATAGCCTTGAGGTGCTCGAAGCGATACCCCAGGGCCGTGCCCTGGCCCGCGGTGCCCTCCACCAGGGTCAGCGTGCGAAAGTCCGGCGTCGCGGCGTGCGCGCGGTCGATGCCCTCGATGATGCGCTGCAGCCCGGCCTCCTCGCCCGTCCCCATGTGCGCGCCCGGGTGAAACACGACGCCCAGCAGCCCGAGCTGCTCTGCGCGGGTCAGCTCATCGGCCAGCGCATTGACGGATTTCTGCCAGTTCGTCTCATCGGGCGTCCCCAGGTTGAGCAGGTAAGCCGCGTGTGCGACCACAGGCGCGACGCCGGTCTCCGCCTGTGCCTGGTGCCACCGTTCGATTTCCTCCGGCGGCGTGGGTTTCTGCTCCCAGCGATTCTGATTCTTGGTAAAAATCTGCATCGTGTTGATGCCGATCTGCCGGGCACGTGCAAAGGCCGTGCTCAGTCCGCCCGTCGTGGACATATGCGCGCCGAGAAGCATGGGTCGTCTCCTTGTTCGGGTCAGTCGCCGGCCGCCAGCGTGAACCGGTCCACGCCTTCGGCGCGGTCCTCCAGGCGGGCCATCAGGAAGAGCAGCGACGAGAGGCGATTGAGATACTTCAGCGAGGTATCGTCACGCAGCTCGCCCTCGTGGCTCAGGCGGGCCACCAGCCGCTCCGCGCGGCGCACGACCGTCCGCCCGATGTCCACCGTTGCGCCGCCTACGCTGTCGCCCGGCACGATGAATGCCTTGGGCATCTCCACTTCCGTGCCCAGCGCATCCGTCTCCCCCTCCAGCCAGGCCAGCCGCTCGACCTTCAGCCAAGGCGGCCGCGTGGCCGTTTCGGGTTGCGTCGCCAGGTCAGCCATCAGGTTGTAGAGGTCACGCTGGATGGTCAGCAGCAGGCCGCGCACGCGTACATCACGCGCCTGCGCACGAGCCAGCCCCAGCACCGCCGACGCCTCGTCTACCGTGCCGTAGGCTTCCGGCCGCAGGGCATACTTAGGCACGCGCTCCCGGCCCAACACGCCCGTAAATCCATCGTCGCCCGTGCCGGTGTACCACTTCGTCTCCATCAGCGCACTCCTACGCCCAGTTCATAAACCAGCTTCCCGCCCAGCCAGCCTTCGACGGCCACCAGCACCGCAATCAACAGCAGCAGTGCCAGGTAGCCCCAGCGGGCCCCGCCCGCGCCCCACAGCCGCTTGTTGCGCAGCGGCCAGTACAGCGCCAGCCCCACTGCTACCAGCAGGGCGATGCCCGCGGTGATGTGCTGGTTGATGATCGCGAGCACCTCCGGCGTCTGGGGCGCGGCCGACTGGTCGAACAGGCCGGTGAGGATGGCGGCAATCGTGCCCAGCCAGCCCAGCAGCAGGCTCATCTGGCCGTACGCAATCCAGCCCGGTTTCTGGCGGAGGAGGCCGAGTGCCGCGAAGAGCACGCCGGCCAGGGTCAGCGCAATCGGGAAGTGCACCGCCCGCGGATGCAGGGGCAGGAGAAATTCAAGCATGTTGCAGCCGGATTGCTTCCTTCATTCAGCCATCACGAACGCAGGTTGGCCCATCGGTTGGTAGCCGGCGGCCATGAGCCGGTCCGCAAAGTGTTTGCCGCGCGGCATCCCGCCGGTGCGCATGTGGTGGGCCACGAGCGGTGCATCGTAGAACACCCGCCGGTGCTCCGCCTGCCACGCCGCGCCGTCCCATAGGAGGATTGCGTACGCAGCGCGCGGATCGCGGTCCATCGGCAGGCCCACGCTCGCGACATCCACCAGCGTCCGGCCCCGCCAGTGCCGGATGTACGGCACGTGCACGTGGCCGAAGGCCAACATCTCGCAGCTCGGCAGCTCACCGGCCAATAACAACTCGTCCAGGTCGCTGTCGCGCATCTGCGGCAGGATCGGCCGCTCCAGGTCATACGGATTCGCGTGGACGATCAGCAGGTCACAGTCGCCGGGGGGTGCACCGCGGCCCGCCGGTGAGATGTGGTGGCTGAACGGCAATTGCCCCAGGAACCCGACCCGCTGCGGCCCCAACTGCTCCTGCATCCATGCCATGTGAACCTCGAAGCGGCCCGGTTCCTTCCCCGCGGGCGGCTCCTGCCTCTCGGGGCGGAAGAAGGCGTCGGTGTTGCCCTCGATGACCGTCGCATTCAGCGCCCGCACCCGGTCCACCACCTCGGCCGGCCAGGGCCCCGACCAGACCAGGTCGCCGGCCACTACAATCTCATCGAACGGCCCGCGCAGCGCCATGTCCGCCAGCACCGCGTCCAGGGCCACGACGTTACCGTGAATATCGGAAAGAACTGCTATACGGAGCCTTTCACGCTGACCGTTGGATCGCATCCTCGCGCCTCCACAGGGGTGGGAACGTCGCCGGTGACGCTCCACCTCAACATCGTGTCTCAATTGCGAATAATGGCCGCCCCCAGGGCCTTGGGCCCGGCATGTGCGGCAAAAGCAGCGCCGGCCTCGATGACGAGCACTTCACCGGCGGGGCGGTTCGTCAACCGCGCCACCCAATCGACCAGGTCTGAGGCCACTTCGCAGCCGCGGGTGTACACTGCCGCGAACGACTCCACAGGCAGGCGGTTGCGCAGCTCATCCTCGAGCTTCTGGAGGGCGCTGTGCGTCGAGCGGGTGATGGTCACCAGGCGGAACTCGCCGTTGCACATCTCGAGCACCGGCCGCACGCGCAGCGTGCGCGCCACCCGGTCGATGAGCGGCAGGACGCGGTCCAACCGGCCCCCGCGGCGCACCCATTCCAGCGTATCGAGGACGAAGATGACCGACGTGCGCTCGCGCAGGCTCTCGACCGTGCGCTGCACCAGGTCTGCGCTGCGGCCGGCCAGCGCCTCGCGCGCCGCCACCAACACCTGCAAGCCCATGCCCAGGGAAAACGAGCCGGTGTCAACCACGCGCACGCGCTCACCGAAATCCTCAGCCGCGAGCCAAGCCGAATTGTAGGTCCCGCTGTGTTTGCCGGGCAGAGTCAGGCAGACCACATCGTGCCCCGCGGCGACCAACGCCTGAAAGACGCGATGGAATGTGCCGGGCGAGGGCGCTGAGGTGCCGGGCAGCTCCTTGCCGGCCGCAGCGCGGCGCCAGAACTCGTCGCTGGTCAGCTCGTCGCTGGAGATCATCTCCTGCCCGAAACGCACAAACACCGGAACGATGGTAATCTGGTACAGCTCAACCAGGTTCGCCGGCAAATCGCACCCGCTGTCTGCTACGATGCGCACGCTGTTCATGGAGCCTCCATTGTGGTGCTGCTTTAACTCTGCTTGATTATAGCACGCCGGGCAGTAAGCGCAATCACGAAAGCAGTTTGCGCGCAAAACTTCATTTTCATTGTGACCTGCCTCTATTTATGCTAGAATGGCCTGCGTAAGCTCCTGAACGCGATAAGGGTGGCAGCCATGAGACCGAAGATTGATGACTGTTGGTTCGGCAATATCACTGTTGAAGGCAAACGGTATGAGCACGACATTATCATCCGGCTGAGCGGCAAGGTGCGCAAGCGCAATAAGCAGCTCTCTAAGGCCGTGCACGGCACCTCGCACACCGTGAGCCTGCTCGAAATTCGCGAGCTGTATCGCAAGAAGGCCGAACGCATCATCATCGGCGCGGGCCATGAGGGCCAACTGCAGCTCTCCCGCGAGGCCGCCCAGTTCCTCAAGGAGCAGGACTGCCAACCCGAGCTTTACCCCACCCCGGAAGCCATCGAGAAATGGAACGCAGCCGAGGGCAAGGTGCTGGGCCTGTTCCACATCACCTGCTGACCGGCATGACCGGGCCGGCAGCAGCTCTCCGCACGCGTCTGGCCGCGCACACGGCGGCCATCCGGCCCGCGCTGGCCGCACTGGTCGTCATCGGTGTCGCGGCCCTGCCGCTGCGCCTGTTGTTCAGCGTACTCATCCCCGCCTTGTTGAGCCGTGCGGCGCTCGCCCCCGCGATCATCCGTCACACCACCACCATCGCCACCAACTTCGCTGAAGTCATCGCCGTGCTCGCCGCGCTCGGCGTCTACTTCCGCGTGACCCGGCGGGGTTCGTTCGCGGCGCTCGGCCTCTCCGGACAAGGCGCCCGGTGGCTGCCGGTGGGTCTGCTCGCGCCCCTCGCAGGCGTGCTGTTGAGCGCGGGCATCGCGCACTTCTCGGGCTACCTGCCCGCGGCCCGCGCGATCTATCCCGGCATCTGGCCGGTGCTGCTGGCGCTCGCCGCAGCCACGCATGCCGCCTGGATCGAGGAACTCATCTTCCGCGGCATCCTCCGCCAGGCCATCGAAGCCCGGTGGAATCGGACCGCCGCGATGGTCGCGACCGCGGTGTTGTTCGTGCTGCTGCACCTCCTGGCGCCCTTCCGGCTAAGCCCGGGCTGGTGGAGCGTCGTGACTGTAGGCGGCTTCGGGCTGGCCTGGAGCTACTACGCCGCGCGGCGGAGCCTCTGGCTCCCCATCGGCCTGCACTGGGGGTACGACCTGTGGGTCTTTCTGCTGTTCGGCCTGCCGGGGGTCACGCGCGGCGCGCTCCTGTGGGACGAGTCGGGCGGTCCCGCGGTCCTGAGCAGCCGAGGCGGCTGGGTGCTGCTGCTCGCCGCGCTGCTGACCGGCGGGCTGCTGGCGCTCGTCCTGGCCGCGCGGCGGATGGGTGCCCGGCGCTAACCGGCCATTTCACTCGCGTGCCACGTCCGCATTCTCAAATGCGGACTCCTCTCTGTTGAGCACGGCATCAAACTGGAGTGGAGGCTTCAGCGGGTGGGCGTGCTTGCACGCCTGGGGTGTGTACGCACGTTGGCTACCTAACTGGCTGAAGCCTCCACTCCAGTAACTTGCGTTTCCCGCCTCGATATGCCCCGACGTCGCACCCTGTGTTACAATCCCTGATGAATCGGCCTTGTGCCGGGCAGCGCGAGATGCCGAAAGAAGGTATGCCATGGAACACAAACGCGTGCAGGTCATCATCAAGGGACGCGTGCAGGGGGTCAGCTTCCGGGCCAGTTGCCGGCACGAGGCGCAGGTCCGCGGGGTGACGGGCTGGGTCCGCAACCGCTGGGATGGCGCAGTGGAGGCCTTATTCGAAGGGCCGGTGCAGGCAGTCAATGCGCTGCTCGTCTGGTGCTATGATGGTCCGACCCTGGCGGATGTGGAAGACGTTGAGATCAGCCCCGCGCCGGAAGGCGAACCGCAGCGATCATTCAGGATCAGGTAAGTGGCAGACGCAACGAAGCTGGTAATTTTCACGGATGGCGCGTGCGCCGGCAACCCCGGGCCGGGCGGCTGGGCCGCCATCATGCGCTATGGTGAGCACGAGAAGGTGCTGCAGGGCGGCGCATCCCTGACCACCAACAACCGGATGGAGCTGCGCGCGGCCATCGCGGCGTTCCAGGCCCTGACCCGGCCCTGTGCAGTCGAGGTGCACACCGACTCGGAATACCTGCGCCGGGGCATCACCGAGTGGCTCGCGACGTGGCAGCGCAACGGCTGGCGCACGGCGAGCAAACAGCCGGTCAAGAACCAGGACTTGTGGCGCGCGCTGCACGCGGCCATGCGCCCGCACCAGGTCACGTGGCACTGGGTCAAGGGGCACGCGGGGCATCCCCTCAACGAACGCGCCGACCGGCTGGCGGTCGCGGCGCTGAACACGCTGGGCGTCACGGGCCAGACAGATATGGACGGCCCGACGCCCGGCTTATTGGAATAGCAGGCGACCTGTGAACGACTACGACGACATGATCGGCGAGCGACCCGCCCTGGTGAGCGGCGGCGAGTGCGAGCTGGCCGAGCTGGGCGGCCCCACGGCGGAGCGGTCGACCGGGCTCATCCTCACGTGGCGCGATAAGCTCGTGTTCGGGCTGGCGCTCCATGCGCTGCCGATTGGTGCGCGGGGCCGCCAGGATGTCTGCGCATTCGTCGGCATCGGGGGGCACCTTGAAGCGGGCGAGCAATGGCATCAGGCCGTGGTCCGCGAGGCGCAAGAGGAAGCGAACTGTCCCATTTCCCTGGGCGACAGCGCCGTGACCTATTTTTGCCGCGAGGGCCAGACCCCGCGCCCTATCGCCTACCGCTGGACCGAGCCGTATCGCCCGCTGCTCGTGTGGACTGCGACGTTCAATCTGCGCCGCGGGACCGCTACGCTCGTCAACGCAGTTTTTCGGGCCGCAGCACTGGGACGGCCGGCGCCCGGCGCGGAAATCAGCGGCCTGCTGCTGCTGGACCAGGAGACGCTCATCCGGACCTACCTGGACCCGCGGCCGCTGGCCGAGTTGCTCGACTGCGGCGCACAGGTTATCGGTGAGATGCCGCCGCCGGATACCATTCTGGCGCCCGGCGGCTCCGCCTACTTCTATGGCGCATGGCTGGCCTGGCAGGAGAGAGACGAGAATTGAGAATTAGGAATGAGGAATTACGAATGAGTAACGAGCCACGAGTAGCACACGCATTACTCCTTACTCGTTACTCATTCTCAATTCGTAATTCTTCATTCGCCTTGAGCACCTCATCCATCCGGGCATAGGCCCGCCTCAGATGAGGGATCACGATGGAGCCGCCGACGATCAGGGCGACGGCAAAGGCCTCCTCGAATTCGGCAACCGTGACACCCTGCCTGGCACATTGGATGATATGATACGTGATGCAGTCGTCGCATCGTAGTACCATAGAGGCAACGAGGCCCAACAATTCCTTCGTCTTGGCAGACAGCGCGCCATCCTCGTATGCTTCACCGTCGAGCCGGAAGAACCGCTTGATGGCCCGGTTGTCGCCCGCCAGGATGCGCTCGTTGGCAGCCAGGCGCTCCGCCTGAAATTCGGCCAGTGTTTTGGTCATGGGGTCGCTCCCTGTGAGTCTTGAGAAGAGTGAGCTGTATTGTAAGCCATGAGCCTGATTCTTGCCATTGAAACCTCCTGCGACGAGACGGCTGCGGCAGTCATCGAGGACGGCCGGCGCATCCGCTCGAACGTGGTCGCATCGCAGATTGAGCTGCACCGCGCATATGGCGGCGTCTTCCCGGAGCTGGCCTCGCGGCAGCATGTGTTCGACATCGTGCCCGTCGTGCAGCGCAGCCTGGACGAGGCCGGCGTGACCTGGGACGACCTGACTGCACTGGCCGTGACCCGGGGACCGGGGCTGGCCGGCTCGCTGCTGGTCGGCGTGAACACGGCCAAGGCCCTGGCGTGGGCGCGCGGCCTGCCGGTCGTGGCCGTCAACCACCTGGAGGGCCACCTCTACTCCAACTGGCTCGACCAGGGCGGCCAGATCAACCCGGACACGCTCACCCGCCCCAGCCTGCCCGACCTGGATGCCGCGGGCCGGGCGTTTCCGCTGCTCGTGCTGATTGTGTCGGGCGGGCACACGGAATTGATCCTGATGCAGGGGCACGGCCGGTACGAGCGGCTGGGCGCGACGCTGGACGATGCCGCGGGGGAGGCGTTCGACAAGGTCGCGCGGCTGTTGGGCCTCGCGTATCCCGGCGGGCCGGCCGTCCAGGCTGCGGCGGAAGGCGGCAATCCGGCCGCGTTCGATTTCCCGCGCGGGCTGACCAACACCTCCATCCATCCAGAGCACCGCTTCAACTTCAGCTTCAGCGGCCTGAAGACTGCGGTGCTGCGCCAGGTGCGTGAGCTGGGACCGGCCGCACTGCCCGTGGCAGACCTGGCAGCCAGCTTCCAGGCTGCAGTGGTCGATGTGCTGGTCAAAAAGACGGCGGATGCCGCGCGCCAACACGGTGTCGCACGTGTGTGCGTCTGCGGCGGGGTGGCTGCCAACAAGGCCCTGCGCGCCGCGGTGCTGGACCGGCTGCCCGTACCTGCGTCCATCCCGCCGTTCTTCCTCTGCACCGACAATGCAGCGATGATCGGCGCGGTCGCGCACTACCGGCTGTTGGCAGATGGCCCGGCCGCGCTGGATTTCGATGTCGAGCCGGATTTAGCTCTCGAGGTAGCCTAGCCATGCCGCCCACGCTCGCGACGGAACGCCTGCTCCTCCGCCCCTACACAGAGGCGGACATCGAGCCTGCGCACGCCATCCTTGAAGGGCATCCCGATGTTTACCGCTTCGATCCCGGTTTCGCCCGCACCCTCGAACAACGCGCAGTGCTCATCCGGCGCCATATCGCGGACAACCAGGAAGATGGGGAGGGCACGCTTGCCGTCACGCTGAAAGAATCCGGGCAGTTCATCGGCCAGGCCGGGCTGCAGCTTTACATCCTGCCCTGCCCGCCGTTCGCAACCCCCGAGGTCGAGCTCTACTACAAGCTGGGACGCGACTTCTGGGGCCAGGGTTATGCTGAAGAAACGTGCCGGGCGTTGATTGACTTCGCCTTCAACACCATGCACCTGCTCCGGCTGGTCACCATCACCCAACCCGATAACCGGCAGTCCGTACGCCTGCTCAAGCGGCTCGGCTTCTCTGTGGCGCCCGGCCCGGCAAGCTGGCGCCCGGAAGTCATGGCGATCCTGGTCAATCCGGAATGCGGCACTGCGCCGTGAACAGGAAAGTGAGGAATCCCATGCCGTCACCCTCTTCTCATCAATCGCTGACCGATTTTGCCACATGGATCGATCTCCTCCACTGGCGCGCCGAGCACCAGCCCGATCCTGAGGCCTTGACCTTCCTCGATGATGAACGCTCCCAAGTTGACCGGCTGACGTACGCCGGACTGGATCGCCGCGCACGGGCCATCGCCGCGCGGTTGCAGCGTGTCGTCCGCCCCGGTGACCGGGCACTCATGCTGTACGCGCCGGGATTGGACTATGTTGCCGCCTTCTTCGGCTGTCTCTATGCCGGGGTGATCGCCGTGCCGGCCTATCCGCCACGCCCGCGCACTTTCGGACGACTCCAGACAATGGTGCTCGACGCGCAGCCCGCGGTTGTCCTCAGCACGCAGGATTTACAGGAAGCGCTGACCCCGCTGTGGGCCGAGGCGCCCGGCTTCCCGGTGCTGCCCTGGGAGACGACCGAGACGCTGCCCGACACCCTGGCTGGCGACTGGCGCGCGCCCCGAATTGCCGGTGACGACCTTGCCTTCCTGCAGTACACCTCCGGTTCCACATCCGCGCCGCGCGGGGTGATGGTCAGCCACGCCAACCTGCTGCACAACTCGCGCATGATCTATGAGGCGTTCGACAACGCACATGGCACTTCCGGCGTCATCTGGCTGCCAATGTATCACGACATGGGGTTGATCGGCGGGGTGTTGCAGCCGGTGTATGCGGGGCTGCCGGTCACGCTGATGTCGCCGCTGGCCTTTCTGCAGCGGCCCTTCCGCTGGCTGCAGGCCATTTCGGAGACGCAAGCGACCGCAAGCGGCGGGCCGAACTTCGCCTATGATCTGTGCGTCCGCAAGATCACGCCGGAACAGCGCGCCACGCTGGACCTGTCACGCTGGGATTTGGCCTTTACCGGTGCGGAACCGGTGCGCCCGGAGACGCTCGCACGCTTTACCGAGGCGTTTGCGCCGTGCGGCTTCCGTCCGACGGCCTGGTTCCCTTGCTACGGGCTGGCCGAAGCCACGCTGTATGTGAGCGGTGTCGAGAAACACCGTGCGCCGCGCCTACTGGCGGTGTCTGCGACCGCACTGGAACAGCGGCGGGTTGTCCCGGCTGCGGCGGGGGACAGCGACACGCACATCCTGGTCAGTTGTGGTAAAACCGATCCGGACCTGGCGCTGGCGATCGTCGACCCGGACACGCTCACGCGCATGGACGCAGACGGCATCGGCGAAATCTGGCTCTCCGGGCCGACCGTGGCGCACGGCTACTGGAACCGGCCGGAAGACACCGACAGGACCTTCCATGCGCGCATTGCCGGCGAAGACGATGACCGCGGCTGGCTGCGCACGGGTGACCTCGGCTTCACGCACGAGGGAGAACTGTATATTGCCGGACGCATCAAAGACCTGATCATCATCGACGGCCGCAATCACTATCCGCAGGACATCGAAGAGACCGTCGAAGCCGCCCATCCAGCCATCCGCCCGTCAGCCACCGCCGCGTTTGCGGTCGACGGCCCGGACGGTGAGCGCCTCGTCATCGTGGCGGAGCTGGAGCGCGAGCACATGCCGGGCCGCCCCGGCGCAATCAGCCTGGCCGAGCTCACGCAGCTGGTGCGTCGCGCCATTGCAGAGCAACACGCCGTCCAGTTGCACGATCTGGTGCTGCTCAAGACGGGTTACATTCCGAAGACCACCAGCGGCAAGATTCAGCGCCATGCCTGCCGCATCGGTTATCTGGACGGCACATTGAACCGGGTGGAGCAGGGCCGGCCGCCCGTCTGAAGACCGCCTATCGGCAAGGACGCTGAGAAATTCAATGCACGAAGTCCCACTGCTCATCAACATTGCGATGGCACTGGTCGTTGCCTTCGTCGGCGGCCTGCTGGCCCGGCGCGTGAAACTGCCGGCCATCTTCGGTTATTTGCTGGCCGGCATCATCATCGGCCCCTTCACGCCGGGCTACATCGGGGATGTCGAGACCGTCAGCCAGTTGGCCGAGTTGGGCGTCATCTTCCTCATGTTCGGCGTCGGGCTGCATTTCTCGTTCCGCGACCTCTGGCGCGTGCGGGATATCGCCGTGCCCGGCGCCCTGGCGCAGACCTTCCTCGCCACGCTCCTGGGCATCGGTCTGACACGCCTCTGGGGTTGGCCCATCGCCGCGGGTATCGTCACGGGGCTGGCGATTTCGGTCGCCAGCACGGTGGTGCTCCTGCGCGGGCTGATGGATGCATCGCTGCTGAACACGACCCACGGTCAGGCGGCGGTCGGGTGGCTCGTGATGGAAGACCTGCTGACTGTGCTCATCCTGGTCCTGATGCCCGCGCTTGCGCCGGCGGAAGGCGACATGGCGCTGTCGCATCTGGGGCTGACCCTGCTGAAAGCGGCCGCGTTCGTGGCCCTGGTCGGCTTTGTGGGCCGGCGGCTGATCCCCTGGCTGCTCGACCGCATCGCGCACACGCGCTCGCGCGAGCTGTTCATCCTTGCAGTGCTGGCGATTGCGCTGGGCACGGCCCTCGGCGCGGCGGAGCTGTTCGGGGTGTCGCTGGCGCTGGGCGCGTTCGTTGCCGGCGCCGTAGTGAGCGAATCGCCGCTCAGCCACCAGGTCGGCGCAGATGTGCTGCCGTTCCGCGAAGCCTTTGCGGTGCTGTTCTTCGTCTCGGTCGGCATGCTGGTCAATCCAGCTTACCTGTGGCAGAACATCGGTCCGGTCCTGGCCCTCACCACCCTGATCCTGATCGGCAAGCCGCTCATCGTCCTGCTGCTCGGCCTCTTCTTCTCGCGCTCGGCCTTCACCATGCTGGTCATTGCCGCGGGGTTGAGCCAGATCGGTGAGTTTTCCTTCATCCTGGGCCAGGCGGGCCTGTCGCTCAACCTCATCCGGCCCGAGCACTACTCTCTCATCCTCGCCGGCGCGCTGCTGTCCATCATGCTGAACCCGCTCATGTTCCGGCTGGTCAACCCGATACACGCGGCGCTTCAGCGGCTGCCATGGTTGTGGCGCCGTCTGGATCGTCACGATACGCCCCCGCCGCCGGCCGACCCCGGCCTGTCCAACCATGTGGTCATTGTCGGCTATGGACAGGTGGGCCAGCAGATTGTCCAGGTGGCGCGGTCTTTGCAGATTCCGCACCTGGTCATCGAGTCTGACGTGGAGCGGGTGGAGACGCTCAACGCAGCAGGCACCGAAACCCTCTTCGGGGATGCCGCAAACTCCGAGGTGCTCACCCATGCCGGGCTGGACCGGGCGCGCGTCCTGGTCGTCACCGTGCCGGACGATGTGAGCAGTGAAATGGTCATCGTCACGGCGCGTTCCCTGGCCCCGCCGCTGCCCATCATGGCGCGTGCCTCCACCGAGGCCGGCGTCCACCGCCTGGCCGAAGTCGGCGCCCAGGTCGTCATCCACCCGCAGCTCGAGGGCGGCCTGGAAATGGTGCGCCATACGCTCCTGCACCTGGGCTTCCCTCTGCGTGAGGTGTTCGAATACACGGACGCGGTGCGGCATGACCACTACAACATCACGGTCAATACGGACGACGAACACCGGCTGCTGCACGCCCTGCTGGATGCGGCGGACAACATCGAGATTCAGTGGCTCCGCCTGAACGCGGGCAGCCCGTTGGTCGACCGCAGCCTGGCGGAAGTCAATCTGCGCGCACGCACCGGCGCATCGGTGGTCGCACTCCTCCGCAATGGACAGCTGCAAGCCAACCCGAAGTCATCAACGCTTTTCGAGGTGGGAGACCGCATCGGTCTGGTGGGAGACCCGGAACAGATTGCCGCAGCCAATGGGTTGGTGGAGGGGAAGGAAGCGGAAATGAAAAACAGCCAGGCTGCGTTGGTCGAACCGACCTGAGCACCCTGGCTGCCATATTGGCCGCCGCCGTCTGGCAGCGGCTACGAACCACGCCTGTTAGTTGGCGATGGTGAACTTGCTGGTGTATTCGGTGTAGTTGCTGTCGTTGCGCACGATGCGCAGCCGCAGCGCATGCTCGCCGTTCGGCAGGCCGACGGTGTTCAGCGTGTAGGTGAACACGCCCTGTTCCTCACCGAGGTCCAGGAAGGCCGCCGCACTCTCATCGCCGCCCGGCAGCAGGTCGAGCTGCCACTTCATGAAGTTCGCGTCGCTCGCATAACCGGTCACCGCGACCGTTCCGCTCACCGTCGCGCCGTCCGCCGGCGCCGTGATGCCGTTCGTCATGGCCACAGGCGTCGCTACTGCAGTGGTGGTGGTTGTGGTCGTCGTGGTGACCGCAGCGGTTGCACGCGCCGCCACAGGCGCAGCCGCAGTGGCACGCGCCGCAACAGCGGCCGTGGCCGGGCCAATCGTGAACTTCACGAAATACTCATCGTAGTTCGAATCCCCGCGCACGACGCGCAGCCGGAGGCTGTGCTCGCCCTGCGGCAGATTGGTCGTGTCGAGCGTATAAGTGAAGACACCCTGTTCCTCACCGAGGTCCAGGAAGGCCGCGGCGCTCGCGTCGCTGCCCGGCAGCAGGTCGAGCTGCCACTTCATGAAATCGGCAGAGGTCGCGTTGCCGCGAACTTCCACCACGCCGCTGACCGTAGCGCCCTCGCGCGGGGCCACGAAACCGTTGCCCGTTACTTCAGCCGCAACCGCGGCCACAGCCGCCGGGGTTGCTGTCGCTGCCGGTGCAGCCGCGGCGGCCGGTGCGGCCGTCGCTGCAGGTGCAGTGGCAGCGCCATTGGCGATGGTGAACTTGGTGGTGTATTCGGTGTAGTTGCTGTCGTTGCGCACGATGCGCAGCCGCAGCGCATGCTCGCCGTTCGGCAGGCCGACGGTGTTCAGCGTGTAGGTGAACACGCCCTGTTCCTCACCGAGGTCCAGGAAGGCCGCCGCACTCTCATCGCCGCCCGGCAGCAGGTCGAGCTGCCACTTCATGAAGTTCGCGTCGCTCGCATAACCGGTCACCGCGACCGCCCCGCTTACCGTCGCGCCGTCCGCCGGCGCCGTGATGCCGTTCGTCATGGTGTCTGCGGTCTGCGCCGCCACTGCCAGCGGCAGGCTCATGACCATCAGAGCTGCCACGATGAGCAGCACGATCTTTTTCCTACTTTGCGTGAACAACATTCCTACATTCTCCTTGCATGAAAAAACTCGGCGCCAACACACCGCGCCAGAGATATATGTAACCCATATAGCGGCCCCGTACAGTGACCTGTAACTCAATCTGGCGACCAATAATCGTTAACGCTGCTACACAGCGCGCAGATACGCCCTAATGCTCCGAGTTTACCCAAAGCCGGCGGCCGTCGCTGGTGACCTCGATGCGGCCGTCCGTATCGGTGCGCAGCACCTCCGCCGGGGCCAGCCGTGCCAGGGTGTCGCGATGGGGATGGCCGAACCGGTTATCCGCGCCGACTTGAATCACGGCCAGCCCGGGCTGCACTGCGGTGAGAAAGGCGGCTGACGTGGCGCCACCGCTGCCATGATGGGCCACCTTCAGGACATCGGCCCGGAGCGGCTGGCCCGCTGCCAGCAACGCCTTCTCGGTGGCCTCCTCCGCATCGCCCATCAGCAGCAGGCTCGTCTCGCCATAATCCAGCCGCAGGACCAGGGACGCGGCGTTGTCGCTGGTGTCCGGCGGCAGAGGTTCCGCCGGATGCAGCACAGTCATCCGCAGGTCATCCAGCGCGAACTGCATCCCGCGCCGCGCGGTGATGTGCTGGCCGCGGTGCGCGGCCAATGCCGCCGGCCATACCGGCGCGGCGCCATCCTGCCCCGTATCAACCACGGTGGCTATGCGATACCGCTCGAACAGGGGCAGCAGGCCGGTCATGTGGTCGGCATCGGGGTGAGTCAACACAACCAAATCCAGGCTGCGATCCCAGAAGGGCAGGAGATGTCCCAGTTCGTCCAACAGGGCGGCGGGACTGGGTCCGCCATCCACGAGGACTTGCCGACCGTCGGGTGCGCGGATGAAGATGGCATCGCCCTGGCCCACGTCCAGGAAGTAAACATGCAGCCGCCCATCGGGCAGGCGGGCGAGCGCAAGCCCGGCCACCACGGCGCACAGGACCAGAAACCCTATTAAATAAAAACGTAGTGACATTAATTTGTTGGGCGCCATAATAAAATGACTCTGGTCAGATTGGGGCAGAACCTCAGCCGCCGCGATTGCGTTCTCAGCCGTGCGCGACCTGTGCTATACTACGACCCGTCACTCAAATCTGTCAAGGAGATGCTCAATGACCGGCCCTGCTCCGCTCCCGACCGACTCGACGCCGATTATCGTATATGGCACGCCATGGTGTCCGGACTGCCGGCGCTCGAAACAATTCCTGGGCGAGCACCGCATCCCCTATAACTATATCGACATCGATGGGGACGCCGCGGCCATGGCGGAGGTGGAGCGCATCAACAACGGCATGCGCAGCGTCCCGACCATCGTTTTCCCCGACGGCCGCGTGCTCGTCGAGCCGAGCAACGAGGAGCTGGCCCGCACGCTGGGGCTGGTCTCCACAGCGAAGCAGACCTTCTACGAGCTCATCATCATCGGCGGCGGGCCTGCGGGGCTGACTACGTCCATTTATGCCGCGCGTGAGGGCATCAACACGCTGATTATCGAGCGGGGCGTGGCAGGCGGCCAGGTGGGCAACACGCAGCTCATGGAGAACTACCCGGGCTTTGACGAGGGTATCTCAGGCGCAGAGTTCGCGCAACGGCTGACCAACCAGGCGCGGCGCTTCGGCGTCGAATTGCTGCAGGCAGCCGGCGTGCAGGGGGTGCGCCGCGTCGGGCAGTATCTCTGCGTCACGACCTCGTCCGGTGCAGAGTACAGCGCGCAGGCCGTGCTGATTGCGACCGGCTCGCGCTACCGGCGGCTGATGGTTCCCGGCGAACGCGAGCTCATCGGGTCGGCCATCCATTTCTGCGCGGTCTGCGACGCGGCATTCTACCGGGACAAGGACGTGCTGGTCATCGGCGGCGGCAACAGCGGCTTCCAGGAGAGCCTGTTCATCAAGCAGTTTGCCCGCCATGTGACCATCGTCGAGTTCCTGCCGGAGGTCAAGGCCAGCCGATTGCTACAGGAAGCGGTGGCAAAACAGCCCGACATGGAGGTTGTGACCAACCACGCGGTGCAGGCATTCCGCGCGCAGCGGGGCAAGCTGCTCGGCGTCGATGTCGTGGACCGCGCGACGGGCGAGACGAAGACCTGGACGCCCGATGGCGTATTCATCTTCATCGGCCTGAGCCCGAACAGCGACTGGCTGCCCCCGGAGATCGAACGCGACAAGTATGGCTTCGTAAAGACTGACCTGAACCTGGAGACTTCGATGCCGGGCGTCTTCGCGGCCGGCGACGTGCGTTCGGGCAGCACGAAGCAGGCCGCTGCGGCCGCCGGCGAGGGCGCCACCGCAGCATTGATGATTCGCGAGCATCTGCATAGCCAATGACACAGGAAACCAACCCATGAAAATCCTCATTGCAGCCGATATGGAAGGCATCACCGGCGTCGTCCACAGCGACCATACGAACTCCAGCCATGCCGAATACGGGCGCTTCCGCATGCTGATGACGCAGGACGTCAACGCGGCCATCCGGGGCGCACTGGCTGCGGGCGCGGACGAGGTCATCGTCAGCGACGGCCACGGGGACAACCGCAACATCCTGCTCGAACACCTGGACCCGCGCGCCCTGCTCAACTCCGGCACGCCGCGGCCCTTCTCGATGGTAGAGGGCATCGACGGCGGGGTGGACGGCGCGTTGTTCATCGGCTACCATGCACGCGTCGGCACGCCGAACGCGATCCTCGACCATACCTGGTCGAGCGGACGCGTGGACGGCGTCTGGGTCGTCCAGGCCGGCGGCAAGTGGCAGCCCATCGGTGAGATCGGCCTGAACGCAGCCGTGTGCGGCCACTTCGGCGTGCCGGTGGTCATGATATCCGGCGACCAAACCGCCTGTGCGGAGGCCAAGGCGCTGCTGGGACCCATCGAGACTGCAATTGTCAAGCGCGCCACCGGGCGCACGTCCGCCGAATGCCTGCCCCCGCGCGTGACCGCAGAGATCATCGAGCAGGCTGCCGCGCGGGCCGTGGGCCACCTGTTCGCGGATGAGCCGCCGAAGCCGTTCGTGCTGGCGCCGCCGATCACGGCGGTCATCGAGTTCATCCGCTCGGAGATGGCCGATGCGGCAGCGCTGCTGCCGGGAGCCCGGCGGCTGGAGGGCAAGCGCGTCCAGTACACCGCCCAGGAGATGCCGGAAGCCTACCGCGGGTTCCGCGCGCTCGTCAGCATGGCGCAGGTCTAGTCACCGTGCGCATCGACAATTCGCTGAAGAGCCGGCGTTTTGCTGCGTTCACCTGGCTGGTGCTCGCCTACAACGTACTCGTTATCCTGTGGGGCGCGTTCGTGCGCGCGACGGGGTCGGGCGCGGGCTGCGGCAGCCATTGGCCGCTGTGCAACGGCGACGTGGTGCCGCGCGCCCCGCAGATCGAGACGCTCATCGAGTTCTCGCACCGGCTGACCTCCGGGCTGGCCGCGCTGCTGGTGCTGGCACTGGTCATCTGGGGGTTCCGAGTCTACGGTCGCGGGCACGTCATCCGCAAGAGCCTCGTCCTCTGCGGCATCCTCATGATCCTGGAAGCCCTCATCGGCGCGGGGCTGGTGCTGTTCGGCTGGGTAGCCGACAACCAGTCGGTGGCGCGCGCGGTCTCGATGGCGCTGCACCTTGTCAACACCTTCTTCCTGCTGGCCGCGCTCGCGTTCACGGGTTGGTGGGCGACGGGCGGACCGCGCGTGACCCTGCGCGGCCGCGGCTGGTTGGCCGCGGCGTGGCTGGTGGGCCTCGGTGGGGTGATATTCCTGGGGATGAGCGGCGCGGTGACCGCACTGGGCGACACGCTCTTTCCGGCCGGGTCGCTGGCGGAGGGTATCCGTGCTGACTTCGAACCGACCGCACACTTCCTCGTGCGGATGCGCGTCTGGCATCCGGTCATCGCGGTGATTGCTGCGGCCTACATCGTCCCCCTGGCGCGGACGCTGGCGAGCCGGCGGCCCTCGCCGCTCACCACGCGGCTGGCTAATCTGCACGTCGCGCTGTTCGTCGTTCAGCTCGTGGCTGGGGGCATCAACCTGATACTGCTCGCGCCGGTCTGGATGCAGCTCGTGCACCTGGCGCTGGCGTGCGCGGTGTGGGTGTCGCTGGTGCTCCTGGGCGCCTCCGCGTTCAGCGTGCCCGTAACCGGTACGCTATCCGAGCAACCGGCCCCCGCCTCACGGCGCGTGGCTGCTCAATGAGTGAATCCGGGGAAGATTGACTGCGGCTCGCACTAATCGGTCGTCTGCTGTCCAGAACTCACAATCCAGCTCATCAGCCAGCGCCAAATAGTAGGCGTCGTAGGCAGTCGGCCGGTGGTAGGTTTCCGCAAACGCCCACGCTCCTTCATGCAGCGTACCAGGGTGCATCAGAGTGACTTCGAGAGCCATTAAGGCATGATACGCTGCTGCACCCTGTTCTGCTGTCAGGAGGTTGCGATGCACACGGTTGCGTATAACTGAGACAGTCTCGAACTCCAGATGACAGGGCGCGCATATCTCTGTGTCACTTGCGATCCAAGCCATCCAGAGCGTCTGGGCTGTTGCGCTGTATGGCTCAGGCAGCACCAACTTCAATATGAGACTGGCATCCACGACCACATAGTTATTGCCCAACACTATCCTCACGCATTTCGTTGATCGTATCAGCCGAATCTGGCAACAGCTTACCAGACCTGGCGGTCAGGATTTCTTCCCGTATCGCGGCAGAGTGTTCCAGCGCAGCTAGACGTCGACCGCGCCGACCTGTCCGGCTGTTCTCGGTCTGTTCCAACAATGCCAGATCTTCTAAGCTGACCAGTGCAGCCATGGGTTTGCCTTTGCGTTCGACCACAAAACGCTCCCCTTTGTAGGCAACTAAGGCGATGATCTCCGAAAAGCGTTCTCGCGCTTCAGCAACACTTACATTTGACATGAGCCTGCCTCTACATACATGATGATCATCATGTATTCTATCAATAGGGGCATGGAAGTGCAAGTGTCGAACTCTGTTATTCTACCCAGTAGCGCGCACCGTCGCTGATCACCTCCACCACACCCTCACCCGCGACGCGCACCGCACCATGGGCGGTCAGCCACGCCTGGACATCGGGCGGATAGACAGTGCCCTCCGGCCAGAGGACGGTCTGCGGTGCGGCCAGCGCGAGGAATTCGACGCTCGGCCCCGCACCTGTCCCCGCGCCCGGCGCCTTGACCACGGTCACGCGCACCTCGGCGGGGCTGAGCTGCTGCGCGAGCGCTGCCTGCGCCGCCGCGTCGAGCCTGGCGGGCAGCAATATGGTGAAGTCGCGATAGGTCAGGCGCAATGCCCACGCGTCTCCTGTGTTCAGCCGGGCCAGCGTCACGCCATCCGCCAGCCTCAGCAGTCCTCCCGGCGGAAGGTCTTCCGGTGTTACAGGCTGAGCGTCCGGCCACAGCGCCGCGGCATCTGGCCCCACCGCGACGTCCACCCGGCGACCGGCCAGCGGCGCGAGTGATGCGTCGTCGCCGCGGCCATCCCATACCCACACCCGCTGGCCGCCCGGCGTGACGATGAGCGCGGCCTCAGCATCGCCTGCCGCCAGGTAGCGGACATGCAGCCGGCCATCCGGCAGGCCGGCCAGCACCCCGATCAGCAGTATCGGCGGCGCCGCGAGACCGAAGGCCCAGGCTGCGGTCCGCCGCGACCAATGTATCTGCCACCCATGATCGTGCAGCAGCCGGCCCGCGGCATAGAGCGCCAGGCCGGCATACGGCAGTGCGGCCAGGCTGCGGCCCAGCAGCCCGACCTCCACAGCGGCCAGCGGCACGGCCGCGGTCCAGCGCACGACCGCGGTGGTGTAGGACAGAAACAGCCACGGCACGACGGCCAGCACCCGGCCCAGAGGCTCCCACAGGAACCCGCCGAGCAGCGTCAGCAGCCCGCTCGTCATGATGACCGGCTGGACGGGCAGAATCAGGAAGTTGGTAATGGGCGAGATGAGCGACAGCCTCCCAAACACGGCCACGATGAGTGGCAGGGTGAGCGCCTGGGCCGCCAGCGTCACGACCAGCGCGGCGTTGAGCAGGTCAAACGCCGGCTTCAGCGCGGCCGAGGGCAGCCGGCGCGCGAGGAACGCTGCCAGCGAGCGGCTCAGAGGACGCGTGAAAAGGATCATGCCGAGAGTTGCCAGGAAACTCAGGCGGAAGCCCGTGTCCCACAGCGCGAGCGGGTTGACCACGGTCATCGCCAGCCCCGCCGTGCACAGGGAGACGTACGCGGTGCTGTGCCGGCCCAGGTAGGTCGCCAGGATGTAGAGGCCGCTCATCAGCCCCGCGCGCTGTGCAGCCGGGCCATCGCCTGCCAGCAGCACGTACAGCCCGATCAGGATGAGCGCGGGCCAGGCCGCGCGGCGCTTGCCCACCCACCGGCTGAGGAGGGTCATGAACAGCCCCGCGAACAGGGCCATGTTGCTGCCCGAAATCACGATGATATGGCTGGCGCCGGTGCGCTGGAAGGCCTCGTCCAGGTCTGCCGGAATGCCGCTTTCGATGCCCAGGAGGATGCCGTTCGCCAGTGCCGCGGCCGGCTCCGGCAGCAGGCGGTTCAGCAGCGCGGAGCCCTCCTTGCGGACGCGGTAGATGGTCGCACGCACATCCTGACGTTGGCCTTGGGCCAAAGAGCCCTCGGCCAGCAGCGCGACCCTGGCCCGCCACATGACGCTGTGGATGTCGCGCTGCGCCAGGTACGCGCGATAATCGAAGCCGTCCAGCAGGGGTGGGGTCTCCAGCCGCCCGGTCACGCGCAGCCGGTCGCCGTAATGGTAGGCGGGCAGGCGCGCGGTCTGCACCAACAGGCGGCCACCGGCAGCCCGCAAGTCGCCGTCGACCGTGAGGCGCTCGACGCGCACCTCATACTGAGCAGTCACGTCTCGCAGGTCGGGGTAGGCCGCGATAACGCCCTCGATGGTGGCGTATGATTCCCGGTCATTGTAGTAGGCGATGTCCTCGGGGCCAGCACACGCAGCAAACGGCTGCGCCTGGTAGCGCGCCAGCCCCAGCAGAAGGAACAGGAGCAGGCATGCGGCCCGGCGGGCGGAGGGACGGCGGCGCATCGTGATTGCCAGACCTGCCATGAGGCCCGCCAACAGCGCGGCCGGCCAGGCAGGGCTCGCGCAGTTCAGCGCGCCCTGGGACCACAGCAGATGCGCCAGGCAGATACCGCAGGCCCACGCAGCCGAGAGGTAGATGAGAGTCATTGAAGGAAGCGGCTCGCGGTGTGAAGTGTCAGGCGTATTGTCGCGCCGGAGGCTGGCCTTCGGCAAACCGGGCGCAGGGATGCTTGCCGCCCGTGCCGGAACAGATTATACTTTCACGCTACAGCACCCAGCCCGATCATGAGGAAGCTTGTATGACTGAAGAACATCACATCCCGAAGCTGAACCGCCTGCAGATGATGCTCGGCCAGTATCCGATCCTGGGCGATGTCATGCGCGAGCGCATGCGCGAGGAGATGTTTCGCCGCGGTGTTCTGAACAAGCAGCATTTCGAGGACGAAGTGCGCGAGAAGGCGCAGCAGTCGCAGCGCCGTGAGGGCATCATCAACCCTTATATCGAGGAATCGAGTGAACTCTGGGAACGGCGGCTGACCAAGGTGCGTGACAGCCTGACCGAGTTCTACTGGGCCTACAACCTCAGCCCGCAGGTCTTCGAAGACTTAGCCCTTGAGGTGCTGCAAGAACGGCCCACTGCCGAGCAGATGCTCAGCTTCAATCCGGAAATGGCCTCCATGGAGATCCTCTTCCAACAGATGGAGAAGTTCGCCACGCTGCCGCCGGAGGAGCTGGCCCAGGTCCACCATCATATGCAGGAGACGAAGGTCGTCCTGATCAAGGCGCTCATCAGCGATGAGCTGGGGTTTGTGCGGGTGGCGAAGGAGTACCTCACGTTCGAGGACCTCAGGTGGATTCGGAATCACCGCGCGGGCCGCGGCAAAATCGGCGGCAAGGCTGCGGGCCTGGTGCTGGCATGGAAGATTCTGCAGGCCAGCCTGGATCGCTTCTGCGAGACGTGCGAGCAGATCCAGATCGTCATCCCCGAAACCTACTTCGTCGGTGCGGACGTAAGCTACGACTTCATGGAGCTCAACGGACTGACGACCTACCTCAACCAGAAGTACAAGCCGCTCGACCAGATCGAGCGCGAATATCCCGTGCTGCAGGAGGCCTATGCCCGGGGCCGCTTCCCCAGCAGCACCCTGGACGACTTCCGTGACCTGCTGAATGCAGTTCACGGCCAGCCCCTGATCGTCCGCTCATCCAGTCTGCTGGAAGACAACTTCGATGTTTCGTTCGCCGGGATGTATGAGAGCGTGTTCTGCCCCAACCAGGGCACGCCCGAAGAAAACCTGGAGGAGTTGAGCAACGCCATCCGCCGGGTCTACGCCAGCATCTACAATCCCCACGTCCTGCTCTATCGCAAGCAGCACAATGTCCTGGACTATGACGAGCGCATGGCCGTGCTCATCCAGGTCGTGCAGGGCACACGCTACCGCGATATGTATTTCCCGCCTGTCGCCGGCGTGGCCTACAGCCGCAACCCGTTCGTATGGAGCCCCAAGCTGCGCCGCGAGGACGGCTTTGCACGGCTGGTCGTGGGGCTGGGCACGCGCGCCGTGGAGCGCGTCGGTGAGGACTACCCGCGCATGGTGGCGCTCAGCCATCCCACGCTGCGGCCTGAAGCCGGTGCGCGCGAGGTCAAGTACTATTCGCAGTACTACGTGGATGTCATCGACCTGCAGGAGAACAAGCTCGTCACCCGGCCCGTGAGCGAGGTGTTAGCGGCCGACTATCCGGGATTGCGCCTGCTGGCCTCGCAATATAAGGACGACTTCATCGGTCCCCTGGTCGCGATGACCGCCGGACTGGACAGCCGTTCGCTGGTCATCACCCTCGACGGGCTGCTCAAACAGACCTCTTTTGCGACGCACCTGCGCAACGTGCTGAAGGCGCTCGAGGTCAGCTACAACCGCCCGGTGGACATCGAGTTCACGGCCGAAATCGGCTCGGAGTATCCGCGGCCCGGCGTGACCATCCACCTCCTGCAATGCCGGCCCTATGCCGGTGAGCGCGACACGGAGCAGATCCGCTTTCCCGACCGCGTGCCGGAGGCGGATATCATCTTCGGGACAGAGAAGCTGGTGCCCACCGGCCGCATCGAAAACATCACCCATATCATCTACGTGGACCCGGAGAGATACAATCTCGCCTCGCCCAGCCAGAAGCTCGAGCTGGGCCGGCTGATGAGCCGGCTGAACCAGCGGCTCGAAGGGCAGACATTCATCATGATGGGGCCGGGGCGGTGGGGCAGCTCCAGCCCGGACTTGGGCTTGAAGGTCGGCTACGCCGACTTTTACAACACGCGCGCGCTGGTGGAGATCGGGTGGGGCAAGGGCCGCAACCGGCCTGCGCTGTCATATGGCACGCACTTCTTCCAGGACCTCGTGGAGGCCCACATCTACCCACTGGCCATCTTCCCCGGCGATCCGGGCAACCCGTTCAACGACAAGTTCTTTGCGACCGCGGTGAACGCGCTGCCCGCGCTCCTGCCGAGAGATGCTGCGTTTGCGGACTTTGTGAAGATCATCGACGTGCCCGCGACCACCGGCGGCCGCGTGCTGGAACTGGTGATGAGCGGCGATGACGCGCGGGCGGTCGCCTTCCTGACGCGCCCGCGCACTACGTAAGAGCTGTTTGAAAAGTGGAGTCCGCATTCTCAAATGCGGACGGCCGGGACGCTTGCACGGAGCCCGTTCCGCGTCTGAGGACGCTCCACTCCACAGCTTTCCTAACAGCCACCAAGAGAGGTCGTTTATATGGACCTGGTAATTGACGCCATCGCGCACGGCGGTGAAGGCATCGGGCGGCACGCGGGCAAGGCGGTCTTCGTGCCCTACACCATCCCCGGCGAGCGTGTGCGCGCCGAGATTATCGAGGAAAAGGAACGCTGGGCGCGCGCCCGCCTGGTCGAGGTGCTGGAGGCCAGCCCGGACCGGGTCGAGCCGCCCTGCCCCTATTTCGGCCCCGGCAAGTGTGGCGGCTGCCAGTGGCAGCACATCCGGTATGAGCGCCAGGCTGAGCTCAAGCAGGCCATCGTCGCGGACCAGCTCCGCCGCCTGGGACGCCTCACCGACCCGCCGGTCACAGACATCGTGGTCATGGCCGACCCCGCCGACGACAGCCGCTTCCTCGACTACGGCTACCGCAATCACGTGCAGTTTGCGTTGGATGCAGAGGGCCGGCTGAGCTTCCGCCGCACGGCCTCGCACGACCTCATTGCAGTGGACCACTGCCTGCTCCTGGCGGAGCGGCTGGACGAGTTACACGCGGCGCTCGACCTGGCCGAACCCGCACTCACCGGCGTAAGCCTGCGTGCGGGGTTGAACACTGGCGACGCGCTGGTCTTGTTCGAGACGGCCGGCGACGAGGCACTGGAGCTGGAACTGGACGTGCCCGCGGCCTGCGTGCTGAAGACACCGGCCGGCCTGCGCCCGCTCATAGGCGAGCCGTTCATCCTGGAGGAAGTGGACGGGCGGCGCTACCGCGTCTCCGCGGAGAGCTCCTTCCCGGTCAACACGACCGCCGCGGCCGCGCTCGTTGATATCGTCGCCGCCTGCGCGGACCCGCAGCCGGGCGACGTGCTGCTCCATGCCTACTGTGGGGCCGGCCTGTATTCGCTCGCGCTGGCCGGGCAGGTTGCGGAGGTCATCGGCATCGAGGCATCCCCCTCCGCATGTGAGGATTTCGCCGTCAACGCGGGCGACCTGCTCAACGTGAGCCTCCACGAGGGTGCGGTCGAGGAGGTACTACCCGCGCTGCTGGCCGGGGGACAGCGTGCGGACGTGGTAGTGCTTGACCCCCCGCGCGCGGGCGCAGGCCCGGCCGTGCTGCGCGACCTCGCCGCGCTCGGCCCGCGGCGGATGGTCTACATCTCGTCCGACCCGGCCAGCCTGGCCCGCGATGTCGAGCACCTGCACGCGGCCGGCTATCGCATCATGGAAGTCCAGCCGGTGGACGTGTTCCCGCAGACGTTTCACGTCGACTGCGTCGTCAGAATCGAACGCTAGGGAATTTGCAAGGGGTATTTTTCATGGAACAGGATACATCGCTGTCACTGGCGGGCCGGCGCATCCTCGTCACCGGGGTGAGCCGGTCACTGGGCATCGGCGCGGCCATCGCCCGGCGCTGCGCGCAGGCCGGGGCAGCCGTGGCGGTGCACGGCAATCCCGCCTATGACACCACGCTCCAATATCCCGATGCGGCGCACGACTGGACGCGCAGCTTTGTCGCGGAACTGACCGCAGAGGGATCGACGGTCCTTGCGCTGACGCCCTCCGACCTGGCCGACCCTGCTGCACCGGCGCAGGTGGTGGCTGAGGCCGCGGCGCAGTTGGGCGCCCTGGACGGCCTGGTGCTCAATCACGCTTACTCCACCCATGCGCCGTTGGGCGCCTGGACAGCCGAGCACATCGACGCGCATCTGGCCGTCAACGTCCGCGCGGCGATGCTGATGATCCAGGCCTTTGCCGCGCAGGTTGGCCCGGCGGGCGGAGCCATCACCCTGTTCACCAGCGGGCAGTATCTCGGGCCGATGGTCTCCGAGATTGCGTACGCCGTGTCGAAGGAAGCCATCCGGGGGCTGTGCACCCAGGCGGCGGCGGCGCTGGCGCCGCAGCAGATCCGGGTAAACTGCATCAACCCGGGGCCTACAGACACCGGCTACCTGACCGGCCTGGTCTATGACGAGGTTACAAGGCTGTTTCCCGCGGGCCGTTGGGGGCTGCCGGATGATGCCGCACGGCTCGTGCAGTTCCTCCACAGCGATCACGCCCGCTGGATCACGGGCCAGACCATTGCCAGCGAAGGCGGCTT
>CAZTMA010000062.1:0-28208 GCA_964614645.1 uncultured Anaerolineales bacterium
GCCGAGAATCCAGCATGAGATCGCGCGTGAGCGCCGACAAGCAGAACGGCGAGATTTTGACGCGGATGACGCACAAGGTCGCCCGGGCAACCGGCGCGTGTCGCTCGGCGACCCACGCTCTGCTCAACGGAGCCGACCAGGACCCGGAACTGCGCAGGGAACTGGTGAGCGGCATCGAAGAGGAGCTGCAGGAACTCGAGCTGGTCGTGGAGAATGTTGTGGTGTGGCGGGCGTTGGAACTCAATACCCTGACGCTGCACCGGCGGCCGGCCGATCTCAAGCGAATCCTGGCCCCGGTGCTGGCGCGCTGGCAGGGGGTGGTAGAACGCAAGGGACTTCGTTGGCAGGTGGAGCTGCCGGGCTACCTCCCGCAGCCGCTTGTCGACTTCGATCGCCTGGCGCAGGCGCTGAACAACCTGTTTGTCAACGCGCTGGACTATACTGCCGGCGGCGGCGAAATCCGTGTGCATGCCGGCGTGCAGGGCCGCGAGGTCTGGATCGAGATCAGCAACACGGGTCCTGGCCTGACGGCCGAAGAGCTGGCGCATGTCTTCGAGCCTTTCTTCTCGAGTGCGCACCAGGGACGGTTTCCCCAGGGCGTAGGCTTGGGCCTGGCGATGGCTCGGCAGCTCGTCGAGCTGCACGGCGGCCGGCTGACGGTCGAGAGTGAGCCGAACAAAGGCCTGTCTTTCCGCATCTGGCTCCCGCGGCCGGTGTCCACCGCGTGAGATGCAGCCATGACGCGTGAGCAATACCCGTGCAAACCCCCGGGGCCAGCTGGCCCCGGGGGTTTGCACTTAAGTCCCTCTTAATCTCCCAACCCGGTGCGGTTAAAGTCTTTTAGCAACAAAGATGTTATCTTAGTCGTATATGAGATTGTATTGAGATGGCAAGGAGATTGAGATGATGAGCAAGCGAATGTGGGTCATGGTTGGAGCGTTGTTGGTGATGATGGCGATTGCGCCGGTGGCGGCCCCGCAGAGGGTGGCCGCCGATAGCACGGTTTTGCCGGCGGATGCGCGGCTGGTGCAGGCCAGCCCGGCAGACCCGCAGGTGGTCTATGCTGTGGCAGATGCGCAGGTGTTCCGCAGCGATGATAAGGGTTGGACTTGGGAGCAGGTGGGCGAGACGCCCAGCCGCATCAAGTCGCTGGCGCTGGCCCGTCAGGATACCGAACGCCTGTATGCCGGCACGGAATCCGCCGGACTCTGGCGCAGCCTGGACGGCGGGCGCACCTGGTACGAAAGCAACACGGGCCTTGGCGTGGGGCCGGGCGCGGTGACGGAAGTGACGGCGATTACGGTCGATCCGGAAGACGATGCGCTTCTGTATGCGGCGACCGGCGTGTGGCTGGGCACCTCGCGGGCCCGCCTGACGCCCCAGGAGATTGCCTTCAGCCTGGACGGCGGCGCGAACTGGCTGCCGCTGGCCTATGCGGGGCTGGGCGACCGGCCCGTGGCGCGACTGATTCCGGTCGAGGGCCTGCCCTTCACGCTGCTGGCCTTCGATGACCAGGGCAACTCGACCATGCACCGGGCCGACCGGCTGGCGCTGCTGGGTGTTGCCACCGAGCAGCATGAATCGCCGGAGCGCCGCAACGCGGCGTCCGAGGCGCTGAACATGCTGACGCAGGCTGTGCCGGCGCCGACATCGTATCCGGCCTGGTTCGGGATGGGGTATTTCCGGTTCGGGCAGGGGTAAGGTGGGAGACCTTCGAGGTTTCGCAAACCTCGAAGGTCTGGGGTGAGTTGTAGGGAGACCTTCGAAAGTTGCGAAACTTCGAAGGTCTTTTTTGTTCTACTCTTGGATCAGGCAGTGCACGATCTCACCGACGTACATCCGGTGATAGTCGGCGCGGGGGTACATGGCCGGCGCAAGATGCGTATCGTGGAAGCTGTCCGGCGTGAGGTCCTGGCTGTACAGCTTGCGGCATTCCAGCACCAACCGCGCCTGGCTGAAGTAGACGGCGCCCGATGCTCCGGCCACCGGCGTCAGGCCCGTCGCGGCCGCCTTGTCCACTTCGCGACCGGAGTGGCTGCCGCAGTAGTCCAGCGCGGGACGGAAGGCCTCGCTGAAGAAGCTCAGCGTGAAGTGCGTCGCTGCGTTCATGAAGCCGAACGTGTGGCGCTGGGGCCGGACGAAGCAGATGGCCACCGGCCCGTTCCACAGCTCACCCCATGCGCCCCAGCTCGCGGTCATCGTGTTGTACGAGTCCAGCGTACCCGCGGTAATCAGCATCCACTCCTGGCCGATGGCGCGAAACGCGTTGTCGCTGATGGCGCGGGGCGAGACTTCCTTGAAGATCGGATTCATGTCGGATTCCTCCATATCTTGTTAGCTATCTGCGGTGTTCGTGGCGGGCGTCAGGCGGCCGGCGTAGAAGGTCAGCATCGCGCCCATCACGTAGAGCGCGATGCTCAACAGGAACGGCAGCAGGCGGTTGGCCTGCGACATCTGGCCGGCAATCCAGCCGAACGGCGACGTACAGATGATCATCAGCACGTACAGCAGCGACATAATCCGCGCGCGCTCCTTCGGTTCGACGACCAGGACCAGGAGCTTGTCCAGCATCGCGCTCGCCGCCGGCATGCTGAGAGCCTCCACCAGGGTGGCGAGCATGAGCACAGCGTAGCTGCCGGGAGGCGTAGACACGAGGATCACCTGGCTGATGACCAGCCCGCCGAAGCCGAAGAGCATGGGCTTGTAGACGCTCACGCGGCGCAGCCGGGGCATCACCAGGAAGAACACCAGCAGCATGATGATCGACCGCACGGACTGGAAAAGGGCGAGGGTCTCCGTCGGGATGTAGAGCTGTTCGGTCACGAGGATCGACCAGAAGGTATCGCGCACCATGCGCGAGATGCCGAGGATGACCAGGAGCGCGGTCACCGAGAGCAGCACACGCGAGTGCAGTATTTCGCGCATGACTGCGCCGGAGCCGCGCATGATTTCAAACAGGGATTGGCCTTGCGTCTCCGCCATGCGCACGCGGCCCTGCTGTGTCTCCGTCACCATGCCGTTCATGATGACGAACTTGGCCGTCATCATTACGAAGGAGAGCAGGAACAGGAACCGCACGGTCGGGACGAGCGAGTAGGTGGCAATCAGCAAGCCGCTGAAGGGCGCTACGAACGCAGCCACGAGGTTGGCGATGTAAATCCACGAATAGACGTCTACCAGCAACTCTGGGTCGGTGTCTTCGACCATGAGGCAGGTCCACGAGGTGTGGGAGACGCGCCAGACGCTGTTGAACACTGCCGCGATAAGGAAGTGGGTGAAGTTCTGCGAGACTGCCCAGATCAGGCAGGGCAGACTCCAGCTCACCAGGTCGCTGATGAGCGTGGTGCGCTTGCGGCCGAACTTGTCGGTGATGGCCCCGCTCATGAGGGCCCAGAAGATCTGCATGGCCATGTTGACGCTGCTGAGCGCGCCGATCTGGGCATCGGTCAGGCCGAGCGCCAGCATGTAGACCGAGACGTAGGGCGCGTACAGGTTGTAGGGGATGCCCCAGAGGGCTTCCGTGTACACGCAGCCGCGCACGTTGCCGCGCAGGCTGCGCAGCGTGCCGATCATGGATGTTTCAGTCAAGACGTCCTCGCCGGATGAAGGTCGGTCGCAGCATAGCACGGCTGACAGGCGCAGACAACGCGCCGCGTCATACAGCGAGTCTTTCATGTAAGCAGCACCTGGCCGGTTAAGGTCGTCTTAAGCAGCGGATAAAGCATATATAAAGACTTTGCTCAGGTTATGGGTTATCCTGCTTGTGTTCCTGGCGCTCGAAACACCAAGACAGGCGCCGGAACCTCGATGCTAATGAATCGAATGACGTACTGCCAGCACCCTCATTGAGAGTGTGACGACACTGTGTACAGGAGTGTGAGTCGAATGAAGTTAGCAAACCTGGAAGACCTCTTTGTCGAACAGATGAAAGATATCCACAACGCCGAGAAGCAGCTCATCAAGGCCCTGCCCAAGATGGCAAAGGCCGCAACGGCACCGGAGCTGAAGAAGGCGTTCCAGCAGCACCTCGAAATCACCGAGGCGCAGCTCGCACGGGTCGAGCAAATCTTCGAAGACATGAAAATGAGCCCGGGTCGCAAGAAGTGCGTCGGCATGGAAGGCCTCATCAAGGAAGGCGACGAGCTCATGAGCGAAGAGAGCATCGCGCCTGAGGTTCTCGATGCCGGCCTGATCGCTGCCGCGCAGAAGGTCGAGCACTACGAGGTTGCAACCTACGGTACGCTGCGCACCTGGGCACAGCAGCTGGGCAAGTCGCGGGCTGTGACCCTGTTGGACCAGATTCTCAAGGAAGAGGCACGCAGCGACGAGATGCTGACGAAGATCGCCCAGTCGGGCGTCAACCAGATGGCGAAGGCGTAGGCGTAATAGAACGCTGATAGACGCTGATTGACTGATTCTGGCAGTGGCTCGGTCTGCCCCATGCGTTGGACCAGACCGGCCACTGCAAGTTCTGATTGTTGTATTGATGGAGGGATGTCATGGAACGTGCAGTAGTCGCTTTGTTTGATGAAATGAGTGCGGCGCAGCAGGCCGTGCAGGAACTGGTTAATAACGGGTTCGACCGGAACGATATCAGCCTCGTCGCGAGCGACCGCTCCGCGGTGCGCTCGGGCGATGACGTGGTGGTTGATACGACCGTCGAAACCGCAGACGGCGCGGCCGCCGGTGCAGGCATCGGCGCAGTGCTGGGCGGCCTGGCGGGTCTGCTGGTGGGCATCGGCGCCCTCGCGATCCCGGGCATCGGCCCTATCATCGCGGCCGGCCCGCTGGCTGCAGCTCTGGCCGGTGCAGGCCTCGGCGCGGCGACCGGCGGCGTCATCGGTGCGCTGGCGGATGCCGGCGTGCCTGAAGAAGAAGCACGCTACTACGAGGAAGGCGTGCGCCGCGGCGGCGTGCTCGTGACCGTGCGAGCGACCGAGGGCATGACCACCAGGGCGATGGACATTCTGAACCGCTATAGCCCTGTTGACATCAACCGCCGCGTGGAGTCCTGGCGCGCGAGCGGCTGGGACGGCAATGTTGACGACAGTGACACCGGCCCTTACCGGGACACCGGCTACACCGCGACGACTGCGACCGGCTACCGAGGCAGCTCGGCTTTCGGCAGCGATGACCCGGCGACCAGCGGCCGCAGGGGCTCGACTACGGGCGGCGCAAGTGCACTCGATGACGAGGGGAATGGCGGCACCGGCTATGTCGAGACGCAGCACACGGGCACCGGTAGCGGTGCGTCCGGCTCCGGCACCGGGAACCTCGGCAGCGGAACCGGCTACAGCGGCACTGGCCGTGACACGCGCAGCAGCGACGTGCGCGATGCCAGCGCCTCAGGCAGCACGAGCCGCACGCCGGTCGGCTCTGCCGGCAGCGACTTGGGCACGGGTGGCGGCAGCTATACCGGCAACAGCGGCACGATCGATACTGCCAACCGCGGTACGGCGGGCGGCACGTTCACCGATGACGGCGACCGGACCAGCTATGGCACCGGCACGGGCGGCACGGTAGAAGGCGGCTCCGGCGTGGGGCGCTATACCGAGTCGAGCCTGGGCATGAGCACCAGCGGCAGCTACCCCGGCATCCGCCAGGGCGAGCTGGGCGCCTCACGCAACTTCTTCGCAGAGGAGCCTTACTTCCGCCAGGACTACCAGCAGCGCTATGCGCACACCGGGCTGGGCTACGATCGTTACCAGCCGGCCTACCGCTACGGCTATGAGCTGCATAACAATGACCACTACGCTGACCGCGACTGGTCAGCCATCGAGCAGGACGTACGCCTGGACTGGGAGCAGAGCCATCCAGACGATGCATGGGAGGATTTCAAGGACTCGGTGCGGCATGGCTGGGAGCGGTTCAAGGAAGGCGTCAGCGACGCGTTGGACCCGAACCGGTAAATAGGTTACGTGCATTATGGCGACGGCCCCGCAAAGGGCCGTCGCTTGTGACACATCAGGGGCGCCTGCGATGGCGGGCGCCCCTTGGGAGTTGCAGTTGATGGAGACGTGGGATATGTGGTTTCCGGGCGCAGCCGCCACCGGCATCCCTTTCGCCCGCAGCAAGATTCAGGGGGCTGAGGTACTGCTGGTACATGCTGCGCCGCCCAAGTTGGCGGTCAGTGTGCGCAACGGCGACGGCAGCTTGCTGGCACAGGGCGATGACCTGGCGGCCACGGCTGATACGCCGATCACGCGGCTGACCCGGCGCGGCAAGACGATCGTGCGCGAGGACATCTGGCCGGAGGCGGCAGATGTCGGCCGGGTCGTTATTCTGCCCGGCGGTGAAGCCGGAAAGTTGCTTGATTGGTGGCATGCCGAAGACCGCAGCGAGTGGCGGTGGCGTGTTGAGTTCTATAACAGAGTAACAAAGTCATAGCATTTGCAGCCAGAAGGAGCAGGCAAGATGAGTTTGAAGGGTTTGGTCAAGACACTGGCCGTGGGGGCCGGTGCGATGTATTTCCTCGACCCGGAGCAGGGCGAGCAGCGGCGGGCGCAGCTGCGCGACAAGGTCACGGGCTGGCAGGACGATATGCTGGACCTGTGGGAGTCGGGGCGCCGTGACCTGGAATACCGGGCGCGTGGCCTGCAGGCGGATGTCAAGTCAGGCGTGACGGGGTCCGGTGGGACTGGGGGCAGCGATGTGAATACGCTGTTGGGCCAGTTCGATAACACGCGTGAGATGAGCCCGGGCCCGCGGCTGCTGTCGCTGGGTGGGGGCGGCCTGCTGGCCCTTTATGGGCTGCTGCGCGGCGGCATCAGCGGCAAGATTGTCACGGTGGCGGGGCTCAACTTTCTGGCGAAGGGGCTGACGAACAAGGGCCTGGTGGGGATGATCCAGCCGTCGGGCGAAAATGCCATCTCCATCCGCAAGAATCTGTTCGTCAATGCGCCGGTTGAGGAAGTCTTCAACTTCTGGCATAACTACGACAACTTCCCGCGTCTCATGTCGCACCTGGAAGAGGTGCGCGACCTGGGCGACGGCCGGTCGCGCTGGATCGCCAAGGGACCTGCGGGCGTGCTCGTCGAGTGGGATGCGGTCATCACCCAGATGCAGCCTAATCGCGTGCTGGCCTGGCAGAGCCTGCCCGGCTCGCAGGTCTACAATATGGGCCGCGTGCGCTTCACTCCGGCCGGCGAAGGCACGCAGGTGAATATTCATATGACCTACAGTCCCCCGGCGGGTGCAGTCGGCCACGCGGTGGCGACGCTCTTCGGCGCCGATGCAAAGTCGGCCATGGACAAGGATCTGGAAAAGCTGCAGTCGCTGCTGGAGACCGGGGAGGCTGTCTCCGAAGGCCAGACCGTGACGAAGGTCGGGTTTGGATCCGGAGTGGGCAACTATTAGGGAGCGGTCGCGAGGATAGATCACGAAGGACGCGAAGGGTGGCTCGGCGCGCGGGTTGCCTCGCGTGTTTCGTGCTGCGTGAGGTTCGCGGAACTTCGTGAGTTCGTGTTCCAGGGAGCAGTTCTTAGCGGCAAAGGAGGAGCAAGGTGAACTGGGATCGCATCGTCAAGTCAATTGCCGAGCAGCCGTGGGTGAATCCGGCTTCGAAGTCCGTTCAGAAGAGCGTCAGGTCGGCGTTTAAGGCGCTGGGGCCGGCGGGGCAGCCGCTCCAGAACTTCCTGCACGGGATCTGGCTGGGGCATCCGCTGCACCCCTTGCTGACCGATATCCCCATCGGTGCGTGGACGGTGGCGGCTGCGTTCGATGTGCTGGATATGGCCGCCGGCGATGACCGGCTGGCCGCAGGCGCGGATGCGTCGGTCGCCCTCGGCCTGGCCGGTGCAGTTGGGGCAGCCCTCACGGGGATGACCGACTGGCACAAGACGGACGGCGAGGCGCGGCGGACCGGCATGGTGCACGCCATGCTGAACTCCACGGCAACCTCATTATATGGTTTATCGCTCGCAGCGCGGCGGGGCGGCAATCGATCGCTGGGCCGCGGCCTGGCCTTCGCCGGCTATGCGTTCATGACAGCCGGCGCGTACCTGGGCGGCCACCTGGTCTTTGCCGAGAGCATCGGGGTAGATCATGCCGCAGGTGAGCAGCCGCCGAAGGAATATCGCGCGGTGTTGAGCGTCGAGGCCCTGGTCGAAGGTCAGCCCCAGCGCGTGCTGCTGGACGAAACGCCAGTGATGCTGGTGCGTTCGGGCGGAACCATCTATGCGCTGGCCGACACCTGCTCACATCTCGGCTGCTCCCTGTCGGAGAGCGAAATCGAGGACGGCACTGTGCGCTGTCACTGCCACGGCTCGCGCTTTGCGCTGGCCGATGGCGAGGTGCTGGACGGCCCTTCGACCTACTGGCAGCCGGCCTATGACGTACGGGTGCGCGAAGGCCAGATCGAGGTCGGAGCACGGAAGGCGATATGACCCGCCTCAAGCTGAAACCGGTGGCCGAACAGGTGGTGGTCGTGTTCGGCGCGTCCAGCGGTATAGGTCGTGAGACGGCGTTGCAGTTTGCGCGCCGCGGCGCCAAAGTGGTCGTATCGGCGCGGCGCGAGCAGTCGCTGCATGACCTCGTCGCGGAAATCCAAGCCGCAGGCGGCGAGGCTGCGGCGCTGCATGCCGAGGTGACGGACTTTGCTGCAGTCAAGGCCGTGGCCGACTTCGCAGTCGCTCGCTATGGCCGCATCGATACATGGGTGCATTTGGCGGCCGTGGCCGTCTATGCGCCCTTCATGCAGACGACGCCGGAAGAGTTCAAGCGCGTCATCGATGTCAATCTGACCGGCCAGGCCTACGGCGCACTCGCCGCACTGCCCTATATCCGTCACAACGGCGGCTCCCTGATTCACATTTCGTCCGTCGAGGGCGAGGTCGCGGTTCCATATCACAGTGCGTATGCGGCCTCCAAGCACGGAGTCATCGGCATGGCGGATGCGCTGCGGCTGGAACTGGCGCACGAAGGCGCCGGTGTGAATGTCGTGAACATCATGCCCGCGTCGATCAACACGCCGTTCTTCGACAACTCGCGGACGAAGCTGGGCGTCACACCCCGCGGCATCCCGCCCGTCTATGAGCCGGATGTACCTGCGCGAGCGATCCTTTTTGCCGCCGAGCACCCTGTCCGCGATCTATACGTTGGCGGCGCGGGGATGCTCCTGTCCCGGATGTGGCGCATCTCGCCGCGGCTGACGGATGGCCTGATGAAGCTGGTAGCCTTCGATTGGCAGAAGACGCGGCGGCCCGCATCCAGCCTGGCGCCCAAAAACCTGTTCAGCCCGGTGCCCGGCAGCGACGACATCCAGGGGAGCATGAGCGCAGAGGCTCGCTCCTTCAGCCTGTATACCTGGCTGGAGACACATCCGGTCGCGCGACGGCTGGTCGTGGCCGGATTGGTGGCGGGCCTGCTGGCTTCGGCCGGCCGGCGCATCAATCCGGAGCATTCCGTCTAGGAAGTGTGCGCAAAATAACCCGATTCGTGGTCGGCCAGTGACCGCGCGGCAACTCCCGGTGAAACGGTTTTGTATTGGAGGTATGTGTGATGAGTATTGAAACGAATGGGCATCGCACGTTGAACGCGGACAATCTGGATCGCAAGCTAACGTTGGGATTGGGTGGGCTGATGGCGTTGTCTACCCTGGCGCCGCTGCCAGGCCGGCTGATCCGCCTGGGCATCGGCAGCGCCCTCTTGTACCGTGGCCTTGCGCAGGGCGGCTCGCTGACCGGCGCGCTGGGCCTGAAGACGCTGCGGCGGGATGAGCCGAAGCTGCAGCTGCTGGAACCCGGTCGCGGGATCCGTATGGAACGGTCGGTCACGGTCAACCGGCCGCGGGCCGAGGTTTTCGCCTATTGGCGCGACCTGTCGCATCTGCCGCGTTTCATGCGTCACGTGAAATCAGTCACGTCGACCGGTGGTGACCGGTCGCATTGGGTCGCGGCTGCGCCATTCGAGGTCCGCTGGGATGCTCAGATCACCGAGGAGCGACCCGGCGAGCTTATCGCGTGGCGGTCGCTCGAAGGTTCCCAGGTCAACAACGCCGGACAGGTGCGTTTTGTGAATGCACCGGGCGGCCGGGGCACCGAGGTCCACGTCGTCATCGAGTACAGCCCGGGCGGAGGGCCGGCAGGCGAAGCTGCTGCGAAGCTCGTCCAGGGTGTGACGGCCACGCAGATTCGCGAGGACCTGAACCGGTTCAAGGCCATCCTGGAGACCGGCGAGCTCGCATCTGTGGAAGGCCAGAGCTCCGGCCGCGAGGCCATCCAGGGCCCGCACGAGGCTGGAGCCGGTGACGATGCTTCGAACGACCCCGTCCTCCAGGCCTCGGAGGATTCCTTCCCGGCCAGCGACCCCCCGGGCTGGATTTCGAGTACGGTGAGCGAGGAGGGGTGATGAAAGCTCTGGTGTGGAACGGAACGGGGAAGGTGGATGTCCAGCAGGTCCCGGACCCCAAGATTATCAATCCGAGCGATGCCATCATCCAGGTCTCGGCTGCCTGCATCTGCGGGTCAGACCTGCACCTGTACAACGGGTTCATTCCTTCGATGATGCAGGGCGATATCCTGGGCCACGAGTTCGTCGGCACGGTCGTGGAGGTGGGTTCTGAAGTGAGCCGGCTCAAGGTGGGCGACCGGGTGGTGGTGCCTTTCCCGATCGCGTGCGGCAAGTGCTGGTACTGCCAGCACGAGCTATGGGCGCTGTGTGACAACAGCAATCCCAACGCGTGGATGGCGGAGAAAGTATGGGGCTATTCACCCGCGGGCATCTTCGGCTACTCGCACATGCTCGGCGGATATGCGGGCGGTCAGGCCGAGTACGTGCGGGTGCCGTTCGCGGATGTCGGTCCGCTGGTCCTGCCGGCGGCGGTCACCGACGAACAGGCCGTCATGCTGGCGGATGTGTTTCCGACCGGCTACATGGCCGCGGAGAACTGCAATATCCATCCCGGCGACACCGTTGCCGTATTCGGCTGCGGACCTGTCGGGCAGTTCGCGATCCGCAGCGCCTACATGCTGGGCGCCGAGCGCGTCATTGCGATCGATCGTATTCCGGAGCGTCTGCGCCTTGCGCGCGAGGCAGGGAAAGCCGAGACCATAGATTACACTCAAGCGGACGTCATCGAGACACTGCGCGAGATGACCGGCGGCCGCGGTCCCGACTCATGTATCGAGGCGGTCGGCATGGAGGCGCACGATACCGGCTTCGAGGGCATCTATGACCGTGTGAAGCAGGCCGTCAGGCTGGAAACGGGGCGTCCACATGCGCTGCGCTCGGCGATTGTGTCTTGCCGCAAAGGCGGCACGCTCTCAGTGGCGGGCGTTTTCGGCGGGTTCATTGACTCCGTGCCCTTCGGCGCGGCCATGAACAAGGGCCTGACGTTCCGTATGGGCCAGACCCATGTACATAAATACCTGGCGCCCCTGTTGGCGCGCATTGAGCGCGGGGAGATTGATCCCTCCTTCATCGTAACCCATCGATTGCCGTTGGACGAGGCTCCGCACGCGTATGAGGTGTTCAAACACAAGCAGGAAGAGTGCATCAAGGTCGTGCTGAAGCCTTGAGCGTTTGTTGCAGAAAAGAGGTGGAAATGTCTGGCGAGACCAAACCAAAGGACGATCATAATACAGAGCCCGTCGCAGGCGAAGATGTCACGATTACACCCAGCCAGGCCGAAGGCGACCGCGAAACCGCAGAGGAAGCGCTGGGCGAAGGTGGCAAACGCAAAGGCCGGCCCGATGCCGGTCACGCAGGGCAGGGGCAAGTGACCCCTACGCCCAGCCAGGCTGAGGGCGATCGCGAGAGTATCGAGCGTAGCTTGAAAGAGAAGGGTCTGGAATAGCAATCAGTTGAGAAGGAGTAACGACATGGCAGAGCGATTTACGAAGAGCATCATGGTGCAGGCGGCCCCGGCAACTGTATACGGCCTGTGGGCCAACTTTGAGAACTTCCCGCACTTCATGGAGAACGTCAAGAAGGTGACGAAGACCGCTGGGCGGACCAGCGAATGGGAAGTGGCCGGTCCCTTGGGCATGACGGTGACCTGGGAAGCCGAGACCACGCGGCAGGATCCCAACGAGCGCATCGCCTGGAACACGAAGGATAATCATGGCCTGACGACGAGCGGTGAGGTGCTGTTCCGGGGTGTGTCGGACAGCCAGACCGAAGTCACGGTCACGATGCAGTACGATGCGCCTGCGGGCAAGCTGGGCGAGCTGATCGGCAACTTCCTCGCCGACCCCGAGGGCCGGCTGGAAGAGGATCTGCAGAATTTCAAGGCGTACGCTGAGGGCCGGCGGTCGATGGCGTAAGGTCAGGGCACGACCGCGTACAGGCACTTCAGATACGCGCCTTCAGGGAAGGTGATGGGATGGTCAACCGCGTGGCCGGTGCGCTCGACTTCGCGCAGCGGCCGGCCCGCGGCTTCGGCTGCGCGCCGGACCGTCGAGAAGAAGTCATCCGCGCTCACCCGGCTGGAGCATGACGCGCTGACGAGCAGCCCGCCGGGGCGTGTCACGCCGAGCGCGAGAGTGGTCAGACGCGCATAGGCGCGCAGGGCGGCCTCGACCTCGGCGGCCCGCTTGGCAAATGCAGGCGGGTCCACGACCACTAGGTCGTAGCGCTCCCCCCGCTCGCGCAGCGCAGCCAGTGTGTCGAAGGCATCCGCAGCCTGCGTGATGTGCCGCGCGGCCGCGACTGCCGCGATGTGGCGGTTCAGGTCGAAGTTGCGCTGCGCCGCGGCCAGCGCGGGCGCGCTCAGGTCCACGCTCATCACCTCACGCGCGCCACCGCGCGCGGCGTACAGCGAGAAGCCGCCGGTATAGGCGAAGACGTTGAGCACGCGCTTCCCGGCCGCCAGGCGCTCGACGCGCGCCCGGTTCTCGCGCTGGTCCAGGAAGAAACCGGTCTTCTGCCCCCGCAACACGTCCGCCTCGAACCGCAGCCCGTTCTCGCTAAACTGCACCAGCCCCGGTGAACCGTCGAAGCCTGCGCCGGCCAGCAGCCCTTCCTCCAGCCCGTAGAGGTGTTCCGGCCGGTTCATCAACTCACGGCTCAGCCGCAGGACCACGCGGCCGGCGGGCTGGACCGCTGCCAGAGCGGGCAGGACGCGGCTCAGCCAGGGAACCCAGGCCGCCGTGTAGAGCTTGAGGACGAGGGTGTCCTCGTAGCGGTCGACGACCATGCCCGGCAACCCATCGTTTTCTCCATGGATGAGGCGGTAGCCGGTCGTGCCGGTCGCAGGCAGCGTCGCACGCAGGGCGGCCGCGGCCGCGATGCGCTCGCGCAGCCACGCTTCGTCAATAGTGGCGGGCTGGCCGGCCTGCAGGATGCGGACGCGCAGCGGCGAGGTCGGGTCGTTGAGGCCGATGGCGAGGAAGCGGCGGTAGTCGTCGAACACAACGGCGAGGTCGCCCGGCGCGCCGGCATGACTCTGGTGGACGATTGCCTGGTCGAACAGCCAGGGATGGCCCTGGCGCAGCGCGCGCTGCGCCTCCGGCGTCACGCGCAGCGCGATGCGGCGGTCAGCGGGTGGGGGGGCGGCAGGCAGTTCCGTTCCCAAGTTACCCATTCAAATGTGTTCTATGCGTTCAGCAGCCACTCAGCCAAAGACCGGACCTCAAGCGTGAGGCCATCCGTCTCGATCGATGCTGCGTTGGCGTCGGTCAGAATCAGCCCGCGCGCCAGTCCCAGGCCACGCAGGGCGCCGGTCAAGGCGCGCGTCTCGCGCTCGCGGGTGGACGGCTGCGCCAGGTTCTGGCTGACCTGGATCAACTCGTGGGTTTCCGGCAGATAGAAGTCCACCTCGTAACCACCCGGCGATGCGTAGTAGTAGATTTCCGGCGTCCGTCGCCGTAGGGCCAGGAAGACCAGGTTCTCCAGGAGCTTCCCCGTGTTGGGCGAGAAAGCAAAGCCTACGGCGCTTGCCAGGCCGGTGTCAATGGCATAGACTTTTTTCGGCGCAACTTGCTGGCGCTTGACCGAGAAGTCGTAGACGTTGGCCGTGAAGATGAGCCAGCTGTTCTCCAGGTATTCGACGTAGTTCTTGACCGTGTTGACGCTGCCGAGCCGAAGCTGCTCCTTGAGCTTGTTGAACGACACCAGGCCCGCCGGGTTGCTCATCAGATAGAAGGCCAACTCCTTGAGCGCGCGCACCTCCTCGATCCGGTAGCGCGTGGCGATGTCGCGGTAGAGCACATCGTCGTAGAGCGTGCGTGCCAACGGCAGCTCGGGGTACTTGAGCGGTTCCGGGATGCCACCCAGGCGGAGGTACTCGCCCAGGTGACCCTGCATGCGCGCCCCGTCTACCGTAGTCAGGCGGGTCAGGTCGGGCACAGCGTAACCCCGAAAACGCAGGAACTCGGCGAACGAGAAGGGGAATAGCTCGATCGGCACATAGCGTCCCGTCAGGCGGCTTCCCAGTTCGCGGCTGAGCAGCGAAGCGTTGGAGCCGGTGATGTAAAACTTGAGCCCCAGCTCCATGAAGCGGCGCACGAAGTGCTCCCAGCCGGGCACGTTCTGGATCTCGTCTATCACGAAGACGCCGCGCTCGCCGAACAGCTCGACCAGCAACGTGTACAGATCGTTCGCATCATCGGCCGCGAAGCCGAGGAAGCGCTCATCCTCGAAGTTGACGTAGTAGAACTTATCTTCGCCCAGCCTGTGGGCCAACTGTGCCAGGAGGGTAGACTTGCCGGCCCGGCGGAGCCCTGAAATGATGACGGCGTGCGGCAGCTGCGCCGCGCGCTCGAGCTCGGCCAACTGGGTCCGCTCGATGCCGGTGTCGCGGCTCCAGAAGGCCTCGAATTGTTCCAGCAGCATGGCCCGAATCTGGTCTCTGGACCACCTGGTTACCCAATGGTTGTCAGTCATGCTGCAATCATACAGGCAAATGATTTCATTGTCAATGAAATCATGGTCTCAGGGGCACCTCTTGCTTCATAGCTCCAGCTTCACCGTGCCGCCGGTGCTGCGGTTGTGGCGGTGCAGCCGGCGCGGGTCGGAGGTCAGCGTGCCCGCGCGATAGGCGGCCAGCGCGGCGGTAATCTGCTTCTCGCCGGTGAGGATCACTTCGAGCCCCCGGGCCAGCGCACCCTGCTGCGCACCCTCGCCCATGCCGCCCGCAATCAGCACCTGGCAGTCGGCAATCGGGCTGAACATGCCGCCGTGGTCATGCCCGTGGTGATCGTGTTCCTCGTGTTCCCCTTCTCCGCCGTGGAAATCTTTCGAGCGCTGCTCGAGCTGCGGCTCCCCATCTCCGTCGATCGTCGCAATGACAAAGCTCTGCGCGCGGCCGAAGTGCGCGCTGATGGTCCGGCCATCGCCTGTCGGGAATGCAATCTTCAAAGCAAATGCCTCCTGAGTGATTTTCAGGAGGCATCATACATCCGAATCGGGCGGCCGTATGGAAGCTAATCCACCTTGTGCCGTGGAGCACCGTGCTCCCGTACCATGGCCGTGACGAGCTGGAACTTCTCCAGGCTGACGCCCGGCGGGCAGCTGTCGCTGTTCGCGAGGACGTAGCGGTGGGGATCCATGCGGTCCAGCAGGTTGCGGACGTAGGTCCGCAGCTCCGCCATGCTCAGCGTCAGGAACATCACCGGCTCGATGCCGCCGATCAAGCCGGTGTCGCGGCCCAGCACGGCCTGCGCTTCCCAGATTTCGATGTTGCCGGTCGGCGGCGGGCTGAGCGATTCCACCGAGTCGACGCCTTCCTCGGCCATGATGGGCAGGAGGTTCTTCAGGTGGCCGCACGCGTGGTGCAGCAGCAATTTGTCCTCCGCATGGACGATATCGGCCCAGCGCTTCATCTCGGGCGCGATGTACCGGCGGAACAGCGCGGGCGAGACGTTGGTCGTCGAGCTGTCCTCCCAGGTGATGAAGGCTTCCGCCGGGGAGGCGGCCGCCATGCGCACTGCCTCCTCTGCCCGGGCCGACATCACCGCCAGCAGCGCCTCGACCTCCTCCGGGTAGTCCATCAGGTCGAACACGAGCTGCTCCGTCCCGACCCAGTGCTCGACGAGCGACTGGAAGGGGGTCTTGCCGAACGGTGAAATCAGCGGCACGGACAGCCCGTCCTCGCCGACTTCGGCAATCTGGTCCGCCACCGGCCCATAGTGGGGCGTGATGACCATGTGCTCGAAGACATAACACAGGACCTTGTAGTCCGCGCGGTGCTTGACCGGATGCTCGACGAGGAAGCGGGTGTTGCCCTGGCTGCTGCGCCGGCCCAGCATGGTGAGGGTCCCGGCAGGCGTCTCGAGCCAGACGCGGATATCGTCGCCCTGCTCGCTGCGGCGGATATCGACGCCGGGCGGAGGCGGGGTGGTCGTGCCGTTCATCCCGCCGAGATCGGAGAGGGTGAACGGGGAGAGGAAGCCCCGCAGCAGCGCGTCCGCGCCGAGCTCACGGAAGAAGGCAATCTGGCCGCGATCCTGCAGGGCCTGCGGCTGGTGCTCCCACCAGTACGCCAGGAACGGGCTCCAGGGGAGGCGGTCCACCGGCCGGCCGCGCAGCGCGGCCAGCAGTCGTTCACGCGAGGTCATCTCGGATAGTGCCATAGTGGGTTCCTTGTGCGGCCTCACCCCCCGGCCCCCTCTCCTGACGGCTGGAACTGCCAGCCGTCAGGAGAGGGGGAGCGGTGCGAGGGGCAGGGGGTGAGGTTACCGGCCGGCCAGCCCGCTCAACTGCACGCCCTGGACGAAGTGCTTCTGCGCCAGGAAGAACAGCACGATCGGGGGCAGGATGCTGATCATCGAGGCGGCCATGACCAGGTGCCAGAAGTTGCCGAACCGGCCGCGGAACAGCTCCAGCCCCAGCTGGATCGTGTACATGGTCGTCTGCGAGATGTAGATGCGCGGGAGCATGAACGAGTTGTAGCTGCCGAGGATCGAGAAGATGGCGATGGTCGCGATCGCCGGCCCGCACAGCGGCACGACGACCTGCCACAATGTGCGCAGGTGCGACGCGCCGTCGATGCGCGCGGCCTCGTCCAGCTCATACGGGATGGTGGTCATATACTGGCGCATCAGAAAGATGAAGAAGGCGTTGCCGAACCACGCGGGCACCCACAGTGGGTAGAACGTGCCCACCCAATCGATCTGGCGGAACATGACGAACACCGGAATCAGCGTGACCACGCCGGGTAGCATCATCGTCGCAATGACGAGCGTAAACACTGCGTCGCGGCCCCGCCAGCGGATGCGCGACAGCCCGTAGGCGATGATCGTCGAGCTGACGATCGCGCCCGACGATTCCATGATCGCCAGGAAGAACGAGTTCAGGATGAACCGCTGGAAGGGCAGATAGGTGAAGATCTCCACGTAGTTCGCCCAGCGCGGGTTCTCCGGGATCCACTGGATGGGTGTGATGAACACCTGCCCCGGCAGCTTGAGCGACGTGCTGATGACCCAGGCCAGTGGGGCGAGGAAGGTAATCCCCAGCAGGATCAGGACGATGTGCAGGATGATGTCCCCGATCCGCTTCTGTAGCTTAACGGAATGCCAGGTGAAACCGCTTCTGGCTCCCCGTGCGTTGGCTGTCAGGCCCATGTTTTACTCCCTCGGCGTGGCCCTTCCACGTCTATGAGACCTCGTAGTACACCCAGCGGTTAGACACCTTGAACTGGAGCGCGGTAAATACCATGATCACAAAGAACAGCAGCCACGATAACAGCGCCGCGTAACCCATGTCGAAGTACTTGAACCCCTGGCGGTAGATATAGAGCACCATAAACAGGGTCGCATCCTGCGGGCCGCCGTTGGTCATGATGAACGCGCCCGTGAAGATCTGGAAGCTGCCGATGATGCCAACCACGAGGTTGAAGAACAGCACGGGTGAAATGAGCGGCAGGGTGATATTGCGGAAGCGGTTCCAGGTGCTGGCGCCATCGATCTGCGCCGCCTCCATGAGTTCCTGGGGCACGTTTTGGAGCCCGGCCAGGAAGATAATCATCTGTGGCCCGACCCCCCACAGGCTCATCAGGATGAAGGCGGGTTTGGTGGCCTCGGGCTGGAAGAGCCAGTTAATCGGTTCGAGGCCGAAATTGGCAAAGAACTGATTGAGCAGGCCTTTCTGGCTGAGAATTTGCAACCAGACGACCGCGCTGGCGACTGCGGGGGTGAGGGAGGGCAGGTAGTAGATCGTGCGATAGATCGCCCGCCCCGCAATGGCCCGGTTGAGCATCAGCGCCAGTGTGAAGGCCACTGTCAGCTGGAGTGGGACGCCGATGAACGTGTAATATGCGGTGTTGAGCAGCGACTTACGGACCAGCGGGTCAGCGAGCAATTTGTTAACGTTCCGCAGTCCGGCAAACTCAGGCGCCGCAATCATATTCCACTTCTGCGTGGTCAGGAACACCGAGTAGAGCATCGGGCCGACCCAGAAGAGCAGCACGCCGATCAGGAATGGGCTGACAAAAAGCAGGCCGAACAGGAACTCGCGGCGCTGCAGATTGCTCCAGCGCTCCCGCGGCCGGGGTAAGGGCATCGTGGTGGCAGCCACTGCACTACCTCCTTGTTTCGACGCAACGGATCGGACCGGATAGACGGATGCGGGACTGGCTGCATTGAAGGGTGATCCGGCTATCCGTTCCGATCCATCGTCAGGTGATGCGCGGATGTTACGCGCGTTCCGCCCAGTACCGATCGAGCGCGGCCTGCAACTCGACGTTCGCTTCCTCAACAGCCTGCTGCGTCGGCACCTGGTTGCCCAGCAGCTTGTCCCACAGGACCTGCAGCGGGCCTTCGCCGTAGGCGTTGAATTCGCCGCCTTCGCCCAGCACCATCGGGGTGGAACCCTCGCGCATGCCGTCAGAGAAGGCCTTGGAGTTCGTGAAGTTGTACTTCTTGGTCGCGATGGGCGCCCAGAGGCTGTCGATGTTGTCCGGATGGCCGGGCATGCGGCCGCCGTTGGCAACGAAGGTCTGGCCCTCGGTGTCCAGGATGTATTTCAGGAGTGACCAGGCTTCCTGCTTCTTGGTGGAGGCACTGGCGATGCAGTGGCCGTGGACATGGGCAAACGCGTTGTTCTTGCCGTTGCTGCCATACGGCGGATGGATAACGTCGTAGTTGATGCCGCCGGTCTCCTTGGCCAGGGTCGAGAGCTCGCCCCAGCAGCGCGGCATGAACCACGGGCCTTCCAGCACCATGGCGCAGCGTCCCGTATCCACGCCGACGCCGCCGCCCTGGATGACCTCGGGGCTGGGCGACCATTCCTTGGCAATCGAGCCCTCGACGCAGAAATCGAGGGCGGAGATGACGTCATCATTCACCCAGCCGGCCTTCTTCGGCTCGATAATCTGGTCCCACTCGATGTAGCCGTTGCGGCGCATGAAGTGAATGACGCGGCCATAGCCACCGTTCCAGCCGGCGGCCTGCGCCCAGCCGTAGTACTGCACGCCGTCTTCCTCGAAGGAAAGCTGCTCGACCATGCTCTTGTAATCGTCCCAGGTCCAGCCTTCCTTGGGATATTCCACGCCCTTCTTATCGAAGATGTCCTTGTTGTAGTAGATGACCAGGGGGCCGGTGTCGGTGGGCGACATGTACTTCGCGCCCTTCCACTCGGTCATGAACTTGTACCCTTCGAGCGTGGGCCACTTGTCCTGGTAGGAGTCGGCGTTGATGAACTCGTCGAGCGGGGCGATGACCTGGCTCTCCGCGTAGGGCAGCCACATCCAGCCCTGGTAGTAGAGCATATCGGCGGAGTCGCCGCCCGCGAAGTTGGCCTGAATCTTCTCGTAGTAGCCGCCCGCGTACTGCTCGATGGCAACGGCAGTCTTGGGGTTCTGCTCGGTGAAGGCGGCGGTCAGCTTGGTGTAGACGTCGGCATCCTGCACGTCGGCCCAGACGGACAGGCGCACCTGGACGGCATCCGCCGCGGCGGGGGCGGCTGCGGGTGCTTCAGCGGCGGGTTGTTCGGCGGCCGGTTGCTCGGCTTGGGCAGGCGCCGCGGGGGCCGCGGCCTGCGGGGCGCAGGCAGCGAGGGTTGCGCCGGCGGCGGTGACTGCGCCTGCACGCAGGAAGTCACGTCGGGAGATCAGCTTCTTCACTTTCCTACCTCCTTGACTTTGGGAGAGAGATCGACGGGGTCTGGCTGGATAGGTGTACATCTACCCGAAAAGAGTAGCCTGGCCTTGTGGGCGCCCTGACGGGCACAAGGCCCGATGCTACGAGTTGTTCGGATAGGCTCTGAACGCTTCGGGATTCGCCTGCGAACCTCCTTTCCGGCGGGAGCCGTCTCAGACGGTGTCCTGGGGAGTCTATGCTATAATCCGATTACGAGCTTATAAGACATAGCATAACTTCATCGGGCCTGGCTGTCCATCTATTGTTGCGACAAAGATGCGACAGAAGTGCGCCATTCTGCGGTGCACCCGATCCTGGAAAGACGGCATGGCTGACACTGCACAGACGCCGGGCGACCTCCCGGAAGCGTTCATTGGGCAGGTCAAGGACGCGCTGGAACACCTGCATGACCTGGCTTATCTACAGCAACATCCGCTGACCCAGAGTCCGGCGCTGGCGACGGGCAGTTCCTCCACTGCGGCTGCGCAGCGACTGCGTGCGGCTATTGCGGATGCAATCGAGGCACTGAGTCCCCGCAAGGGCGCGTCCTTCCGCTATCCCCACGCACGGGTATACAACATGCTGACGCTCCACTACGTGGACGGCCTGACCATCCGGGAAGCCGCCAACGAGCTGGGCGTCTCCACGCGGCAGGCCGACCGCGACCTGCGGCAGGGCGAGCAGAGCGTGGCGGCCCTGCTGTGCGACCGGCTGGGGCAACCCGCGCCCGATGCGCCGGACGTGTCGCAGACTTCGTCGCTGCGGGCCGAAATCGCCCTGCTGTCGGTGCGGATGCGGCCCACGGACCTGCCGGCGCTGCTGCGGCGCTGCCAGGAAGCCGTTAAGCCGCTGGCTACGGAGCGTGACCTGCGCATCGCCGTCGAGATGCCTGCGGAGCCGCTGATGGTTTCGACCGACCCGCTGCTGGCCGAGCAGATCCTGCTCACCGTAATCAGCCGTGCGCTGAGCCAGGCCGAGCCGGGCGTGCTGCGCCTGGCCGTCGAGTCCACGGCGGACCGGGCCACGATCAGCCTGCGTTTCTTCCCGGATCCCCGCGCAGCCAATAGTCTCATCGTGGATGCCGTGGTCACCGAGCTGGCCGAGCAGCTGCGCTGGGACGTGACCCAGAGGGACCTGGAGGCCGGCGCCCGCTGCGTCGCCATCCAGGCCGCGCTCTCCGGCCCGCTGGTGCTGGTCATTGACGATAACGAGGGGTTGGTTACCCTGTTACAGCGCTACCTGACGGACCAGGCGTGCCGGGTGGTGGTGGCAACGACCGGTGCGGAGGGGCTGCGGCTCGCGCAGGAGTTGAAGCCGGCTGCGGTCGTGCTCGACATCATGATGCCCGACATGCACGGGTGGGCCGTGCTGCAGGATCTGCGCGCCCGCCGCCAGACCGCCCAGATCCCGGTCATCATCTGTTCGGTCATCAACAATCCGGACCTGGCCCGCGCGCTGGGCGCGGCCCTCTTCCTCCCGAAGCCCGTGCGCCAGGACGACATCCTGGCCGCGCTGGCACGCTTGGGCATTGTGTAGGCCAAGACCTTCGAGGTCTGCCGCTCATCCCACAACCTCCGGCACGGCCCGCTCGTCATAATGCGGCTCCAGCACCGGGATCACTGCCTCCAGGCAGCGGAGGACCTCGGCGGGGCGCAGCCCCTCCGGCCGGCGGACGGTGACCTCACCGCGGTGGAGCGCGAGCGCATCCTCGGCCAGGCTGGTGGCGGTCAGCAGAACCACCGGAATGCCCGCGAGCTGCGGGTCAGCGCGCAGCTCCTGCAGGATCTGGAAGCCGTCCACGTCGGGCATGATCAGGTCCAGCAGGAGCAGGTCAGGCGGGGCCGCGCGCAGTTCGGCCAGCCCGCTCTCCCCGTCGTACGCGCGGCGGATGCGGTAGGCGCGGCCCATCTCCGCCGCGTGCGCATGGAGCATCCGCTCCACCAGCCGGCAGAACCCCCGGTCATCATCCACCACCAGGATATCGTGCACATCGGGCCGTTGCTCGACCTGCTCGTTCAGCCGCTCCGCCGTAATAGGCTTGATCAGGCAGGCGGCGACGCGCAGGTCATCCGCCACCCAGGCCTGGCTCGGCAGCGAACAGGCAATCACGGGTGTGGACGTCGGGAGCGCCAGCCCGTCCCCCAGGCGCACGCCGGGCGGCAGGTTGACGATGACGGCCTGCGGATGGTGCAGCAGCACCTGCTCGGTCAGGCGTTCGGGTGGGGTGACCTGCAGCGCACGATACTGCTTCAGGTGGCGGTCGACCAGCGCGGTCACCGCCGGGTCAGGGTCGAGCACCAGTACGGGCGGCTGCAGGGGTGTTTTGTCGGCATCCATGAGCCCAGGGATGCTCAGCGCCTCGGGCGTGTCCGGCTCGGCCAGCGGCAGGCTGAAGCTGAAGGTGGAGCCATGACCGTGCTGGCTTTCGACCCAGATGCGGCCGCCGTGCGCCTCCACAAACCGTTTGCTGATGGCCAGTCCCAGCCCCGCACCCCCCTGGCGCCGGCTCAGCGACCGGTCCACCTGGTAGAACTCGCTGAACAGATGCGGCAACTTATCCGCGGGAATCCCCGGCCCCGTGTCGCTGACCTGGACCAGCACCCTGTGATCCACCTCGTACGCGCTGACGCGTACTACGCCCGCCTCCGTGAGACGCGCGGCGTTGGTCAGCAGGTTGAGCAACACCTGGCGGATGCGGATGGCATCCACCTCGACGGTGGGCAGGTCGGCGGCAATGGCGATCTCCAGCCGGACGGGCCGGTCGTGGAACAGGTCGCGCGCCATCTCCACGGTATCGGCCAGCAGCGGCGTCAGCGCGACGCGCGTCTTGTTCAGGATGAACCCGGCAATCTCGAAGCGTGACAGGTCCAGCACGTCGTCGATCAGGCCCAACAGGTGCCGCGCGCTGCGGTAGACCTGGTTGATGTCCTGCTTGAGCGTCGGCGGCCACTGCACGTCGCCGTAGACCTCGGGCGACAGGCTCATGATCTCGCTGAAGCCCAGGATCAGGTTGAGCGGCGTGCGCAGCTCGTGGCTGACGTTGGCCGCGAACTGCTCCTTCATCCCGCGCGCGGCCTCGGCCTGCAGCCGCGCGTTGATGAGCTCGCGCTGCGTGCGGCGGAGGATAATGTTGCTGTTGTCCAGCGCCTTGAGGGTGCGCGCCAGCTCGCCCTGGTGGTCGCGGGCCAGCTCCAGGCTCTCGTCGGCTTGCTTCTGCATGGTCCAGGCCCAGGCCAGGGCCATATAGAGGGTGTTCACGATCAACCAGGCCAGTACGGCAGCCAGCGCCAGCGCGATCGTGAGCGCGGGCAGCGGATAGGGCCGGTCGATGCGCATGACCAGGGCCGCGGCGCTGGCGCCGATCAGGCCGGCAGTGACCAGCTCGCCGCCGGAGACGACCATGGCACTGACGAAGACCAGGACCAGCCCGCTGAAGGGCAGCCAGATTTCGGGCCGGCGCCACATGACCCCCAGCAGGACGGCCAGCAGCCCCCAGATGAGCAGGTGGCGCGCGAGCCTGGGATAGCTTCGCATGAGCAGCCACACGCCGCCGCTGATGCCCAGCAGGCTGGAGAGCAGCGCAAACTGCTCCGGCTCTACCGCCCGGCGGCCCCCGCTCAGCGCGATGCCGAGGAGAATGGCGCCCAGCAGCGGCAGGATGGCGACGCGGCTCGCGAGCTGGCTGCGCAGCTCATCCAGGTTCATCGCCCGGCCGCTTTCCGTCGTGCTCATCGCAGACTCCTGGAAATATGACTTCTGTACCTGGCCCTACATCCGCCGGCGCAGCGGCTGTTATAATGAAGCGGCGCCCTGGAGCCAGGAATGTACTGAGATTCAGGGCCTCTTACCGATGAAGCAGTATAGCAGATTGTATCGGTGATGCCAGCGTATCGAGATTGTATTGAGTGAGGAGTGTGTAATGTTTTACCATGTGAAAGAGTTGCAGTTCAACGCTCGGGTCACGCGCCCCGACCCGGCGTTCGCCCGCCTGTTGCTGGAGCAATTCGGCGGCGCCAACGGTGAGCTCAAGGCCGCCATGCAGTACTTCGTGCAGGCCTTCGGCGCCAAGAAACCCTATCCCGACAAGTACGACATGCTGATGGACATCGCGACCGAGGAATTCAGCCACCTGGAGATCGTCGGCGCGACCATCACCATGCTGCTGGACGGCATCAACGGCGAGCTGAAGAATGCCGCGGAGCAGAGTGACCTGATGCGGCTGCTGGGCGGGCCGTCGGAGCGGGAAGGCTACATTCACCAGGCCTTCACCAGCCCGCAGTTCCTCGTCCTCTCCGGCGGCGGGCCGACCGTCACCGACAGCAACGGCAATCCCTGGCAGGGTTCGTATGTCACGGCGAACGGCGACCTGACGGTGGACCTGCGCTCCAACATCGCCGCGGAGTCACGCGCCAAGATTGTCTACGAGTACCTCATGCAGTTCACCGACGACCCGCTCGTGCACGAATCGCTGCGCTTCCTGATGACGCGCGAGGTCTCGCACTTCCAGATGTTCTCGGCGGCCCTGGAGACCATCCAGCCGAACTTCCCGCCCGGCGTGCTGCAGGGTGACCCGCGCTACACGCACCGTTACTTCAACCTGTCCAACGGCGCGACGGTGCGCGGGCCGTGGAACGAGGGCCAGGGCCCGTGGCGGCCCGGTGAGAGCTGGGATTACGTCGAAGACCCGCTCCAGCATGTCATCCAGTCGCACGGCCTGATCGAAGACAAGCCGGCCGGCGGGAGCCTGTCCGAATCGGACGTGCAGGCGCTCAACCGCAAGCTGAGCCAGGTGCGCAGCCAGGAAGTCAAGCAGGCCACGCCCAAAGGCAAGAAGCAGTGGTCCGAATATCCGGAGAACGGGCCGCAGGGCGCGATGCAGACCGACATGGGCGAGCCGCCCATGGCCGGCCGCGATGTGAGCCAGGCCAAGCCTGCTCCCAAGCCCCGCAGCAAGAAGTAACGCCCGCCCGGGCGCCGGACGGGCGCTTGGGATAGCCACCCCTGGTCGAGCCAGCCGTGAGGTTGCCTGCCGGGGGTGGCTGTGCATTTGCCGGTTGCCAGACCACCGGAAAGGATCAGCCGTGTTGCCAGCCCAATCACCGGTCGATATCGAGACCCAGGCGCCGCCTGCGCTGCACATCACCTACTACACCGATCCGCTGTGCTCGTGGAGCTGGGCGTTCGAGCCGCAGTGGCGCCGCCTGCGCTATGAGTTCGGCGCGCAGATCGGTTGGCGCTACCGCATGGGCGGGCTGCTGCCGGATTGGCAGAAGTTTGATGACCCGCTCAATGCCGTCAGCCGGCCCGCCCAGATGGGGCCGTACTGGCTGCAGGTGCAGCATCTTTCCGGCATGCCCCTGGACGAGCTTATCTGGGTCGAAGACCCGCCTGCATCCTCGTATCCTGCGGGCCTGGCGTTCAAGGCCGCCGAGCTGCAGGGCGCCGCGGTTGCGGAGCAGTACCTGCGCCGGCTGCGCGAGGGCGTCATGCTCGAGCGGCGGAACATCGCGCATTGGAATGTGCTCCTCGAGCTGGCCCATGATGTGCCGGGCATGGATGCGGTCCGGCTCCTGGCCGATCTCCAGGACACGCCTGCGACCGAGGCCTTCCGCGAGGATCTGAAGGACGTCAGCTACCGGGAGATCGGGCGTTTCCCGACCCTCATCCTGCGCGTCCCCGATGGCCGTGCCACGATCATCGTCGGCCACCGCCCGTTCGATGCGCTGCGTGAGGCCGTCGCGTACATCGCACCAGGCTTACAGCCGGAGCGCACGTCAATCGATCTGGTCGAGTATGCGCGCTACTGGGGCCGGCTCACGTTTGCCGAGGTCGCCGAGGCTGCGGAGGCGCTCCCGACCGACCGTGCGGCGGCCGAGGCCGAGCTCGAGCGTGCAGCCGCCGCAGGCGAGCTGCGCAAGGACCTGGCTGGCAGGCACCCCGTCTACACCGCACTGCCGGCTTCAGGCGTGCGGCCGGCAGACTGATCCCCACCGTTCAGCACGCCGGTCACAACTCAACGACAAAACGACCCAAGTTCGTCTGCGTGTCACGGCTGGAACAGGGCAAGGAGAGTGTGTATGCATTCCTATGTGCTTGGATTTCAGGACATCGACAGCACCGAGCTCTCCCTGGTCGGGGGTAAAGGCGCGAACCTGGGGGAACTCTCCAGGATCGAGGGCATACACGTGCCGGAGGGCTTCTGTATAACGACTGAGGCCTTCAAGAGGATCCTTGGGGAAACGCCGTCGCTTAGCGAACACCTCGACCGGCTGTCGCGTCTGAAGGTGGACGACCGGGATGACATCGCTGAACTCAGCGCTGGAATACGCAGGATCATCGAAGCGACAGCCATCCCTCGAGACATCAGTGACGAGATCACCCGCTTTCTCTCCAGGCTGGGAGCCACGCATGCCCATGCCGTGCGATCCAGCGCCACGGCGGAGGATTTGCCAACTGCCTCTTTTGCCGGCCAGCAGGATACGTACCTGAACATCACCGGCAGGGACGCCATCCTGAAGCACATCAGCAAGTGCTGGGCCTCGCTGTATACCGAGAGGGCCGTCACCTACCGCCTGCAAAACGGCCTCGACCACCGTAAAGTCTTCCTGGCTGTGGTGGTTCAGAAGATGGTCTTCCCGGAGGCGGCAGGTATCTTGTTTACGGCCGACCCCGTCACATCCAACCGGAAGGTGTCGTCCATCGACGCCAGCTTCGGACTGGGCGAGGCCCTGGTCTCCGGCCGGGTGAATCCTGACAGCTATAAGGTGCGCGACGGCAGGGTGATCGATAAGCAGATCGCGGCCAAGAAGCTGGCGATGCATGCCCTGAGCGATGGCGGCACCGGGGAACAGCTGATCGAGCTCGAAAGGCAGAACCGGCCGGCGCTGGCGGATGAGCAGATCCTGCAGCTCGAGTGCCTGGGCCGGCAGATCGAGGCCCACTTCGGCCGTCCCCAGGACATCGAATGGTGCCTGGCGGATGATGTGTTTTATATCGTCCAGAGCCGGCCCATCACGACCTTATTCCCCATCCCTGAGGCGAGTGATGCGGAAAATCACGTCTATATATCCGCGGGCCACCAGCAGATGATGACCGACCCCATCCGGCCGTTGGGCCTGTCCTTCTTCCTGCTGACGACCCCCGCCCCCATGCGGATAGCCGGCGGACGGTTGTTTGTCGACGTCACCGGTCACCTGGCTTCCGCTGCGAGGAGAGAGGTCCTGCTCGGTGTCATGGCACAACACGACCCGCTCATGAGGGACGCACTCATGACCATCGTGGAGCGAGGGGATTTTATTGCGACCGTACCAGAGGGAAAGGAAGAACCGGGTCTTGGCAAGGGCCATAACGCCATCTCGCCTGCGGGTTTCCGCACGGAGGTCGACGGCGATCCGGCCATCGTCTTAAACATGATCGAGCGTACTCAAACATCGCTGGAAGCGTTGAGGCAGAACATCCAGGCGAAATCAGGGCCGGAGCTGTTTGATTTTATCCTGGAGGATATGGCGGAGCTCAAGAGGATTCTGTTCGATCCGCAAAGCCACCGTGTATTCATGGCTGCGATGGATGCCTCCGCCTGGCTCAACGAAAAGATGCACGAGTGGTTGGGTGAAAAGAACGTAGCGGATACGCTTTCGCAGTCCGTGCCCCACAATATCACTGCGGAAATGGGCCTGGCGCTGCTCCATGTCGCCGATGTGATTCGTCCGTATCCGCAAGTCATCGACTACCTGCAGCACGCAGATGATGATGGCTTTCTGAATGCGCTGGATCGGCTTGACGGTGGACGGGAGGCCCGGGACGCGATCCGCGCTTATCTCGACCAGTACGGCATGCGTTGTGCAGGAGAAATCGATATCACCAGGACGCGCTGGAGCGAAAAACCGGTTATCCTCGTCCCCATGATTCTCAGCAACATCAAAAGCTTCGAGCCCGGCGCCGGCAAGCGGCTATTTGAGCAGGGGCGACAGGCCGCCTTGCAAAAGGCCCAGGAGCTACTGGAGCGGGTGAGGCAACTGCCGGATGGTGAACAACGGGCCGCAGAAACAGGCCGGATGATCGACCTGCTCCGGAATTTCACCGGTTACCGTGAATATCCGAAGTACGGCATGATCGGTCGCTACTTCATCTATAAGCAGGCTTTGCTCAAGGAAGCCGAACGGCTCGTACAGGCCAACGTTATTCATGAAGCTG
>CAZTMA010000063.1:0-27896 GCA_964614645.1 uncultured Anaerolineales bacterium
GGGCGATACGGATGATGCCGTACGCGCCAAGCTTCAGCAACACGCCTGCCAGAATAACCGAGCCGGCGGTCGGCGCGGCGGTGTGGGCGTCGGGCAGCCAGGTGTGGAACGGGAAGCTCGGTACCTTGATGGCGAAGGCAATGAAGAAGGCGAAGAACGCCAGCCCCGAAAGCAGCGTGCTATCAGCAAACGGACGCAGCCGCGCGGCCTCGACGATATCGAACGTGCCGGTGGTGAAGTAGATGGCCAGGATCGCCAGCAGCATGAAGACCGACCCGGCCAGGGTGTACAGGAAGAACTTAATGGCCGAGTACTGAGGGCGATCCTTCGGCTGGCCCCAGATGCCGATCAGGAAGTACATTGGGACGAGGCCGATCTCCCAGAAGACATAGAACAGGACGAGATCGAGCGCCACGAAGACGCCCAACATGCCCATCTCCAGCAGCAGGAACAGGAAGAAGAACTCACGCACGCGCGTCTTGATGGTGCGCGCCGAGTACCACAGCCCCAGCGTGGTCAGGAAGGTGCTGAGGAAAATCATCGGCACGCTCAACCCGTCCACACCCATGTGGAAGTTGACGTTGATGGCAGGGATCCAGGACGTGTTGACCTCAAACTGGAACCCGCCGACCGCCTTGTTGTAAGAGAACCAGAGCAGAATGGCAAGGCCCAGCGGCAGCAGGCTGATGGCAATCGCGCCCCGCTTGATGAGGCTCTCCTCGCGCGGCTTGTCGAGATTCAGCCACTTGCCCCACGGCAGCAGCGTCAGGATCGCGCCGAGGAGCGGCGTGAAAGTGATAATCGTCAACAACAGGTTGTTCATCAAAGACCCCTCCGATGGACCGGGTTGCACGAAATGACCAGGTTGCTCGAAATAAATGAAGATTGCATGTGTCTCATTTGGGCAGCAGCAAGAATGCGCCCAACAACAGCGAGATGGCCACCAGCCCGACGAGCAGATAGTTCTGCGCTTTGCCCGTCTGGATGACCCGCAGCGCGCCGCCGAGCCAACCCGCCACCGCGCCGATGCCGTTGACTGCACCATCCACGAAGCGGAAGTCGAAGCGGTGGCTGATCTGCGCCAGCCAGCGGCCGATCAGTCCCACGCCGTCCACGATGGTATCGTCCACGACGTCCGAATCAAACTTAAACAGCGCGTTCGCGAGCCGCTGCGTCCCCTTGATAAAGACCCGGTGGTACAGCTCGTCGAAGTAATACTTGTTCTGCAGGATCGGGTAGAGCCGGCCCAGGGGGCGCGCGAGCGGGTCGAGCGTGTCATGCTGCCCGCGCGCAGCGTACCCGCGATAGACCGTCCACCCCAGGAACAGGCCACCCAGCGCGACCACCAACGATGTGAGCAGCGGGACCGGGCTGAAGGGCAGCGTCGCCACCTCGATGTGCAGCGCCTCGGCCAGGCCGCCGATGTAATGATGGAACGGATTCGAGGACAACGCGCCCAAGCCGGGGAACGATTCGGGGATGCCGATCCAGCCCAAGCCGACTGCGAAGACGGCCAGCACCATCAGCGGGACGGTCATCCAGGCGAAGATGCTGTCGTGTTCGGACGCATGGTTGGCCGCCTCCGTACGCGGCCGGCCGAAGAAGGTCATCACAATCTGCCGCGCGGTGTAGAACGCGGTCAGCAGCGCGGCGAGGGCCAGCACGAGGAAGATCACCGTGTGGCCGTGGCCCCAGGCGTCGGCCAGGATTTCGTCCTTCGACCAGAAGCCTGCGGTGACGAGCGGGAAGCCGCTCAACGCGAGACCGCCGATGATGAAGGTCCAAGCGGTACGCGGCATCCGGCTGAACAGCCCGCCCATGTTGCGCATGTCCTGTGGATCAAATACGTGGCCGGGTGACACGGTGGCATGGTGACCGGGTGACGCGTAATGCGTGCCGGCGGCCGCGTTGCCGTGACCGTGCGCGGATTCGTGGTGCCCGTGCTCCATGCCGTGAATGACGCTGCCGGAGCCGAGGAACAGGAGCGCCTTGAAGAACGAGTGTGTCAGCAGATGGAAGGTGGCCGCCACGTAGGCGCCCATCCCCAGGGCCGCGAACATGTAGCCGAGCTGCGAGATGGTCGAATAGGCCAGCACCTTCTTGATGTCATTCTGGGCGAGCGCAATCGTCGCCGCAAACAGCGCGGTGAACGCACCGATGAAAGCAACGAACTGGAGTGCGGCTCCGTGCTCGACCGCCTGAATGAGCGGGAAGGTGCGGATGGCCAAGTATACGCCGGCAGACACCATCGTGGCCGCATGAATCAGGGCGGAGACTGGCGTCGGGCCTTCCATCGCGTCGGGCAGCCAGACGTGGAGCGGGAACTGCGCGCTCTTGCCGATGGCGCCCGAGAAAATCAGGATGGCGATGACGGTGGCCCACGGCGTCTGCCCGAAGATGGGCACGTTGACAGTCGTCGTGGCCAGCCGCTCCAGCACCGCCGGCTGGAAGATATCGACGTAGCTCAGCGAGCCGGTCAGCCCATACAGCAGCAGAAAGCCCGCCAGCATCCCCGTGTCACCGATGCGCGTGGTCAGGAATGCCTTGAGGCCCGCCTCTTTCGGCGTGATCTGCTTGGGATCGGGATACTTGCGTGCGAACCAGAAGCCAATCAGCAGGTACGAGCACAGGCCCATGATTTCCCAGAACAGCAGTGCGAGGATAAGGTTGTCGGCCAGGATGAACCCAATCATGCCCGTGGCGAACAGGGCGATGTAGGCGAAGAAGCGGCTGGCGAGCTGGTCGACGTGGCCCGCCTCCGCAGGCTTGCCGCGCTCGTCGTGCTCGGACTCCGGCTTGCCCACGCCCATGTAGCCGACGGAATAGAGGAAGATCAGGAAGCAGACGAAGGGCACCATAAACAGCATCGCAGCCGACAGCGGGTCCAGCGCAAAGCCGAACGCCTGCCAGGTGCGGCCGGTCGGCAGCCAATCGCGGAACACGCGGAAGGGATGCTCACCGAAGTGCTCGATGCCGAACGTGGTGAACGTGATGGCCCAACCCAACACCCAGGCGAGGCCGATGCCCGCGAGCGCCAGCCCCGCGCTGAGCTTCTTGCTCCGGTGCGCCCACAGCACGATGAGGGCAAACGCAGCCAGCGGGAGGAATGGCAGAACCGGCGTCAGGTTGAAAATGGCCGGGAAGGAAGACGCTTGTTCGCTCATCGGCTATCCCTTCATCGTGTCGATTTCTTCGACATTCACCGTATTGCGTTGGCGGTAGATTGCAATAATCAGGGCCAGGCCCACCGCGGCCTCCGCGGCGGCGACGGTAATCACGAAGATGGCAAAGAGCTGTCCGGTCATCTGGTCAGGCGCGGTGTGTCGCCAGAACGCCAGAAGGTTGATGTTGACTGCGTTTAGCATCAGCTCGACGCCCATCAGGATACCGACCGCGTTTCGCCGCGCCAGCGCGCCGAAGACCCCGATGCAAAACAGGGCCGCAGCCACGAGAAGATACCAGGAGAGTGGGACCATAGTTGGCTCCGCAGGAATGACGAATTGCGAATTACAGATTATGAATTACGAGTCACGGACTCTGGGTACTGCGCAGTTACTCTCGTTCGCGCGCGATGATGATCGCGCCGATCATGGCGACGACCAGAAGCACCGACGCGACCTCGAAGGGCACTGCATAGGCGCCCACGAAGTCGATGCCCAGGCGCGCGATGGCATCCGCCGGGACGTCACCGACCGGTGCGCCGCCCGCGCCTGCAGGCCACGGCACGCGCGTAACAATCACCGCCAGTGCCACGAACAGCAGCACGGCGAAACCGCCCACCACACCCCACTGGCTATTGAAGCGTGCCTGGTTCGGATTCATGATGCCCCGGCTAAGCATGATGGCGAAGATGATGAGCGTAGAAATGGCGCCGACGTAGACCAGAATCTGCGTGACGGCCAGGAATTCGGCATGGAGGAAGATAAAGATGGCCGCAATGCCGAAGAACGTCGCCACCAGCCACAGCGCAGCGCGAAGCAGATTGCGCGTGGTTACGGTCAGCAGCGCCGCGCCGAGCGTCAGGAGAGCCAGGATAATAAAGATGACCTGCTGCATGAACGCCTTCCTACGGTGGAGGGCAGGGCAACCCTGTCCCTACGCATATTTTTCCCCTGGTATAGGGGCGAGGTGACCTCGCCCCTACATACCCTATCCCCTACGCATTGTCTACGCCGTGGCCCAACCGTGCTCCGCCGCATAACGCCGCGCGGCCCGTCCCAACAGCAGCCCCGCTGCGCCCAGGATGGCTACATTGCCCGCCAGGAGGAGGACCATCTGCAGGATATTGGGGCCGAGCTGTTCCGGCTGCCGGCCAATCTGGAGCACGATGGCCGACCACAGCAGATTGGCGAGCGACGCGGGCACCAGCACCTTCCACGCGAACGCCAGCATTTGATCGATACGGAAGCGCGGCCACGTGCCGCGAATCCACATCAGGAGGAAGATGACGGCCAGGGTCTTAATGATGAAATAGAGCGGCCCGAGCACCGGTGCCATGGATGCAAATGGCCCGCGCCAGCCGCCCAGGAACAGGGTAGTCGTGATGGCCGAAATCGCAAACAGATTGCCGTATTCTGCAATGTAAAACCAACCGAACTTCAGCCCGCTGTACTCGATGAAGTAACCGGCGACAATCTCGGAGTCGGCTTCCAGCAGGTCGAAGGGTGCGCGGCCCGTCTCCGCGGCCGCGGCCAGGAGGTAGGTGATGAAGGCAACGGGCAACACAAAGATGAAGGGCACGACCTGGCGCTCGACGATGTCGCCCATGCGCATGGTGCTGGTCACGAGGACGACAACGGCGATGGACAGAACCATGGGAACTTCGTAGCTGAGGAGCTGCGCGACTACGCGGAACGCGCCCAGCAGCGCGAACTTATTATTGGAGGCCCAACCGGCCATGATGACGGCAATGGTCGTAATTGAGCCGACGGCCACTACGTAGAGGGCGCCGATGTTGAGGTTCTGGCCGATCATGCCGCGGCCGAAGGGCACCACGGCCCACAGGAGCGCAGCTGCGCCCGCGATGAGGATGGGCGCCAGGTTAAAGACAGGCTTGTCGGCCCCGCTGGGCACGATATCCTCTTTGACAAGCATCTTGATGGCATCTGCGATGGCCTGGAAGATGCCCCAGGGGCCAACGCGGTTGGGACCGATGCGGTTCTGGATGCGGCCGATGACCTTGCGCTCCATCCAGGTCAGGGTCAGGGTGGCGATGACGGGCATCAGCACCAGGATAATGCCGACGATGAGGTAGTTCACCAGATCCACGCCCCAATCGGGCAGGAACCCACTGATCCAAGTCGTCCAGGAGCGCGCCAGGTTGACGAAGAAGTTACGAATGTAGTCCATCAATGCCACTCCAGGGCTTTCTTGCGCCACGCATAGAGCAAGCCGCCGAGCAGGATGGCCACGAACAGTACCATCTCCACCAGCGCATAGAGTCCCAGCTTGTTATAGGCCACAGCCCAGGGGAAAACGAAGATGGCTTCCACGTCGAACACGACGAAAATCAGGGCATAGAGATAATACTGAGCCTTGAACTGCACCCACGTATCACCGATAGTCTCCATGCCACATTCATAGGTGGTATTTTTGGCAGGATTGGGCTTCTTGGGGCGAATCAGCCAGGACATGACAAGTCCGATGACTGGCAGGGCAAAGGCAATCACGGCAAAAATGCCGATAAACGCGTACTGCGACAGCACGGTCTACCCTCCTTTGGGCCGCGCAAGCAACAGGCTCGCGCCATACGCACAGATGAGGCCAATAATAAGTACATGGTGTGCTGGACAGAGGACCCAAATACCATCCAGCGTGAAAGCTGGCACATTGTAACACAGGCCACCGAGGAATGCAAAGCGGCCGGAAAGGTATTCTGTAACTTACCGCACTTGTACCATGAACGAGCAATGCGATTTTGGTTTGACAAAGGCGGAGGCTTCGTGATAGACTGCGCTAGTCTGCGGCCCGGACAGGGCGCGCGAACCGTCCCTGTCTCAGCAACGGCCATCCAGCCTGATACCAGCCAGCAATGGAGTATACAAGGTCATGCCAGAAGGCTATCTTCCGATACTCGTGATGGTCGTCATCGCCTCGGCCTTCGCCGTCATCGCGCTGAGTGTCTCAGCCCTGCTGGGCCCCCGGCGTCACAATGCGGCGAAAGATCAGCCTTATGAGTCGGGCATGCTGCCCTTCGGTGATGCCAAGCGCCGCTTCCCGGTCCAGTTCTACGTCGTAGCCGTACTTTTTATCCTCTTCGACGTTGAAGTCATCCTCATGTACCCGTGGGCTGTGATGGCCCGCCGGCTGGGTGTGTTCGGCCTAATTCAAATGGGGATCTTCATCGCCATCCTGCTGGTCGGCTTCGTCTATGCCTGGAAGAACGATGCCTTCAAGTGGCAATAGTCGCACGCGTTAGCGGAGTGTCCCATGGGTCTTGAAGAACGTCTCCCCGATGAGGGAGTTGTCACTACGACGCTCGAACAGGCAGTCAACTGGGGACGCAAGTTCTCGCTGTCCCCTCTGACCTTCGGGCTAGCCTGCTGTGCCATCGAATCGATTACCTCGGGCGTCAGCCGGTTCGACATCAGCCGGTTCGGGTCGGAAGTCTTTCGCGCCTCCCCGCGCCAGGCCGACCTGATGATTGTTTCGGGCCGCGTCAGCAACAAGATGGCCCCCGTGGTCAAGCGAATCTACGACCAGATGCTCGAACCCAAGTGGGTCATCGCAATGGGCATCTGCGCCAGCGCGGGCGGCCCCTTCAACAACTATGCCATCATCCAGGGTGTGGACAAGCTCATCCCGGTGGATGTCTACGTCCCCGGCTGCCCGCCGCGGCCTGAAGCCCTGTTTTACGCCATTACCCTGTTGCAGCAGAAAATCCAGAAGGATAAGTTCCGCGACCGGGCCTACAGCCGCAAGCTGGCGGCCGAGGCCACACGCTCACAGGCGTAAGGCACTGCGCTGTAGCATGTAATACGGGCGCACACCTGCTGTCGTGCGGCGATGCGTCCCTGCAAATCGAGGCATGAGCGATATGACGCTGGTTAATGATTCGACAACCATCCCGGCCGAACCGGCAGCCGCAAAGCCGCTCACGGTGAGCGAGCAACTGGCTGCGCGCTTTCCGAAAGCCATCGTGGGCGCCAGCACGTTCCGCGGAGATACTACGTTAACCGTAGCCGCGGCTGATGTGCCGGCCGTGGCGCGCGCACTGCGCGATGAACTGGGCTTCAACCATCTCTCGAATCTTTCAGCGGTGGATTGGAGTCGCTATCGCGGGTATGCGGGCAAAGAGCGCTTCAGCACGGTCTATCACTTCACCTCGACACGCACCGGCGAGCGGATCGGCCTCAAGGTCTTCGCGCCGGGCGGCGACAGTCCTACCGTGCCGAGCCTCACCGCGCTGTGGGCCGGCGCCAACTGGCCGGAGCGCGAGGTCTATGACCTGATGGGCGTCAAGTTCGACGGCCATCCTGACCTGCGCCGTATCCTGATGCCACTGAACTGGCCCAACCACCCGTTGCGCAAGGACATCCCGCGCGGCGGCGAGCCGGTGCCTTTCTCGATGACCTGGGAAGATGAGGAATTCGAGAGCTTCGGCAAGCAGATCATCGAGGCCAAGTCCGTACCGCCCGTGCCGCCCAAGCAGGCCGACGCTAATAAGCACATGATCCTGAACATGGGCCCGCAGCATCCTTCCACGCACGGCGTGCTGCGCGTCGTGGTTGAGCTGGACGGCGAGACGGTCGTCGCGGCCTACCCCGACATCGGCTACCTCCATTCGGGCTTCGAGAAGCAGGGCGAGACCATCCGCTATAAGGACTTCCTGCCCTACACCGACCGCATGGACTACGTTTCGGCCATGTCGAACAACCTGGGCTATTCATTGGCCGTCGAAAAGCTGATGGGGGTGGAGATTCCGCCGCGAGCCCAGGTGATCCGAGTCATCTGCGCCGAGCTGCAGCGTCTTGCTTCGCACCTCGTCTGGCTGGGCACGCACGTCATGGACGCGGCCGGCGTCAGCCACGCACTGTTGATGTACACCTTCCGCGAGCGCGAGCAGCTCATGGATATCTTCGAGCTGATCAGCGGCGCCCGGCTCACCATCTCGTACATTCGGCCGGGCGGCCTCTGGAAGGACGTGCCGCCGAGCTTTGTCGAGCGAGTCCAGGATGTGCTGAAAGCCTTCCCGGCTCGCATCGACGAGTACGAGCGCATGGTCACGGAGAACCCGGTCTGGCTGGGGCGCGCACAGGGCGTGGGCAAGATCACCGCGGAGCAGTGCTATAGCCTGGGCGTGACCGGCCCGATGCTGCGCGCCAGCGGCGTCCCGTTCGACTATCGCAAGGCGCGGCCCTACAGCGGGTACGAGAACTATGACTTCAAAGTGCCCGTGATGACCGAGGGCGACACCTACGCGCGCTATCTCCTCCGGCTGGAGGAGATGCGCCAGAGCCTGCGCATCATCGATCAGGCCCTCAAGAATCTGCCCGACGGCCCGGTGTGGACGGCCGACCGCAAGATGGCGCTGCCGCCCCGCCAGGAGCTCGACACCAGCATGGAGGCGGTCATCCACCACTTCAAGCTGATGACTGAGGGCTTCGTGCCGCCGAAGGGCGAAGTATACCATTCCATCGAAAATCCGCGCGGTGAGCTGGGCTTCTACATTGTCAGCGACGGGACCGCCATCCCGTATCGCCTGCACGTTCGCGCGCCGTCGTTCCATAACCTGCAAGCGACCGACACGATGTCCCGCGGCGGTCTCATCGCCGACCTCGTGCTCGTCATCGGAACGATCGACATTGTGTTGGGGGACGTTGATCGATAGCGGTGACAGGTTTCAAGGTTACAGGTTGAAGGTTCAACCCGTGACCTGCAACCTGTGACCTGAGAACCTGCAACTGCAGGAGGGCATGCGTGCTTTCAGAACAAGCCATTAACGAAATCCGGGCACTACAGGCCCGTTATCCGGTTGCCCGATCTGCGCTGGGACCGGCGCTCTATGTTGCGCAGCGTGAAGCGGGCTGGCTGCCACCTGAGGCCATCGCCGCAGTCGGCGTTCTGTTCGGGTTGGACGCAGCAGAAGTGGCCGAGTTCGCCAGCTTCTATCATATGTACAACATCCACCACGAGCCCGGCCAGTACACAATCGAGTTGTGCGACAATGTGCCGTGCATGTTGCGCGGTTCCGCCCGGCTCGGTGACATGCTCCAGGACCGGCTGGGGGTGGCCTTCGGGGAAACAACGGCCGACGGCAAATTCACGCTCGGCCATGTGGAATGCCTCGGCGCGTGCGCGACGGCCCCGATGTTCATGTGCACGGAGAAGTACACGGGCCGCATCCGCTACTTCGAGGAACTCGACACCCCGGAGAAGCTGGATGAGGCGCTAGCGCTGATTGCATCGGGCCATGGCTTCGACACGGCGGAACGGTGGCCGCTCGGCCCGTTCCGCCACGGCGGTCGCCCCGACACGAACTTCCTGCTCGGCCGCGTCGACAAGCCCGATTCGCACCGCCTCGACACCTATATCGCGGACGGCGGCTATGAGACCGCGCGCGCGATCCTGACCGGCGGCAAAGCGCCGGCCGATGTCGTGGCCGTAATGAAGGATGCGAACGTGCGCGGGCGCGGCGGTGCAGGCTTCTCTGCGGGCGTCAAGTGGGGCTTCATTCCCGCCGGCGTGTACCCCCGCTACCTCGTCGTCAACGCGGACGAGTCTGAGCCGGGCACGTTCAAAGACCGCATGATCATGGAATATGATCCCCACCAGCTCATCGAGGGGATCATCCTGACGACCTACGCCATCGAGGCGGAGCGGGCCTTCATCTACGTGCGCGGGGAGTATTACTTCGCGGCGCAGCGGCTGGAAGCAGCTATTGCAGAGGCGGAGGCGCGCGGCATCCTGGGCGACAACATCTTCGGCAGCGGCAAGAAGCTGCGCATCGTCGTCCACCGGGGCGCGGGCGCATATGAGTGCGGCGAGGAAACCGCGCAGCTCACATCGCTGGAAGGCTATCGCGGGCACCCGCGGCTCAAGCCGCCCTTCCCGGCGGTCGCGGGCCTGTACGGCAAACCGACCATCGTCAACAACGTGGAGACCATCTCGAACGTTCCGCATGTGCTCCGCCACGGCGCAGACTGGTACAAGCAGTGGGGCACGCCCAACAGCACAGGCTTCCGCATTTTCTGCATCAGCGGACAGGTTCAGAAACCGGGCCTGTATGAGCTGCCACACGGCGTCACCCTCCGCGAACTGATCTACGAGTGGGGCGGCGGCCTGACCGAGGAAGCGGGCGAGCTCAAGGCCATCGTGCCCGGCGGCCTGTCCATGCAGTTGTTGGACAGCAGCCAGCTGGACGTGCCGATGGACTTTGACAGCGTGCAGAAGGCCGGGTCGAGCCTGGGCGCGGCCGCGGTCATCGTGGTCGGTCAGCACCAGAGCATGGTCGAGCTGGCACGGCGCACCATCGCCTTCTACCGCGAGGAAAGCTGCGGCAAGTGCACGCCCTGCCGTGAAGGCACGGGCTGGCTGGAGAAGATCCTCGAACGCATCGAAGCGGGCGAAGGCCGGGTGAACGACATCGCGCTGATGCTCTACATCGCGGACATGATTGCGGGCAAGAGCTTCTGCCCGTTCTCGTTCGCGGCGGTCTGGGGCCTGCAGAGCAACCTGGCCAAGTTCCTGCCTGAGTTCAATGCCGCGATTGCGGGCGCTGAGGAGCAGCCGGTCATTCCGATCCGGCCCATCTATCGGCCCGATGCCGGCCGGCCCTCCGGCGTGACTGAGCCGAGCCTGCCGCAGGAAGAGAAGTTCAACGCACCGACGGTGAAACGGTAACGACGAATTGAAGATTGAAGATGAAAGATTGAAGATTGGGCTGTGCGCCTGATCCACGATCTGCCTCTAATCTTTGGTCTTCAGTCTTCCATCTGTTGAGGTTTTCGTATGGCTGATTTGGTCAACGTGACCATCGATGATGTCAAGATCCAGGTTCCTGCAGGGATGCTGGTCGTTGACGCGGCGCGCGCGGCGGGCATCGACATCCCGGTCTTCTGCTCGCATCCGAAGCTGGACCCTCTCGGCGCGTGTCGCATGTGCCTGGTGGAGTTTCCCGGTCCGCGCGGCAGCCGGCTCGACACCGCCTGCACCGTGCGCGTGAGCGAGGGCATGGTCGTCCAGACGGACACCCAGCAGGTGCGCGATGTGCGTGAGGCCGTCCTCGGCTTCATCCTCATCAACCACCCGCTCGACTGCCCGATCTGCGACAAGGGTGGCGAATGCCCGCTCCAGGACCAGACCTACGAGTATGGGCCCGGCGCCAGCCAGTTCGTGGAGCCGAAGCGCCACAAAAAGAAGCACTATCCCATCAGCGACCTGATCATGCTGGATCAGGAACGCTGTATCCTGTGCTGGCGCTGCATCCGGTATCTGGACGAATGGGAAGACAAGCCGCAGCTCGGGCTCTTCGAGCGCGGCGGCGAGACGATCATCGATGTCTTCCCCGGCCAGCCGGTGGACGCCAAGACCTCCGGCAGCATCATCGACATCTGCCCGGTCGGCGCGCTGACCAATCGGACGGCGCGCTTCCGCTATCGCCCGTGGGAGCTGACCAAGACGCCGAGCGTCTGCACCCTCTGTCCGGTCGGCTGCAACGTCCGGCTCGACGAGCGCGTACACGAGCTGCGCCGCATCGTCGCGCGGGAGAATCCTGCGGTCAACGATGAGTGGATCTGCGATAAGGGCCGCTTCCTCTCGCAGTACGTGGATCACCCGGAACGGCTGCGCACGCCGCTGATCCGTGATAACGGCGAGCTGCGCCCCGCGACCTGGGATGAGGCGCTGCACCGCATCACGGGCCGGCTGGAGCGCATCGCGGAGGAAAAGGGGCCGCAGCACGTCGGCGGCATCGCCTCGGCGCGCGTCAGCAACGAGGCCGCATACCTGTTCCAGAAGTTCATGCGTGTACTGGTCGGCACCAACAACGTGGACTATCCCGACGGCGCCGGCGTCCGCGCGCACCCGACCGGGCTGTCTGCGATTGCCGACATCGGCAAGAGCGATGTGGTGGTGCTGGTGGGCATCGACCCGAGCGAGCACGTGCCGGTGTTGGACCTCCACATCAAGCGTGCGGTGCTGCGCAAGGGACAGAAGCTCGTCATCATCAACCCGCGTCAGATCGAGCTGGCCCGGTACACGCAAGACGCCCGCACAAAAGGCGGCGCGTACCTGCCGGTCTACCCCGGCCAGGAAGCCAGCCTGTTAAACGACCTGGCGAGCGCGCTGCAGGGTGCAAAGGCCGAGCCCCAACCGGCTGCGCGTGCGCAGGGTGGCCGGCCCGCGAGCCAGCAGCCGGCCGCGGTGAAGCGGCCCGTGCCGCCTGCGCTGGCAGGTGCGGTGGATGCGCTGGCCAATGCGAAATCGCCCTTGTTCATCTACGGGCCTGAAGTGGCGCGCGGGGAGCAGGGCCGTCAGACCGTGGCTGCGCTTAACAACCTTGCCGCGGCGCTGGGCCACGGCGACAAGCTCGCCTACATCGGCGCAGAGGCCAACAGCCAGGGCGCGCGCGACATGGGCATACTCGCCGACAGCCTGCCGGGCCATCTGCCGGTCAGCGAGGCCGCGGTGCGCGAACGGCTGGGCAAGCTGTGGGGCGTGCAACCGCCCGCCGAAGCCGGCCGCACCTATACCGAGATGCTCGACGGCACGATGCGCGGGCTGTATGTCATGGGCGCCAACCCGGCGGCCGTCCCGGCCAACGCGGAGGCGCTGCGCAAGCTCGATTTCCTGGTCGTCCAGGATATGTTCCTGACCGAGACCGCGCAGTTGGCCGAGGTCGTGCTGCCGGCGTGCAGCGTTGCTGAAGCGAACGGCACATACACAAATCTCGAGCGTCGCGTGCAGCGCGGGCCGGAAGCCGTCCGCGTCGAGGGCGAGAGCCGCGCGGATTGGGCCATCGTAGCCGCGCTCGGAGAGCACTGGCTGGCGACCCAGGTGACCGAGGCAGGTGCAGAGACGGCCAAAGTGCCCGATTGGAAGCGGAAGAGGGCCGCACGCGGCAAGACCGGCCCTGCGCCGAAGCCGTGGCACTACGGCAGCGTCCAGGCAGTGGACGAGGAAATCAGCAAGGCCGTGCCTCTCTACGGCAATATCCGGTGGGACACGCTCGGTGAGTTGGGCATGCAATGGCCGGCCAGCGCACTCAGCCGGGCCGCACGTCGCCCTGAGCCGCTCAACATCACGCCGCTGCCCGACCGGCCGGCGGGTGCGTTCTGGCTGGTGAGCAGCCCGCTCCTGTGGGACGGCGACGTGCTGATGCAGCATGCGGCAGAAGAAGTGCGCGCGCAGATGCCCGCGCCGTTCGTCGCGCTCAATCCGGCGGATATCGTCACCACGGGCCTCACTGCAGGCGCACAGGTGACCGTAAGCTCTGCGACGAGTTCTGCTGCGGCCGCAGTCACGCTGGCGCTGCGCAGCGACCCGCACGTGCAGCCGGGCAGCGCGTGGGTTCCGTACAAGCTGCTCGGCCTGCCCGCGGAGACGCTGGGCGCGGGCCGCGGCTTGCCCGTCAGTGTGACGGTGCGCTGACAAGATCGGTTCGTAGTAGGCGCTTCAGCGCCTTGACCCTAATACCTGACAGAATCGTAGGGGCGAGGTGACCTCGCCCCTACGATGGCGGGTTTTGTTAGACGCTCAAAACGACGACAGGACTAACCAATGGACTGGATCAGCCTGATTCTCATCCCGGCAATCAAATCGCTCATCCTGGTCATCGTGCTGCTGACCGGCTTCGCGTATGCCACGTGGTTCGAGCGGAAGCTGATTGGCCGCTTCCAGCAACGCATCGGGCCGAACCGCGCCTGGGTATTCGGGCTGGGCCATCCCATTGCGGACGCGCTGAAGATGATCTTCAAGGAAGAGACCGTGCCCTCCTATGTGGACAAGGTCTTGTTCGTGATGGCGCCCGGCCTGGCGCTCGCGCCCGCGCTGCTGATGTTTGCGGTCGTACCGGTCGGGCCGAACATCACCCTCTTCGGCCGCGAGATCCCGCTGGTGGTGGCTGATGTCAACATCGGCCTGCTATGGGTGCTCGCCATTGCCGGCGTGGGCACGTACGGCGTCATCCTGGGCGGCTGGGCCAGCAACAATAAGTACTCGCTGCTGGGCGCGCTGCGCACCAGCGCGCAGATGCTGTCCTACGAGCTGCCGATGGGCATCCTGCTCATCGCCATCCTGCTCACAACCGCGCTCGGCACGGCGGACGGCACGGGCACGCTCAGCCTGGTCCAGATCGTCAACCTGGAGCTGCCCTGGTATATCCGGCTGTGGGTCCTGCTGGCCTTCCCGCTCTACTTCATCACGATGCTGGCCGAGACCTCCCGCAAGCCCTTCGACTTCCCGGAGACGGAGAACGAGCTGGTCGCGGGCTTCCAGACGGAGTATGGCAGCATCAAGTTCGCCCTGTTCTACATGACCGAGTACCTGCACATCCTGGGCGCCAGCGGCGTCGCGGTCTCGGTCTTCTTCGGCGGCTGGCGCGGCCCGTTCGTGGAACAGGTGCCCATCCTGGGGCTGTTCTACTTCGCCGCGAAGGTCATCGCGATGGTGTTCCTGTTCATCTGGGTCAGCGCCAGCGTGCCGCGGCCGCGTTACGACCAACTCCTGCGCTTCTGCTGGACGTTCCTGTTCCCGGTGTCCCTGGTCTACCTGGCGATTACCGCGGTTATTGTGGTCTTGCTTTGAGCCGTGAACGACAGCCCGGTCACGGTACTAATGGTCAGCTTGAGGTGTTGAATGGCTGTAAGTGATGGCATCAAAGGGGCCGTTGAAATCGCCAAGTCGATGGCGGTCACGCTGCGCGCGCTCTTCGCTGGCCCCCTGACGGTTCAGTATCCCGAACAGCCCATCGCCGTGTACCCCCGTTTCCGGGCGCGCCACGAACTGCGCCGCTACGAAAATGGGCTGGAGCGGTGCATCGGCTGTATGCTGTGCGAGGCAGCCTGCCCGACCGGCGCGATCCACGTCGAGGCGGCGGAGAATGACCCGGACAATCCGGTCAGCCCCGGCGAACGGTATGCGAGTGTCTGGGAGGTCAACTTGATGCGCTGCGTCTTCTGCGGCGACTGCGAGACCGCATGCCCGGTGGAAGCTGTTGTGCTCGGCCACGACTTCGAGCTTGCCAGCTACACGCGCGATGGCCTCCTGTGGACGAAGGAAATGCTGCTGGAACCCAGCCACCCGAATGTGGTTGTGCGTGCGGAGTAAGGCCCATGTTCTTATTCATCGTGTTCGCCCTGATTGCGGTTGCCGCGGCAGTCGGCGTCATCACCAGCCGCAAGCCGGTGTACAGTGCACTGTTCCTGCTGCTCAACTTCGCCACGCTGGCGGCGCTGTACATCCTGGTCCAGGCGCAGTTCCTGGCCGCGGTGCAGGTGATCGTGTACGCGGGCGCCATCGTCGTGCTGTTCCTGTTCGTCGTCATGCTCATCGGTGGCGGCGAGCTGAACGACATCCGGGACCGCAACAAGACGGCCCTGGCACGCTTCACCTGGCCGCGGGGCTTGGCGCTGGTGTTGGGCTTGGGATTGCTGGGCGGGGTCGTCTACGGACTGCTCAGCGGCCAATTGATGACGGCCCAGAACGATGCCGCGGCGTTCGGCCAGGGCAGCGTGCAGGCGATTGCATCCGTGCTCTACACCAACTATACGCTGCCCTTCGAGCTGGCCTCGGTGTTGCTGCTGGTCGGCATGATCGGCGCGGTCGTCCTGGCGCAACCGCCGGATAAGGAATGAGCCAATGGTTCCAACATCTTATTTCCTGGTCCTGAGCGCGATCCTGTTCACTATCGGGACGGTGGGCGTGCTTGTGCGGCGCAATGTGCTGATTATCTTCATGTCGGTCGAGATGATGCTCAACGCCGTCAACCTGACCTTCGCTGCGCTGGCGCTTCACTTCCTCGACCTGAACGGCCAGGTCTTCATGCTCATGGTGATGGTGGTGGCCGCAGCGGAAGTGGCGGTCGGCCTCGCCATCGTGATGGCGGTCATCCGCAACAAGGATACGACGAATATCGAGGACGTGAATCTGCTGAAGGGTTGATTCGGGACTGACGCTCAACGCTCGTTTGGCGCAGCCGTCCGCTAGGGAGCTTCCATGCTTGATTACGCCTGGTTGATGCTATTGTTCCCCGCGCTGGGGACGCTCATTATCTCGCTGTTCGGCACGCGGCTGGGAAAGCGCGCGGTCAGCATCCTCGCGCCTGCGATGGTGTTCCTCAGCTTCGCAGTGGCGGTCGCCGCATTCGTGGCTCTGCTTGGCTTGCCCGCCGAGGAGCGCAACCACGAGGTGACGCTCTGGCAGTGGATGGCCGTAGGGACCTTCAGCGTAGATATCGCGCTGCTGCTCGACCAGCTCTCGGTCACGATGGCGCTGGTCGTCACCGGCGTGGGCTTCCTCATCCACGTCTATTCCGCAGGTTACATGCACGACGACGTGCGCGTGCCCCGCTATTTCGCGTTCCTCAACTTGTTCATCCTGATGATGCTGACGCTGGTCCTGGCAAACAACTACCTGCTCCTGTTCGTCGGATGGGAGGGCGTCGGCCTGGCATCATACCTGCTCATTGGCTTCTGGTTCGAGAAGCCTGCGGCGGCGGATGCAGGCAAGAAGGCCTTCATCGTCAACCGCATCGGTGACTTCGGCCTGCTGCTGGCGATCATGTTCATCTGGACGGGCGTTGGCTCGCTGCGCTTCACGGATGTGTTTGCGCTGGCGCCGGAGGTCTGGGCCGCGGGCAGCGCCGTAGCCGGCGCAGTGACGATGCTCATGCTGCTGGCAGCCACCGGCAAGAGCGCGCAGATTCCGCTGTACGTCTGGCTGCCCGACGCGATGGAAGGCCCGACACCGGTCTCCGCACTGATTCATGCCGCGACGATGGTCACCGCCGGCGTGTACATGATCGCACGGTCGGCCACGCTGTTCGACCTCGCGCCCACCACCGGCAACTGGGTCGCGTGGGTCGGCGTGCTGACTGCCTTCTTCGCAGGCACGATTGCCCTGACGCAGACCGACCTCAAGCGCATCCTGGCCTACTCAACCGTGTCGCAGCTCGGCTTCATGTTCATCGCGGTCGGCGTGGGCGCGTATGCCGCAGGCATTTTCCACCTCGCCACGCACGCTTTCTTCAAGGCGCTGCTGTTTCTCAGTGCAGGCAGCGTGATGCACGCGCTGCACGGCGAGCTGGATATCCGCAAGATGGGCAACCTGCGCGCCAAGCTGCCGACGACTTACTGGACTTTCCTCGTGGGCTCCGCCGCGCTGGCCGGCATCCCCCTGCTCTCAGGCTTCTTCAGCAAGGATGCCATTCTCTTCTACGCCTTCGAGAAGCAGATCCCGGTGTGGGTGCTCGGCATCATCACGGCCTTCATCACGGCGCTGTACTCGTTCCGCATGGTCTTCGTAGCCTTCTGGGGCCAGGAGCGCGACCGGCGGCTGTTCAGCCACGCGCACGAGTCGCCAAGGGTGATGACCATCCCGCTGATTATCCTGGCCATCGGCGCGGTCATCCTGGGCTACATCGGCCTGCCGTCCATCTCTGCCATCAATGGCTGGCTGGACCCGGTCTTCCATCACGGCGAAGGGGCCGCGGAAGCGCACAACCTGACTCTGGAGATGATCCTGCTGGTCGTCTCGGCGCTGGTCGCGCTCGGCGGTGCGTTTGCCGCCTACCGGGCCTACATCGTTGACCCGGCACTGCCCGGCCGCGTGCGGTCAGGGCTGGGCTGGGTGGCCCGGCTGGTCGAGAACAAGTACTACATCGACGAACTTTACGACATGGTGATCGTCAATCCGTTGCGCGACCTGGGTGGCTGGCTGGGCCGGGTGTTCGACCAGCGCGGCATCGACGGCGCGGTGAACGGGCTGGCCGGCGTGACAGGCTGGCTCGGCACGCAGGCCCGCCGCCTGCAGACCGGTATGGTGGGCATTTACGCACTTGCGATGCTGTTCGGCGCAGTGGCGCTGCTGGCCTGGCTGGCGATCCGATAGGTGAGAGGCATAATGACTCAATTCCCTTTGTTATCTGTTATTACCCTGCTGCCTCTCGTGGGAGGGCTCATTCTGCTGGCACTGCCCGGTGAACGCCTCCAGAAGTGGTGGGCGCTCGGGGTCAGCCTCGCGACCTTCATCATCTCCTGCCTGCTGTTCGTGTGGTGGCAGGCGGGCGAGGCGGGGATGCAGTTCGTCGAGCGGCTGCCCTGGGTCCCGCAGTTCAACATCCAGTATTACCTGGGCGTGGATGGGCTCAGCCTTTTCCTGGTGCTGCTTACGACCTTCCTGACGACGCTGGTCATCCTGTTCTCTTGGGAAGGCGTGGAGAAGCAGCTCAAGACGTTCCTGGCCCTGCTGCTGATGCTGGAAACGGGCATGATCGGCGTGTTCGTCGCGCTGGATCTGGTGCTGTTCTACGCTTTCTGGGAGCTGTCGCTCATCCCGATGTACTTCCTGATCGGCGGCTGGGGCGACGCGCACGGCACCTACACATTCCTCGGCCGTACCATGCCGTGGCGCATTTATGCCGCGCTCAAGTTCTTCCTGTACACCTTCGCAGGCAGCGCGCTGATGCTGGTCGCCATCCTGGTGCTCTACGCCCGCGGCGGGACGTTTGACCTGCTGGCGCTGCAGCAGATCGGGCTGGAGCCCAACCTGCAATTCTGGCTCTTCCTGGCGTTCGGGCTGGCCTTCGCGATCAAGGTGCCGCTGTTCCCGTTTCATACGTGGCTGCCCGACGCGCACGTCGCCGCGCCGACTGCCGGGTCGGTCATCCTGGCGGGCGTCCTGCTGAAGATGGGCACCTACGGGTTCGTGCGCTTCTGCCTGCCGCTCTTCCCGGATGCGTCGCGGCAGTTGGGGCCGTGGATTGCGGCGCTGGCGATTATCGGCATCCTGTACGGCGCGCTGGTGGCGCTCGTCCAGAAGGACCTGAAATCGCTGGTCGCCTACTCCTCTGTCGCGCACCTGGGCTTTGTGATGCTCGGCGTCTTTGCGCTCAATACGCAGGGCGTTGCCGGCGCGACGCTGCAGATGGTTAACCACGGGCTGAGCACGGGTGCGCTGTTCCTCATGGTCGGCATGTTGTACAACAGGCGGCACACCCGCCTGCTGGCCGATTTCGGTGGGCTATGGAAGCAGATCCCCATCTACGGGTTCCTGTTCCTGATTGTGGCGCTGTCATCTGCCGGCCTGCCGGGGCTGAACGGCTTCATAGGCGAATTCAACATCCTGCTTGGCGCATTCCAGGCCAACCGGGCGTATGCCGTCTTCGGCACGCTCGGCATCATCCTGGCCGCGTGGTACCTGCTCGTTGCCGTCCGCCAGATGCTGCACGGCCCGCTCAACAAGGCCGAGAACATGGCCGTACGCGACCTGAGCCTGCGCGAAATCGTCACGCTCGTACCGCTTATCGTGCTGTTCTTCATCATCGGCCTGTTCCCGAACCTGTTCTTCGACAAGATTAACCCATCGGCCCAGGCGGTCGTGGATGCATTGAACCGGCAACAGCCCATCGTGAGCATGGCTGTGGATTCTGAGCGATAGGTTGGCTGATATGAGCTTTCCGACCCTTAATTACCTGGCCATCCTCCCCTTGCTGATCCTTGTCATCGCAGCAGCGCTCGTGTTGCTGGCTGACCTGGTGGTGCGCAACAAGCGGGTACTGACTTTCCTGGGGCTGCTGGCTGTCGCGGCTGCGTTGGCCGCGGTGCTGCTCGTCCGTCCCGCCACACCGGATTTCCAGGGCATGACGCTGGCGGATGAGCTGGGGCTGTTTGCCTCCGCGGCGATCCTCATTGCCGCGGGCCTGGCGCTGCTGCTGGCGCTGGATCGCACCTCGGACTTCACGCGGCGGACTGGCGCCTACGTCGCGCTGCTTCTACTGGCGACCGCGGGCATGATCGTGATGGCGAAGGCCAGCGACTTCATCACCATCTTCCTGGGGCTGGAAATCTTCTCGCTGGCGCTCTATATCCTGGTCGGCTTTGCGCGGCGGGATGAGCGGTCGAACGAGGCCGCGCTGAAGTACTTCCTGCTCGGCGCCTTCGCCAGCGGCTTCTTCCTGTACGGCATGGCGCTCATCTACGGGGCGACAGGGTCCACGAATCTGACCACAATCAGCATGGGCATTGCGCCTCAATCGGCCTCACTGCCGTTTGCGCCGCTGCTGCCGATCGGCATGGGGCTGCTGCTCGTCGGTTACGGGTTCAAGCTGGCGCTGGTTCCCTTCCACATGTGGACGCCAGACGTCTATCAGGGCGCGCCGACCTCGGTCACCGCGTTCATGTCGGTCGCGACCAAGACGGCTGCGTTTGTCTCGCTCATCCGGGTGCTGGCCGCCGTGTCGAGCGTCGAGAGGCCGTGGCTGATGGCGCTGGCCGGGCTGGCCGTCGTGACTATGACCTTGGGCAACCTGGCCGCGCTGCGGCAGACGAGCCTCAAGCGCATGCTGGCCTACTCGAGCATCGCGCACGCGGGCTACGTCCTGACGGGGCTAGCTGCCGGGAACGAGCGAGGCTTCGAGGGCGCGCTGTACTACCTGATTGCCTACACCTTCATGAACCTGGGCGCGTTTGCAGTCATCCAGGCGGTGCAACGCCGTGACCAGAACGACGTGACGACCGAGCATATCGCGGGACTGTCGGCCCGCCGGCCGGCACTCGCGCTGCTGATGGCCGTGTTCATGTTCGCGCTGACCGGCATCCCGCCGCTCGCCGGCTTCTTCGGCAAGCTGTATGTCTTCTCCGGCGCGGTCGAGGGCGGGCTGGCGTGGCTGGCAATTATCGGTGTCCTCAACAGCGCGATCGCTGCCTACTACTACCTGCGCGTCACGGTCATCATGTACATGGGCGGCTCAGCGCCTGCGACGACCGACATCCCGCGAACGGGCTGGGCTGTATGGACGACGCTCGTCGTCACCGGCCTGGCAACCCTGGTGCTGGGCTTGTGGCAGTATCCGTGGATGGAGTCCATCCGCGAAGCCGTAGCGGTGCTCGCGCTGCGGTAGCCCAGTTAGCCTGAGCTTGTAAATCAAGGGGGGGGGGGCGGACCAAAAGTCCGTCCCCCCTTCTTCTTCCAGCGCAGGTATTTCTTCAGAACAGGCTCAACTGCTCGCTCTCCTTCTTCTTCGCTCGCATCGCTCCCATCTCCCGAACCTGTTTGAGCGCGTCCTGGATGTCGCCAACGAAGCGCGACGTGGGATTCTCCATCCGCAGGCCGAACAGGAAGCGGGTGCGCGCGCTGGTCAGCACAAGCTTGTGCCGGGCGCGCGTCATGCCCACGTAGAACAGCCGCCGCTCCTCGTCCAGGTCCCTGGACACGTCGATAGACACATCCGCAGGCGGGCCTGATCGCTCGTAAGGCAGCAGCCCCTCCTCGCAGCCGACGATGAACACGACCGGGAACTCCAACCCCTTCGCCGCGTGCAGCGTCAGCAGCGCGACGCGGTCTGCACGCGGGTCATAGTCGTCCGTCTCCCCGCGCAGCGCCGTGTCCTGCAGAAACTCGCGCAAGGACGCGCCGGCGGCCTGCGCACGGCGCAGCAGCTCCGGCAGACGAACGGCCTGTTCGTCGCCGGCGAATGCAACCGCCTGCCGGACGAGGTGAGCCACCGGCACAGTCGCGGCCAGTCCCTCATAAAAACGCGCCAACCCACGCAGGCGGGCACGCTGAGCTGAAGAAAATCCATCCGCTGCGGCAGACGCAGCAAAGGCAGCCGCCAGACCCTGCCCTGGGGCCAGCTCAGCAAGCAACGCTACGACTTTGGCCTGGGCCGAAGGTGGAAACGCGGGCTTGCCAGCCGCCAGCACCGCGGCCAGGTGCACCTTCGAGCGCGGCTGAATAGCGAGCCACAGATGCGAGAGGACCTGCCGCACGGCCGCATCAGCCGACAGCGGCGCATGGCCCGCGCACTGATACGGGATGCCCGACCGGTCGAACGCCTCGATCAGCGCACGGCTCTGCGCGCCTAACCGGTACAGCACGGCGAAATCACCGAAGGCGCGCTCCGCGCCCCCCTGGTCTGCGCCTCCAGCGCCGTCCAGCCGGCCCGAATCCACCGAAAAATAGCTTGTCCCCCCGACCATCTGCTCGATCTGGTGCACCACGTATTCCGCTTCGGCCCGGTCGGTGGCCGCGCGGTACGTATCGAGCCGGACCTGTTCAGTGAACTCTGCGAGCGCCGCGACCGCGTGTAGCGGAGGGGGCTGCTCGGCGCGCTGCGCGGCAAGCACCTGCACCGCGGCGTCGAGGATGAGCTGCGTCGAGCGGTAGTTGTCGCTGAGCCGCAGGAGCCGCGCGGCTGGATAGTCCTGCTGGAACGCCAGGAAGTAGCTGCGGTCGGCCCCGCGGAAACCATAGATGGCCTGGTCGGGATCACCGATGACGCACAGGTTCGCACCGCCGGCCGTCAACAGCCGCAGGAGCCGCACCTGGGCCAGGTTGACATCCTGGTACTCGTCCACCGAAATCCAGCGGTAGCGCGCATGGACCGCGGCCAACACTTCCGGACACGACTCCAGCAGGCGGACAGTACGCAGGAGCAGGTCGTCGAAATCGAGCGCGGCGTTGTCGCCCAGGGCCGCCTCGTAGCGCGCATAGACGGCAGGGAGGCCAGCCTCATCGGGCGCAAGCGCCGCGACCTCCGCTGGGCCCTGCAGCCGGTCCTTGGCGTCCGAGATGCGCGCGAGTAGCCGCTCCACATCCGCGGGGGTGACCCCGGGACACGCGTAGCGCAGTAGCGCAAGCCGATCCTGGTCAGTACAGATGGCGAAATCAGGATCCAGCCCCGCCTCGGCGGCCCACGTGCGCAGCAGTTGCGCGCCGAACGCGTGGAAGGTGCTGACTGTCACGCGGGCCGCGGTCGCGGCGCCGAGCAGCGCGGCCAGCCGCTCGGCCATTTCGGCCGCGGCCTTGTTGGTGAAGGTGATTGCCAGGATAGTCTCCGGCGCGACGCCTTGAGCCTGGATGAGGTGCGCTATGCGCACGGTGAGCGTACGCGTCTTGCCGGTGCCCGGTCCCGCGACGATGACCAGTGGCACATCGGTGCAGAGGACCGCGTCGCGCTGCGCCGGATTGAGGCCTGCCAGCAGCGATTCGTCAATCGAAGAAGCATCCAGGGCGGATGTGCAACGCATCCCGCCTGACGAGACCTCTCCAGCCGAAGGAGCGTCCTTCGACTGTGCCCCACCTTCGGCGGGCCTCCACTCAGCAAGCTCGGATGGCAGACTTTCATGCAGAACCGCAGCATCCTGATCGGGCGGACGACTCACCGCTGAAGAGGATGAATCGCCAGTTGAAGGATGCTCCGTTGGCGGACCCTCGGCTGCCCGCTCCTCCTCCTCAAACAGGCTGAACTGCGCAGTGCCCGCTCCCGGCACAGGAGCCGCCCGGAACACGCGAATCACGCCGTACTCGCCGTCATACCCGGGTTCCGCAACCACTTCCCCGCGGCGCATCCGGCCGATGCCCTCTGACAGCCGCTCCCCGCCCGCGGCGGTTATGTCGGCCAGCGGCACAGCGCGCAGGATGGTCAACTCCGGCCCGAGGCGCGCAAGCAGCTTCGCAAACTCCGCCTCGACCTGTTTGGAGCCCGCGCCCACGCTGTACACCTGCGACAGGACCTCCGGCAGGGGGATGAGGCTATCAAACGGCGCAGCGCGACTTGCCCGGTGGCCCGCAGGCCGGTCGGCCAGCGCCTCCACGCGGTGCATCACGCCGACCGTGACCTCCTTGCCGCAGCCGGTGCAGATGCCGCCGTGTGCCAGCGTGACCGGCGGCTCCCACACGACACCACACTTGCGATGCCCGTCCAGGTGATACTTGCCCTCTTCGGGGAAGAACTCGATCGTGCCGCCGAACGCGGGGCCTTCCCCGCTTTCCAGCGCAGCGAACAGGGCCCCGTAGGATAGCTCGGTGTCGAACAGAGTCGCCTCGCGCGCCAGCTTCTCCGGCGAATGCGCATCGGAGTTCGAGATGAGCGTATAGCCGTCCAGGCTGGAGACGCGCCAGTTCATCGGCGGGTCGGACGACAGCCCGGTCTCGAGCGCGAAGATGTGGGGTGTCAGGTCGCCGTAGCACTCCTCGACCGTATCGAAGCCCGACTTTGAGCCGAGCAGCGAGAACCAGGGCGTCCAGATGTGGGCCGGGATAAGCTTGCAGTGGGGGTCCGTATCCAGGATCGTCTCAAGCAGGTCGCGCGAATCCAGCCCCAGGATGGGCCGGCCGTCAGAGCGAATGTTGCCGATCTTTTCCAGCCGTGCCTGCAGCCGCTCGACCGCCTCGAATGACGGGGCGAAGACGACGTTGTGGACCTTGCGAGTCCGGTCCTCACCGGACCGCCCGGCCCGCTTGTAGATGTTGCTGATCTCCCCGCCGAGCATAAAACGGACAGTCCCACGGCACGCGGGCGGCACGGTGGCCTGGACCACCTCCGCGAGCTCATCGCGCAGCCGGAACAGCCCTTCCTCCGCCGGAACCATCTTCTCGCGCATCTCCTTCAGCCAGCCCGGATGCGCAACATCGCCGGTCCCGACCACATGTACGCCCTTCAACTGCGCCCAGCGGGAAAGATGCTCGAAGGTCAGATTCTTGCTGGTCGCGCGAGAGAAGTGCGAATGGATGTGGAGGTCAGCAACGATTTTCATGGTAGGAGTATAACATATTCGATAAACAAGTGAAGGATGCGCAAGCTCATAGACAGCCGCGGCGTGCGGTGATAAGACAGAGGCGGAAACTGACAGTGACGTCAGGGAGGAGTCTCATGGCCGCATACCGCATCGCCGCACACCCGATTCTGGCCGTTCCGCCGGACGAAGGCGTGCACTTCTACTGGCAGGGGCGCGAGCTGGTGGCCCGCAAGGACGAAACCATCGCCTCGGCCCTCTTCGCAAACGGCGTCCACGTGTTCGGACACCACCCCAAGGATGGCTCGCCCCAGGGTATCTTCTGCGCCAACGGCCAGTGCAGCCAGTGTCTCGTGCTGGCGGACGGCATGCCCGTTAAATCGTGCATGGAGCGCGTGCGGCCGGGCATTCACGTCGAGCCGGTCGAGGGGCTGCCGGAGCTGCCGAAGGTCGCCGCAGCGCCGCCCACGCGCGAAATCCGCGAGCTGGCCGTGCCGGTGCTGATTATCGGCGGCGGCCCCGCGGGCATGTCAGCCGCCATCCAACTGGGACAACACGGCATCCACACGCTGCTCATCGACGACAAGGCGCGGCTGGGCGGCAAACTCGTCCTGCAAACCCATCGCTTCTTCGGGTCGATCAATGCCGTGTACGCGGGCACGCGCGGCATCGACATCGCCACGCGGCTCGAAAGCCAGGTGGCTGAACTGCCGGAGGTCGAGGTCTGGCTGGACAGCACCGCGCTAGCCGTGTTCAGCGACGGCAAGGTCGGCGTTCTGCGCGGCGGCGAGGAATACGTGCTCGTGCAGCCGCAGGCACTGCTGGTCGCGGCGGGCGCGCGGGAGAAGTCGCTGGCCTTCCGGGGCAACACGCTGCCCGGTGTGTACGGTGCGGGCGCATTCCAGACTCTCGTCAACCGTGACCTGGTGGCCGCGGCGGAGCGGCTGTTCATCGTCGGAGGCGGCAACGTCGGACTGATTGCCGGGTACCACGCGCTGCAGGCAGGCATCTCCGTCGTCGGCCTGGTGGAAGCCCTGCCGGAGTGCGGCGGCTACAAGGTCCACCGCGACAAGCTGCACCGTATGGGCGTACCCATCTACACCTCGCATACCATCCTCAGCGCGAACGGGACAGAGCACGTAGAGTCCGTGACCGTCGCGCAGGTTGACCGCCAGTTCCGCCCCATCCCCGGCACCGAAAAGTCGTTCGCGTGCGATACGGTGCTCATTGCGGTCGGGCTGGACCCGGTCAACGAGTTCTACGTCAAGGCGCAGGAGTTCGGCCTGGCCGCCTTCGCAGCGGGCGACGCAGAGGAAATCGCGGAAGCATCCGCCGCGATGTTTTCCGGCAAGATCAAGGGGCTGGAAGTGGCGCGGGCGCTCGGCCAGGAGGTGGGCGAAATCCCGCCGGACTGGTATCGCACCGCCGAAATTCTGCGCTCTAAGCCGGGCGCGGTCACGGTCAGACAGGAGCCCGCGGAAGCGACGGGCGTCATGCCCGTCTTTCACTGCTCGCAGGAGATTCCCTGCAACCCCTGCACAGCGGTCTGCTCGCAAGGCGCAATTTACATCGACCCGGACGACATCCGCCACGTCCCGGAGTTCATCGGCGAGCAGATCGGCAAGCAGTGCATCGGCTGCGAGAAATGCGTCACCATCTGCCCCGGGCTGGCGATCACGCTGGTGGACTATCGCAAGGACCGGGAGAACCCGACCGTCACCATCCCCTACGAATTCCTGCGCGACAGCATCCAGCCCGGGCAGCACGTCACGGTGCTGGACACCGAAGGCACCGCGCTTGGCAACGTCGTCGTGACCCGCGTGCGCGCGGCGAAAGCGAACGACCGGACGATTCTGGTACAGGTAACGGCCCCGCACGACATCGCCAGGCGTATCGCAGGCATCCAGGTGCAGGACACCCAGGTCAGCGAGCCGATGGATCACTACGTGGAGCGTCTCACCGACGACGTGGTGGTGTGCCGGTGCGAGCGCGTGACCGCGGGCGAGATCCGCAGCCTCATTCGCCGCGGGTATCGCGACGTCAACGAAATCAAGGCGGTCACGCGGGCGGGCATGGGCGCGTGCGGCTCGAAGACGTGCGCCGCGCTGATTCGCCGCCTGTTCCGCGAGGAGGGCATCCCGGATGCGGAAGTAGTCGAAGGGAGCAAACGGCCCCTCTTCATGGAAGTGTCGCTGGGCGCGTTCGCCGGGGTCGAACAGGGAGGCCGGTCATGACATCCACCGCCTATGACGCGATCATCATCGGCGCGGGCAGCGTCGGCACGCCGGCTGCGTTCGCACTCGCGCGCGCAGGCCTGCGCACCCTCGTGCTCGACGGCCGGGCCAGCCCGGGGCAGGGCTCCAACAAGGCAGCCATCGGCGGGGTGCGCGCCACGCACTCCGACCCGGCCAAGATTCGGCTCAACCTGCGCAGCCTCGAAATTCTCTCAACCTGGCAGCAGGTCTACGGCGACGACATCGAATGGAACACGGGCGGCTATGTATTCGTGGCGTATCGCGAGCGCGAGGAGCAGATCCTCCGGGACCTGCTGGCCGTCCAGCACGGTTACGGCCTGAATATCCACTGGCTGGACCGCCAGGCGATGCTGGACCTGCTGCCCGACCTCAACCCGATAGACCTACGCGGGGGGACCTTCTCCCCGGAGGACGGCCACTGCTCGACGCTGCTGACGCTCCACGCGTTCTACGACCACGCGTGCGCCCGCGGCGCGGAGTTTCGCTTCGACGAGCCGGTGACCGGCATCGACGTGCACGGCGGGAGAGTCACCGGTGTGACGACCCCGCACGGCCACTTTGCCGCGCCGGTGGTGGTGAACGCGGCCGGGGCCGCTGCCGCAGCCATCGGCGCGCTGACGGGCCATGCGCTGCCGGTCCGGCCTGACTCGCACGAGGCAGCTATCACGGAGCCGGTCGCCCGCTTCATCAATCCCATGATCGTGGATATCCGGCCCGTGCCCGGCTCGACCAACTACTACTTCTACCAGCACTACACCGGCCAGATCATCTTCTGCATCACGCCCAGTCCGAGCATCTGGGGCACCGACACGCGCGAGACCAGCGAGTTCCTCCCGATGGTTGCGCAGCGCATCGTGGACCTGATGCCCCGGCTTACGAACATCCGCGTGCGCCGGACATGGCGCGGGCTGTACCCGATGACGCCGGACGGCTCCCCCATCGTCGGCTGGGCGCCGGGCGTCGAGGG
>CAZTMA010000064.1:0-27371 GCA_964614645.1 uncultured Anaerolineales bacterium
CCTCCAATTCCGCGGTCAACTGCTTCCGCAAGGCCGGCATCGCGGCCAGTGTCTCCTCGCTGACGGTAGGGTATTGCGGGTCCATGTCCTTCAGCTTCTCCGCGATAATGCTTACGACTGCCAGGCGCGTGAACCAGCGGCGGTCGCCGGGCACGATGTACCAGGGCGCCCACTTCGTGCTCGTGTGCGTGAAGACATCCTCAAACGCGGCCATGTAGTCGTCCCAATACTCGCGCTCCTCGATGTCGCCCGGATTGAACTTCCAGTGTTTCTCCGGCGTGTCGATGCGCTCCAGTTGCTGCACGGCCTGTTCCTCTTTGGAGATGTTGAGGTAGATCTTGACGATCTCGGTGCCATTCTCGACCAGGTACCGCTCGAAGTTGTTGATTTGCTCGAACCGCATGCGCCACAGTCCATCGCCCAGCGTCTTGGGCGGCAGTCGCTGCGGCCCGAGGAACGAGGGATGCACGCGCACCGCCAAGACCTCCTCGTAATGCGACCGGTTGTGGATGCCGATGCGCCCCCGCTCCGGCAGGGCCTTAACGATGCGCCACAGGTAATCGTGGTCCAGCTCTTCGGCGTTGGGCGCCTTGAAGCTGAAGACCTGGACGCCGGTCGGGTTGACGCCGCTCAACACATGGCGGATGGCGCTGTCCTTGCCCGCGCCATCGAGCGCCTGGAAGATCACCAGCAGGCTCTGCCGGTTCTCGGCATACAGCCGCTCCTGCAGTTCAGCGACCTTGGCGACCCCCTCCGCCAGCAGTTCGTCAGGGTCATCGGGCTTCTCATAGCCCGCCGTGAAGCCAGGGTCGTAGTCCTTCATCTTGACCTTGCGGTCCGGTGGAACGCGAAACTCTTCCGCCAGTTTGGTGAGGTTCATAGTAGCCTCCTAAGACGCGGTGCGATGTTCAGCTTGCCGTCGATTGTACTATGGACAGGTGAAAAACGTGAACAGCGACGTCGCGCCAACAGCGGATGTATGCGTTTGTTTAAGGATGGCTTAAGGTTGGGAGAGGGTAAAGTGGATGACTTCTCACCGTTTCGCCGGCCATGTCATGCTAGAATTCTATGGTTTGTGACAGCAGTAGCATGATACTGCGATAATAACCTTGATATACCAAAGGAGTGAAACAACTATGGCAGCAAAGCGTGCGGAAGCGACGAAGACGGCTCGGCGAATGTTCGAGACCCGTATTGACCTTAAGGCCGAAGTCCGTGAGCAGATGGCCGAGCTACTCAACAAGCAGTTGGCGGCCACGTTTGACCTGTACAGCCAGAACAAGCATGCCCACTGGAACGTCAAGGGCCGTGACTTCATGCAGCTTCACGAGCTGTTCGACCAACTGGCGGAGGAAGTCCTCCCGCTCATCGACGAGATTGGCGAGCGCATCACCGCGCTGGGCGGCGTTGCCGAAGGCACCGTGCGCCGGGCTGCGGGCAGCACCGAGTTGACCGATTTCCCTGAGGGTGTCGCTGAAGGCAGGCAGGTCGTCGAGACGATGGCGGGCTGCTATGCGGCCATCGCCGCCAGCACCCGTGAGGCCATCGACAGCGCCGAGCAGGCGGAGGACATGGCGACCGCCGACCTGTTCACCGAGGTCGTGCGGACGCTCGACAAGCACCTGTACTTCCTGGAAGCGCACCTGCAGGCGTAGGACGAATCAGAAATTAGAAATTACGAATTAGGAATGAGAAACGAGTAAGAAGTAACGAGTAGGATTGAACCACTACTGGTTTACTCCTTACTCGTTACTTTTTACTCGTTACTCGTCAACCATTTCTAATTCGTAATTCTTAATTCTCAATTGACCGCGTCACGGGTTCCCCGCCGTATCCAGCCGCGCCATCTGTTCCGGCGACAGCACCACATCCAGGCCCTTGAGGTTCTCCGCCAGTTGTGAGATCGTCGTCGGCGCGGTCAGCGGAATGACCGCCGGATCGCTCGCCAGCAGCCACGCATAGATGATCTGGTTGACCGTCGCGCCGTGTTCGGCCGCAACTGCCTGCAGCGCAGCCAATCGCGCATCTGAATCCTCACCCACATACTGCGCCGGCAACGGCCGGTCAGGCCGCGAGTACGCGCCCGCCAGCAACGGGCTGAAGGCCAACATGCGAAAATCCTTAGCGTTCTCCCGGCAGTAATCGAGCAGGTCATCGTTGCCGCTGCGCTGCGCGCCGAAGCTCGCACCGTTGCGCGGCCGCAGGTACGTGAACCGCTGCTGTACGCAGCAATACTCTTCCCAACCGTGCGTCCGGCTGACTTGGCGCGCCCGCTCGATGCGCCACGCGAGATAGTTCGAGCAGCCGAGGCTGCGCACCTTGCCCGCGCGCACCGCGTCATTGAAGGTCGCCAGCGTCTCCTCCAGCGGGTCCTTGCGGATGTCGGCGTGCGCATAGTACAGGTCCACGCAGTCAACGCCGAGCCGCTGGAGGCTGCCCTCCAGCTCCGCGTTGATGGTCGCAGCGGAGAGGCTGGGCCCGATGTCCGCCCGGTTGAACCCGACCTTCGTCGCGATCACCACGTCATGCCGGTTACGCCGCTGCTTGAGCCACTTGCCCAACGTGGTCTCGCTCTCAATGCCGATGCCGCCGGGATGCCACATGGAGTAGTTGTTGGCCGTGTCGAAGAAGCGACCGCCCGCTTCATAGTACGCGTCCATGATGGCAAAGGATGTGGCCTCGTCCACCTTCGTGCCGAACGGCAGGATGCCGAGGCACAGCGCGCTAACCTTCAGGCCGGAATGCCCCAACGTCAATGTGCGCATGGTTGCTCCTCTCAAGCCAGTGGGTTGATGGATTGTCCATCTGTGCACAGTCTAGCCTTTGATGCGCCGCGGCGCAAGTCTGCTATAATGAGCGCAATTCATCGCTTATTCCTCGGAGGTCTCATGCCCGTTACGTCCATCCTCGGCATGGTCGCAGGACTCATCATCCTGGTCGCTGGCGCCGAGTTGCTGGTACGCGGCGCGTCGCGGCTCGCGACTGCTGCGGGCATCTCGCCGCTCATCGTCGGGCTGACGGTGGTTGCGCTCGGCACCAGCTCACCGGAGGTCGCGGTCACACTCGGCTCGGCCTTCTCCGGCCAGGCCGACCTCGCCGTGGGCAACGTCATCGGCAGCAACATCTTCAACGTGCTGTTCGTCCTGGGGCTGGCGGCGGCCATCGCGCCGCTTATCGTCGCACAGCATTTGGTGCGCGTGGATGTGCCGGTGATGATCGGCGTGTCGCTGCTGCTGGTGCTCTTCGCGCAGAACGGCGCCATTTCCCGGCTGGAAGGGGTAATCCTGGTGGCAGGCGCGCTCGGCTATACAGCGTTCGCCATCTACGCGGGCCGCCGTGAGAGTCCCGCAGTGGAGCAGGAGTACCGGCAGGAGTTCGGTCCATCCGGCGACCGGAGCGTACGCGGAGTGCTGCGCAACCTGCTCCTCGTCGCCGTGGGCCTGGCTGCGCTCGTGTTCGGTGCGCGGCTGCTGGTCAATGGCGCGGTGGCGATCGCACGCGTGCTGGGTGTGAGCGAGCTGATCATCGGCCTGACCATCGTGGCCGCGGGCACGTCGCTGCCCGAGGTCGCCACCTCGGTGCTTGCCAGTCTCCGGGGCGAGCGCGACATCGCGGCGGGCAACGTGGTGGGCAGCAACATCTACAACATCCTGCTCGTATTGGGGCTGGCCGCGGTGCTGGCTCCGGCGGGGCTGGCCGTTGCGCCCTCCGCGCTGACGTTTGACCTGCCTTTCCTGCTGGCCGTCGCCATCGCCTGCCTGCCCCTCTTCTTCACCGGCTACCGCATCGCGCGCTGGGAAGGGTTTCTGTTCCTCGGCTACTATATCGCCTACACCGCTTACTTGTTGCTGGCCGCCACCGAGCACGATGCACTCCCGGCGTTCAGTGTCATCATGTTCGAGTTCGTGGCTCCGCTGACGGCCATCACGCTGGCGGTGATTTTCGTGCGCGCACTGCGCAGCAACCGGGCGAGAGGGTGACGGCGAAGACTGGCTGCAAACTCCACAAACACCTGCTGCCACCCGTGGCGCAAGTGCTATAATGGCGGGCATGCCTGCTCTGTCGTATGTCATCTTCTGGAAACCCTACGGTGTCCTGGCGGACGCCGACCCGGCCATGCCCACCGTGCGGCCCACCTTCCGCGACTACGTGCCCGTGCCCGGTGTCCAGCCCGCGGGCCGGCTGGACCTCGACAGCGAGGGGCTGCTCATGCTGACCGATGACGGCACGCTGGCCCACCGGCTGGCGCACCCGGCGTACAAGCTGCCCAAGACCTATCTCGTGCAGGTCGAGCGCGTGCCGGATAATGCAGCGCTGGCCGTGCTGCGGACGGGGGTGATGTTCAGGGGTACCCGGCTGACTGCCGCATCCGTCGAGCTGCTGCCCGCCGAGCCGGTCCTGCCCGCGCGGGCCGTGCCGGTGCAGGTGGGACGGGGCATGGTGACTGCCTGGCTGCACATCGTCCTGACCGAGGGCAAGAAGCGCCAGCTCCGCCACATGACCGCCGCAGTTGGCCACCCGGCGCTCCGCGTGGTGCGCGTCGCGCTCGGTCCGCTCACATTGGAGGGGCTCGCGCCTGGCGAGTGGCGCGAGCTCACCGCCGCCGAGGTGCGGGCGCTGCACGCGCCGCACCTTTGACAGCCCGTCGCCGCTGCGCTATATTCCCCACGATGGCTCTCCTCTCGCATCCCACACCTGGCACGCAGCGCACCCCGGCGCGGGCCGCGGGGGTGCTTCTCGTGGCCTTGTTCGCCGTGCTGTACCTGCTGACGCTGGACAACGGGCTGCGGCCCGAGGAACTCGCGGGCGGCGACCTCATCACCCACCAATATGCGCAGGTCCAGGGCCGGCCGAGCAACGCGCCCGGCTATCCGCTCTACACGATGGGCGGCTGGCTCTGGTTCCGCGCGGGCCGCGGTTTGCTCGGCGCGGACTACAACCCCATCCCGATCCTGTCCAGCTATTCGATGCTCTGGGCGCTGGTTAGCCTGGCGCTGCTGTACGCGCTGATCCTCGAATGCCTGGGCACCGCGCGACGCTGGCCCATCGCGTTCGTCGTGACCGCCTTCTACGGGCTGACCTACTTCTTCTGGTATTACGCAGTCACGACCGAACAGTACACCTCGTCGGTCGCGTGGACGCTGGCGGTCTGCCTGCTCGCCTTCAAGTGGGAGCGGAGCGCTTACCTCAACCCCTTTGGCTCCCCCTCTTCTGGCGTGGACCAGGAGAGGGGGCCGGGGAGTGAGGTTCCGCGCGACGACCGTTACCTCCTGGCGCTGGCGTTCCTCGCGGGCGTCGGCCTCGCGCACCAGGTCACGATCCTGATCGCCGTGCCGCCGCTGCTGTGGTTCGTGCTCAGCCGCGAGCCCGGCCTGCTGCGCCGTCCCCGGCTGGTGGCCACAGCAATGGGGCTCGCATTGCTGCCCCTGGCGAGCTATGCCTATGTCTACATCCGCGGCAGCCTGCATCCCGAATGGCGCGGGGTGGGCACGTGGACGAGCAACTGGCACTGGTTCCTCAGCTTCCTCTCCACCGGCCAGGGCCGCTCCGAGCTGACCTGGGCGCTGCAGCCGTTCCTGACCGCGGAATTTCCTGCGCTCATCTGGCGCGAGATGACGTGGCCGGGGCTGCTCGCCGGGCTGGCGGGCGTGGCCGCGCTGCCGCGACGTCGCGCGGTCACGCTCTACGCCATCCTAGCGATATACCTCGTCTTCTGCTGGATTGACCGGCTGGGAAACTGGTTCCAGGTTATCATGCCCGCGTACGCGCTGCTGGCGGTGGGGATCGCCGCGGGCGCGGCGTGGCTGTGGGGGCGTGTTCGAGACCTTCCAGGTGAAGGAAAACCCGTTCTTCCGTCTCTTCCGCGTATGCCGTGGTTACACTTGGGGTCACGCAACGTCCACCTCTGGCGCGGGGCCATCCTCGCCGCGCTCGTCGCCCTGGCCGCCTATCGCGGGCTGCTATCTTACCCGCGCGCGGATGCCAGCGACCGGGCCGAAGATACCGGATTAGCCCCGGCCTGGGCTATCCTGGCCGATGACCCGCCGCCGGGCACGGCCGTCTTCGGCACGCAGCCCGAGGCGCTGGCGCTGAGCTACCTCACCGACATCTGGGGACAGCGGCCCGACCTGCACCCCGTGACCAGCGAGCAGGCACGCGGCGTGTTGCCCACAACCGGTTTCGCAGCGACGGAGGCCGCGCTGCCGCTTGTGCCGCTGGAGATCAGCTCGGACGCGCGGTACAGTGCGCTGGGCAGGACGCTGGTGGCCGTCAGCGACGAAGGACGAAGCACAGGCCACGAAGCAGCCGCGTCGGCTGGACTGGCCGCGTGGGAACACGACTTCGGGGGTCAGGTCAGGTTAATCGGAGGACGCTGGGGAGTCAACCGGACGACCGGGGAGACGGTGGTCATGTTGGCGTGGCAGGCCGGGCCTGCGCTGGATGCGGAGTGGTCAGTATCGGTCCGGCTGGCCCAGGCAGGGGTTGAACTGGGCCAGGTGGACCGGGCACAGCCGGTGTTCGGGTTCTACCCGATGTCGCGCTGGCAGCCCGGCGAGGTCGTCATGGACGCATACCCGTTCCGGCTCCCGCCCGCCGCTGCGCCGGACACGGTGATCGTGATCCTCTACCGCCAGACGGCGGACGGCTTCGAGAACCTGGATGTATTCAGCCACGAATTACACGAATAAACCGAATCGAGGCTCAAAATCGGTCCCCGGCTGCGTGTCAATCCGTCTCATTCGCGTAATTCGTGGCAGCTGCAGTCTAGCCGATCCGCTCCACAAGCACGTTGATGTGCGCGAACAGGCCCGGCCCGAGCTTGAGCTGGACGCGGTGCTCGCCCAGCGCCTTGATGGGGTGCTCCAGCTCAAGGTAGCGCCGATCCACGGTCAGGCCGGTCTTCTTGCTCAGCTCTTCAGCCACATCCGCCGCAGTGATGGAGCCGTACAGCCGGTCGCCCTCCCCGGTCTTAGCCTTGAAGAGCACCTCCTGGCCGTCCAGCCGCGCGGCGAGCGCCTGCGCCTCGGTGACTAACCGCTCCTGCTTGCGAGCCGCCGCCTCTCTGGCCTGCTCGGCCTGCTTGACCGCGCCCTCGCTAACCGGCTGCGCCAGCTTATTCGGGAACAGATAATTGGTCGCGTAGCCCCCGGCCACGTCCTTGATTTGCCCGGCGTGGCCCAGCCCTTTGACTTCCTTCAACAGCAGCACGCGCATAAAAGTACATCTCCTTGATTGAGGTGAAGGAGATTATAGCACAGGCACGACAAACCGGTAACCTGCAAACCTGCAACCCGTCTCTCAGCCGCCCCACGCGCCGAAGTAATAGCGCCAGTCCGTGTCGTGCGCATCGGGATGCATTACCGAACGGGCCGAGTTTGCCGTACGGGCCTCCTCAGCCTCCGAAGCAGCATACGCCGGGTCTTCGCTCGGCGGCGTATCCTCAGTCTGAGCGTTGAATGGATTCTCCTGCGTGTTCATGGCGTCCTCCTGGTCGGCCAATAGATTGCATGATACAAAAAGCGGGGCCCCCCGCATGGGAGGCCCCGCTTGCTAACGGGTCTGCATTGTCCCTGTCACCTGCGCTTCACTCACCCAGACGGGAATAGCTCCTTGTCTCCAAGGAGCGTAATAAGCGACAGGACGACGAGACGGGTGCGCATAGATATACTTCCTCGCTTGCGAGAGTACCACATGGCCAGGAGGGTGTCAAATCGCAAAAACCAGGGTATACTATCCCCCACATCACGACGGAGCAGCCGCATGGCGCAACACAAGCACTCACCTTATCTCGAAGACATCCCCCTGGCCGACGCGTTGGCCCGCTGGTGGAGCGCGCTGGACGCGGCCGGGCTGGCCGGCCCGCTGCCCGGCGAATGGGTCACGCTCGAAGCTGCAGCCGGGCGGGTCACTGCGGAGCCGGTCTGGGCACGCATCTCCTCGCCCCACTATCATGCGGCCGCGATGGACGGCTATGCTGTCGCCGCGGAAGACACGCGCGGCGCGAGCGAGTCACAGCCGGTCCACCTGCCCGTCGGCAGCGTCAAGCACGACGGGCGAGCCTTTTATGTCGATACCGGCGACCCCCTGCCCCCCGGCACCAATGCAGTCATCATGGTTGAGGATGTCCAGACGGGGCAGGCGCCAGACGGCGCCCAAATCGAGATTCTCGCGCCGGTCGCGCCGTGGCAGCATGTCCGGCCCATGGGTGAGGACATGGTCGCGACCGAGCTGATCCTGCCCGCCAACCACAAGCTGCGGCCGCAGGACATCGGTGCGGCCGCGGGCGCGGGCCACATGCGGCTCAGCGTGCGGCGCCGTCCCCGCATCGCGATTCAACCGACCGGCACGGAACTGGTCGCGCCGGGCAGCGCGCTGAAGCCAGGCGACATCATCGAATACAACTCGCTGGTCATCGCCGCGATGATCACGGAGTGGGGCGGGTTGCCGACGCGCCTGCCGCCGTTGGCCGACACCTATGACGCGATCCGCGACCGGGTGTTGGAGGCCGCCGCGACGCACGACCTGGTGATCGTCAACGCGGGGTCGTCGGCCGGCTCGGAGGATTTCACCGCGCGCATCGTGGCCGAGCTGGGCGAGCTGCTCGTCCACGGCATCGCCATCCGCCCCGGCCACCCGGTCATCCTGGGCATCATTACATTCCCGGGCGAGACGCGCCGCGTGCCCGTCATCGGCCTCCCGGGCTACCCGGTGTCCACGGCCATGACCTGCGAGCTGCTCGTCAAGCCGACGGTCGCGGCCTGGCTCGGCCAACCGGAGGCCGAACGTCCGGTGGTCGAGGCAACGCTCACGCGCAAGGTCGTCAGTCCCCAGGGCGACGAGGAATTCCTGCGCGTCACGCTCGGCCAGGTGGGTGAACGGTTCATCGCGACGCCGCTGCCGGGCGGGTCCGGCGTGCTCATGTCGCTCGTGCGCGCCGACGGCATCGTGCGCATCCCGCGCGGCGATCAGGGCTACGAGCCGGGCGCCAGGGTGACGGTGCAACTGCTGCGCGCGCCTGAATCGCTGCGCCGCACCATCGTCGCCATCGGCAGCCACGACCTCACGCTCGACCTGCTGGCCGACGAGCTGGGTCAGCGGTATCCGGGCCACACGCTGTCATCGGCCAACGTCGGCAGCCTGGGGGGGCTCATCGCGCTGGCCCACGAGGAGGCGCACCTGGCCGGCTCGCACCTGCTCGACGAGGCGACGGGCGACTACAACACCGCGTACATCCGCCGCCTGCTGCCTGGGACGCCGGTCGTGCTGCTCGGCTTCGTGGAGCGCGAGCAGGGGTTGATCGTCCCGCGCGGCAACCCGAAGGGCATCCGCAGCCTCAGCGACCTGGTTCGGCCCGGCGTGACGTTCATCAACCGGCAGCGCGGGGCCGGCACGCGCGTCCTGCTGGACTACCGGCTGGCGCAGGCGGGCATCTCTTATCGCGCCATCCAGGGCTACGAACGCCAGGAGTTCACGCACCTTGCGGTGGCGGCGGCCGTGGCCTCCGGCGCGGCAGACTGCGGCATGGGCATCCGCGCCGCGGCGCGTGCGCTCGACCTCGACTTCGTGCCCCTTGACCACGAGCGGTACGACCTGGTCATCCCGGAACGTTTCTATGAGTCGGCTCTGCTCGCGCCGCTGCTGGCGATTATCCGCGATCCCGCCTTTGCCGCGCGCGTGGAAGCCCTCGGCGGGTACGCGACGCCCGCCATCGGCCGCGTGCTGGCTCGTTTGCCGGGCGCGCAGGAGTGAGGGCCATGGGCGACAGACCGAAAGTGCTGCCCTTCCCCCATTTCGACCGGCCTACCGTGCGCGTGACGCTGTGGGAGGGGCGGGGCCGCCCGCACGAAGAGACGGTGCGGGCTGAACTGGCTGCAGAGGGGTACCAGGTCGTGCGCTGGAGCAACGAGCCGGCGACGGGCTATCCGCCCCATGCGCACATCTACCCCGAGCTGATGGTCGTCATCGCGGGCGACCTCACGCTCGTCCTGCCGGCCGAGGACCGCCTGCTGGAGTTGGGGCCGGGCGACCGGGCGCACGTGCCCCAGGGCGTGCTGCATGGCACCATGGCCGGGCCGGAAGGCGTGACGTACCTGCTCGCGACGAAGTAGGCCTCACGTCACGTTCACCCCGATCAGCCAGCCGACGCCGAAGGTCACAGCCGCCGCCGCCAGGCCGAACAACACCTGCCGCAGGCCCGATATGAGCGGACTGCGGCCGGTCATCAGCGTGATGGCCGCGCCCACGACAAATAGCCCCACTGCACTGACGACCGTGCTGGCGATGATGCCGGGCATGCCCGCGAGGAAGATGTAGGGAAAGACGGGGATAATCGCGCCGAGCGCGAACAGGAAGAAGGAGGTCAGTGCGGCTTCCCAGGAGGAGCCGCCCAGTTCCTCGGGGTCGATGCCCAATTCTTCCCGCGCCAGCGTATCGAGCGCTGTGTCCTTGTCGGAGAGCAACCGCCGCGCCATGTCGCGTGCGACCTCCGGCGCCAGGCCCTTTGCCTGGTAGATGAGCGCCAGCTCGGCCATCTCCTCCTCGGGAATCTCGGCCAGCTCCCGGCGCTCGATGTCGATCTGGTGCTGGTACAGCTCGCGCGAGCTCTGCACCGACAGCCATTCCCCCAGCGCCATGGACAGCGCGCCGGACAACAGCCCGGCAAACCCCGTCAGCAGGATGGTCCGGTTCTCCACACCTGCGCCGGCCACCCCCATGACCAGGCTGAAGACCGAGACCAGGCCGTCGTTCGCGCCCAGCACACCCGCGCGCAGGGCATTGCCGCCCGCCGCCCGGTGGCGGCCCTCGAAGCGCGCAAGCGCGCTGCCTTCCATGCCACGCGTCGCGCGCGACAGATAGCGGAAAGTGCGCGCGTGCGACTTCTCGTGCGCGGACAGCTCTCCGGCATCGGGCTGGCCGTCGTACTGGTTGCCCGCGCGGTTCTCGACCTCGGTCAGCGTCGGAAGCACAAACGCCGTCCCGAAGCGCGCGGCGAGCGCGCTCAGGATGCGCGTACGCCAGCTTGGACGAAACGCGGGCACCTCCGCTCCGGCGTCGCGCAGCTTGTTGGCCCAGAACTCCACATGCCGCTGCTCGGCGTCGGCCAGCTTGCCGTACACCGCGGCCAGCTCGGGCTGCTTCTCGGCCCCGGCCAGCCGCTCGTACAGGGCCACCGCGTTGCGCTCCTCGGTCAGGTTCTCCAGGTAACGCTCGATATCCGCTTTGCTTGCCATACGCCCTCCCCTGGCCGCACTGTACGCCCCAAGGTCAATTCGGTCAAGTCGCGTTCTCTTTTATGGGTTTTTGGAGCGGCTGCGCCGCTCCAAAAACCCTGTAGCAAGTGCAAAAAACACACCCCGCTGCCGGCCTGATAGGGCTGGCAGCGGGGTGTGAAGACCACCCACAGTGGTCGGTGCTGTGTCAAAAAAGTCTAGCGGCGCTTGAGCAGGTCGCGAATCTCGGTCAGCAGTTTTTCCTCGGCGGACGGAGCGGCCGGGGTGGCGGGCTGCTGCTTCTTCATCTTGTTGAGCTGGCGCACGATCAGGAAGATCACAAATGCGATAATCAGGAAGTTGATGACGGCCTGGATGAAGTTACCGTACATCACCTGTGCGCTGCCGACCTGCAGCATCAGGCTCGTAAAGTCAACGCCGCCGATGATGATGCCGATAAGCGGCATCAGGATGTCGTTGACGATCGAGGTGACAATCGCGCCGAAGGCTGCGCCGATGATGACGCCGATTGCCAGGTCCATTGCGTTACCGCGGTTGATAAAATCCTTGAACTCTTTAAGCATGATTCCTCCTGTAGTGTAGTGAAGCGAAAACAGACCATGATGGCACCGGGCCGGCCGAAGTTCAACCGCCCCGGTGCTGGTTAATACCCGTTCTAAGATGACTGATGACTATTCCAGCGCCTTATGCAGGCGCTGAGCCTTCATCACCCAGCCGTTGACCATCGCGAGGGCCGGCACCCGGCCGACGAGCTTCTGCTCGCCGTTGATGCGGTTGAAGTGGTCACGCAGATCTTCCGGGCAGCGCGCCGCAAGGTCACCGACTGTGCGAACGCCGGCAGCTTCCAGCAGTTGCGTGTATGCGTCGCCGACGCCGCGGATGCGGGCGAGCTCCGCGCGGTGGACCAGGCGGGCGATTTCCCGTGTGTCCACGCCCATGGAAGCGGCCAGATTCTCGATGGACGCTGCGGACTTGCAGAGCCGCAGCAGGTCATCGCTGTCCTTGATCCCGAAGCCCTTGAGCTTGCTCTCCAGCGTCGGGGTCACGCCTGGCAGTTTGTGGATAACAACGGACATATCTCTCTCCTGTCATAAAGCTGGTGAATGAGCACTATGCACATCCTATTACGACAGGATTAAGAATATCATTACGATACAGGTCGTTTGCGACAAATATTGTGTGCCAGGGCGAGCGGCCGGTGCAAGGCCGGGCAGCTACAGCTCAGGCGGCTGGTCGGCAATCGGAAACGTCGCATAAAAGGTGCTGCCGGCCCCGGGAACACTCTCAAACCAGAGACGCCCGCCGTGCAGCTCGATCAGCGAACTGGCAATGTGAAGCCCCAGGCCCACACCTGACGCGCTGACCTGCCGGGCCCCGGCCGCGCGATAGAAGGGTGCAAATAGATCGGCGGCTTCGTGTGCCGCGATCCCGATGCCCTGGTCCTGCACCGCCAACAGCACGAAACCCTCTTCATCCGCGCGCCGCAGCGTGACGGTAATCGTGGTATCGGGCGGTGAGTACTTGCTGGCGTTGTCCAACAGATTGCCTATGACTTGCGTCACCCGGTTGAGATCACACAGGCAGTCCGGCAGATTGGCCTCCGCATGTTCGATGATGCTCTGCGATTTGGCGGCGAAGCGGGGACCGAGTTCGAGGATCACGTCCTGCAGGAGCGCCACGAGATCGGTCTGCTGCAGGACCAGGTCCAGCCGGCCCGTCTCGATTCGCGTCGTGTCGAGGAGCTGGTTGGAGAGATGCAACAGACGATGGGCGCTGCCGTCGACGATATGCAGATATTCGGCTTGCTGCTCGGACAGCGGACCGGCCTCCCCGTCGAGCAGCAGTTCCAGGTAACCCCGGATGGCGGCCAGAGGCGTGCGCAGTTCGTGCGCGGCAATCGAGAAGAACGCCGACTTCATCTCATCGAGCCGTCGCAGCTCTACGTTATGCGCCTCCAGCTTCGCGTTCTGGCGGCGCAGCTCCTCCTCCAGCAGACGCAGCTCGTTGCGCTGCTGCGTGATGCGCTGCTCCAAATAGCCCATCTCGGTCACGTCGTGCACCACCAGGAGCAGGCCCGTTATTTCGCCTGCCGGGCCATAGTGGGGGAGCAGAATCAAGGTGAGATAGAGCAGGCTGCCGTCCGGCTGTTCACGGTTCACCCAGGGCAGTTGGAAACGCAACAGCGTGCCGGACAGCAGTTCGGCCAGAGCGGTCTCACATCCGACCAGTTCCGGCACGGCGTCGAGGAGATTAACGCCGGGCTCGACTGCCACCGTAGCGTGGGCGCTCAACTCCCGATCGCTCACTTCCAACACGGTGTAGATGCGGTCGGTGATCGCATAGGCGATCCGCCGGTCGAGCAAGATAGATTGGGCTATGAGATCATGCACGCTCGCTGACTCCCTCGTCATGTCACCAGGGCCTGTCCCATGTCACGGAACACCTCTTCCACACAGTCGCCTACCCTGGCGCTGGTGAGGTGGCAGGGCGCGCCCAACTGCGCCGCAACCGCCCGCACTTCCTCCTCCGAGACTCGCCGCTGCAGGGTCAAGTCCTGCTTATTGGCCGCCACGATGATACGCGCGTCCGGGTTGCTCTGCCGCAGGTCATGGGCATAGTTTGCCAGACTGAGGAGCGTGGCGGGCCGCGTCAGGTCACAGACCAGAATACCGCCCGCGGCCCCGCGCAGATAACTCGTCCGCACATTGCCGAACTCCTCACCGCCCGCCAGGTCCCACAGCAACAGCGTTAACTCGGTCACATCCCTATCATGCGGCAGGACAATCACCTTGCGGCTCACCTTCACGCCGATGGTGCTCAGGTATTTGTCATCAAACAGGTTGTAGACGAACCGCCGGACCAGGCTGGTCTTGCCGACCGCGAAATCGCCGAGGAGACAAACCTTCTTGCTCAGTGCAACCACACTCACTCTCCCGTCACGACCGGTACATCCGTCGTCAGTCCTTCCACCTGTACGAGCGCAGAGGCAACCCAGCCGGTCTCGTCGCCGGCTGTGCAACAAACCTGCCACCAACTGCCCAGAGCATCGCGACCGGTAATACGTAGAGTCCGGCCCACTGCCGCCTGTTCCAGCACGCGCCCCGTCAACGATGGCTCGGCCCGGATGTTGACCGCCAACTGGGCCACGCGCGCCGACGGGTCAGGCAATCGCGTGCGTGTCAGAGTGGCGGTCGGCAGCGGAGTTATCGTCAGCGTCGCGGTGGGGGACGCGGTGACGGTCGGTGTGGCAGTGGGCGTCAGGGTCGGGCTGGCAGTGGGTGTGCGTGAGGGCGTGGCCGTCGGCCCCGGCGTCGCGGTCACGACAACCACGACGGACGGACGGTTGAGCGCGCTGCGCAACCACCACGCGCTGCCCCCACAGGTCGCCAGCACGCACAGCAGCAGGGCGGCGCCGACCAGTCCGATGATGCGCCGCTGGCCGCGTGTCAGACCGTCCGCGCCGGTCTCGCTGGACACCGGCAGTTCCGCTGCCATCAGTTCGCGCAGCTTGGGCTCGACGGCCAGGAACCGGCTGGCATCCCCGTCATAGCTTGCCAGTTGGTCCGCTTCGGCGTTCTCGAACTCGATCAATACCTGGCGCATGATGCCGCGGAAGCCCGCGGGCTCGATGCCATCCACGACGACCGCCAGCGTGGCGTGCCGTGTCGCTTCGAGCAGGATGCGCTGCGTGCCGTACTGGATTTCGTCGAGCTGGCCGGTGGACTCGCCCCGTCCGAAGGCATCCTGGACGAAGTCGCGAATCGCAGTGAGCATGCCGCTGACCACGTCCGCGTCGCTGTTGGCTTCCGGCTCGCTGGACAAGCCTTGCAACAGCAGGCCGCTTTCGCGATGAATCAGCAGCACCTCGGTGACCCGAAACGGCAGCGCGTCGCGCAGCCGCAGCTCGGCTCCGGACACGCCGGTCAGCCGCGCGCGCAGACTGCGCAGCAGGGTGGCCGGACTGACGGTGGTGCGCATGCGCGTGTCAATCGTCCGCGCCAGATCACGGATGGCCTCGGCCACGGCCCGGCCTATCAGCTGCGCGATGATCGGGTACAACACCTCGATCATCTCGGCGCGGCTGTCCTGGATCTTACGCCGGATGACATCGCCGAGGACCGGCGTGATGGCAGCCACGAGCGCCGCATCGTCGCCGGTGCGTTGTTCCAGCTCAGCCACGCGCAGCATCAGTTCATCGGCGCGGCGGCGATCCGGCTCGACGAGGATGCCGCGCAGTTCTTCGAGGGCGGGGTCGTAGGCGCCGGGGTCCGGCGCGGCAGGATCGTCAGCGTTCGGCGGCCAGATGTCGTCGCTGACTTGGGTGTCCAAAGCAGCTAACTCGGCTGATCCAGGCTGTTCAACATGTCGGCCAGGGTGCCGCCCGACTTGACGTGGTTCCCCAACTCGATGAACAGGTCACCGAGCATGGAGCGGTCGGTCTTCTCGTCGGTCAGCCGCTGCGAGAGCTGGCGCAGTTCCTCGCGCAGCTCGCTGTTGGCTTTGCGCAGTTCCTGGCGCAGGTTCTGCAGCGTGGTCTTCTGCGAGCTCTCATGTTCGGCCATCTGCGCACTGATGCCGTCCAGCTCGTTCTTGAACGCCGTCTGCAGGTCCTCGTCGGCCTGGTGCAACTCCTGGCGGAGGGTCTGCAAGTTCGTGCTCTGCGTCGTGCTCTCCTCTGCCAGTTGCGCGGCCAGCCGCTCCGCTTCGGCCTTCAGCTCGTTGCGCACATCCGTCCCCGTCTGCCGCAACTCCTGGCGGACGTTCTGCAACGCGGCCGTCTGGCTCTTGCCCTGCTCGGTGAGCTGGGTGGTCAGCCGTCCGGTCTCGGCCTTGAGTTCGCCCCGTAGCTCGGTGTCGGCCTGGCGCAACTCCTGGCGGAGCGCCTGCAGGTTGCGGCCCTGCGTGGCGTCCTTGCTCGTCGTCTGCTCGCTGAGTTGATCCAGCTCCTGCTGCAAACGATCCAGGTCGCGCACGATGGCCTCGAAGCGCATTTCGTAATCGCGCATCTTGGGGCCAAAGATGATGTCCCGGATGCGGTCTACGGATTCGCCTTGAAGCGTCGGTTGGGCGTCGGGCATGGATAACCTCCTGATGAAGACCGTTGTCTGAAAATGCTACCTCTGCGACTTGGGGCTGTCTTTGGCAGGAAAGCTGTAGCCCAGGCCGCGTTCGGTCAGGATATAGCACGGCTGCGCGGGCACAGGCTCGATTTTCTGGCGCAGCCGGTGAACATGCACCCGCAGTGTGTCCTCGAAGACCTCCTCCATCGGCCACAGCCGCCGCAGGAGGAAATCCATCGTGACCGTGCGGCCTGCATTGCGAATCAGCAGGTAGAGCAGCTTGGTCTCGGTCGGCGTGAGCGGAATCGCCCGATCGAAGATCAGGACGCGTTGGTGGGGGAAGTCCACGGCCAGCCGCGTATCGACCCGCGTAACCAGGTCCAGCGTATACGCATAGTCGCCGATGCGCCGCAAGACCCGCTGGACGCGTGCCAACAGTTCACGCGGGCTGAAGGGCTTGGTCACGTAGTCCTCGGCGTAGCGGTTGATGGCCTGAATCACAGTATCTTCTTCGTCCACCGCGCTGAGGAAGATCACCGGCAGGTCGCTGAATTGCTGCACGGCCTCGCAGAACTGAAAGCCGTTCATGCCGGGCATGTTCAGGTCCACGATAGCCAGGTGCGGTATCCCCCGGCGGCCTATGATCTCGAGCGCCTGGCGACCGGACTCAGCGCCAAACACCTCAAAACCGGCGTTTTCGAGCTTGTCCTTCACCAGGCGCACGATAGCAGGATCGTCATCGACAACCAGGATGCGTTGTGTTGCCGGCCCTGAGCCGGGCAGGGATGAGTCGGGCATGTTATTCAGCTATGTAGGAACGCAACGCAAGAGCTTTATCCCGCGTGGTCTGTAGTGTGCAAGTGCACTCAGCCGGCCAGGTTTCGGGCCACAAAATCCCAGTTGACCAGGTGGTCCAGGAAGGCCTGCACGAAATCGGGTCGCCGGTTCTGATAGTCCAGGTAATACGCGTGCTCCCAGACGTCGACCGTCAGCAGTGCGACCTTGCCCTGCGCCAGCGGGGTCTCGGCATTCGGCGTGCTGGTGATTTTGAGTTCGCCGCCATCCAGCACGAGCCAGGCCCAGCCGCTGCCGAAACGCCCGACCGCGGCCGCCTTGAACTGCTCGGCAAACTTCTCGTAGCCGCCGAAGGCAGCGTCGAGCCGCTCCGCCACCGCGCCCGTGGGCCGGCCGCCGCCGCCCGGCGCCATGCAATCCCAGAAGAAGGTGTGGTTCCACACCTGGGCCGCGTTGTTGAAGAAGCCGGTCTTGCTGGCATCCCCGGCCGTCGCCCGAATGATGTCTTCGAGCGCCATCCCTTCGTAGGGCGAACCGGGCAACAGTCTGTTGAGGTTATCCACATAGGCCTTGTGATGCTTGCCGTGGTGGAAGCTGAAGGTCTTCGCCGAATAGTATGGTTCCAACGCAGTATCGGGATAGGGTAGAGGTGGTAACTCAAACGGCATGGCAGTCTATTCCTTTCCACTCTGAAACATACCGGCCACAATGCCGGTGCATATATTCTACTCTGTTGTCAATTATGTGGCAAGTGTTCGCTCACGCGCTCACTTCACCTCTGGAATCTTGGACGCCCCACCGTTCGGATTGACGAGCACATCGTCTTCTGGTACACTTTTCGTGGTTAGCGCTAACATCACGATCGGCCATCCCGTTGTCTGCCCGCACTATTTCAAGAAAGGAGTGAATCCATGAAACTTCGGCTAACCGCACTTTCCCTCGTTCTCATCTTCAGCTTCGTCTTGGGGGCCTGTGTCCCCACCATGCCCGCAGCTGCACCGACAGAGCCACCCGCAGCCGAGGCCCCGACCGCAGAAGCGCCCGCAGCCGAAGCGCCCGCTGAGGCTCCTGCGGCGGAAGAATACACCCTCCGGGTTGTGGCACCCCAGAACATCCAGTTGGAGCCGCAATTACACGCCAGCGGCGCGCAGCGCGTCCTGACTACCAATATCTACGAGAACCTAGTCACGCTCTCCGAGGATGGCACCGAGATTCTGCCGCAGCTTGCCGAATCATGGGTCCAGGTGGATGACTTAACCTACGAGTTCAAGTTGCGCCAGGGTGTCAAGTTCCATAGCGGTGACCTGTTTACCGCCGACGCTGTCAAGTACTCGGTCGACCGCTACCTGAACCCTGACAATCAAGCTCCCCAGGTGGCTCAGTTCCCATTTAAGTCGCCCGAGGTCATCGACGACTTCACGGTGCGCATTTCCTCTTTGGAAAATCCGGATCCACTCTTCCTGAAGCGCCTGGCCGGCACCCCCGGCACCATCGTCAACCCACGCTTTGCCGACGAGAAAGGGTTGGAAGGGATGCAGCAGGAGGCTGATGGCACCGGCCCATACAGGGTAACGACGTGGTCGCTCGACGCTGAAATCGTGCTCGAAGCGTTCGATGAGTACTGGGGCGGTAAGCCACAGATTACCACCGTCATTCAGACGGCAGTTGTGGAGCCCGCGACCCGCGTTGCGGCGCTGCTGGCCGGCGAGGCCCAGTTCATCATGTCAGTCCCGCCAACGGAAGCTGAAGCCATTCGCAACAACGACGAGGTCTATTTGGCCGAAGTCATCGGTAACCGCGTCAGCTACTACCCCATTATCACCGACAAGCCGCCGACGGACAACAAGGCGCTCCGCCAAGCATTGAACTATGCGTCGAACTTCGACACCATCATCGCGACGGTCCTCAACGGCCGCGGCTATCGCGTGGCCGCAATGTCGCTGCCCCATTACTTCGGCTTCAACCCGAACCTTGAACCGTACCCGTATGACCCCGACAAGGCCAAAGAACTGATGGCCGAAGCTGGTTACAACGGCGAACCCATCGAAATGATCCAGCTCGTGGGGCGCATCCCTTATGACAAGGAAGTTGGGGAGGCGCTGGCCGGCGAGCTACGGAAGGTGGGCTTCAACATCGATCTGAAGTTCGTGGACATCGGCGGCGCGGGCCAGGCGCTGTGGGAGAATCCTGACCTTAAGGGCTTCCATCACATCACCTGGGGCGCCGGTACGCTGGACGGTGACTACGCGATTGGCGAGTACTGGCACTCCGAGTCCTTCTTCGCTCTCAATTCGCATCACTATAACAACCCCGAGTTCGATGCCCTCGTCGAAGCAGCCAGGTATGAACTGGATACGGCCAAACGAGAGCAGATGTACTGGGAAGCGGAACAGATGGTTTACGACGATGCCGTGGCAATCTGGGGCTATGCCGTACAGTTGCTCCAGGGCCTGAGCCGGAACATCGAGTGGACCCCGAGACCCGATGAACTGATTCTCTACAAGGACATGCGGATCGTTCAGTAGCCGCAACACCTTGCGTCTATCCGCAAGTTCCCCCGGGCAGTCTCGGACTCTGGCCCGACAGACTTGCGGATAGACGGATGGCCGGCTCTGCCGCAGCTCTCGTGAGGCGGCAGACGAACTCTTCCAGGACCCGTCACATCATGGCAACCTACATCGTTCGGCGGCTGCTCCAAGCAGTGATCGTAATCGTCGGCGTGATGATGATCACCTTCTTCCTGCTCCAGTTGACAGGTGATCCAGCGCGCGCCATGCTGCCGCTGGAGGCCGACCCTGCCGCGGTCGAGCAAATGCGCGACTATCTGGGCCTTGACCGTCCACTAGCGGTGCAGTTCTACTACTACATGGTGCGGGCTGCACAGGGTGACTTCGGTGACTCCCTCACCTATCGCCATATGCCCGCGCGCGACATCGTGTTTCAACGCCTGCCGGCCACGATTCATCTGGCAGTGGCTGCCTGGCTGCTCATCGTCATTATTTCGATGGTACTCGGTATCACCGCCGCGCTTCGCCGCGGGTCAGCGTTAGATAACGCCTCGATGGTGGTGGCGCTCTTCGGCCAGTGCATCCCCTCCTTCTGGCTGGGACTAATGCTGATTCTCATCTTCGCGGTCACGCTACGCTGGCTACCCACGTCAGGCCGCCAGGACTTTGAGATACGCTACCTGATTCTGCCCGCCGTCACCCTCGCCGCCCCCGCCACCGCCCGCATGACGCGCATCGTCCGCTCGAGCATGCTGGAGGTTCTGGGCCGCGACTACATCCGAACTGCCCGCGCCAAGGGGCTGACCCCGCGTATGGTTGTGCTAGTCCACGGGTTACGTAATGTTGCCATCCCGCTTGTCACCCTATTTGCGCTGGATTTTGGGGGCCTGCTCGGCGGCTCGATCATCACCGAGACAATCTTCGGTTGGCCCGGCGTCGGGATGCTAGCTATTAATGCCATCACACTGCGCGATTTCCCGGTCGTACAGACCATTGTCTTTTACGTGGCAGCGGGTTTCGTCTTGATTAACCTGCTGGTCGATATCCTATACATGGCACTCGATCCACGCATCCGCCTCGGAGGGTCTTCAAGCCATTGAGCACTCAATCCAACACCCTCACGACTAGGGATTTCCGCGAATACCGCGACCATACGTTTGCGCAAAGAGCCAACCGTGTACTGGCCTCGCTCGTGCGCAGCCGCCTTGGACTGGCGGGGCTGATTATTCTTATTCTCGTCGTCCTGTCCGCAGTCACCGCCGACCTGATTGCGCCTTTTGACCCGAATGACCAGACCCTGACCGACCGCCTCATCGCGCCTTTCAGCGAAGATGCCTATGCAAAGGGTCACTGGCTCGGCACAGACCACTTGGGCCGCGATATCCTCAGCCGCATGATCTATGGTTCCCGAGTTTCGCTGATTGTGGGCCTGACCGCGGTGAGCATCTCAACCTTGCTGGGGTGTGTCTTGGGGTTAGTCAGCGGTTATTGGGGGGGCTGGCTCGACGACTTGATTATGCGGATCGGTGATGTGCAGCTCGCCTTCCCGTTCGTGCTGCTCGTAATCGCAGTCGTCGCAGTCGTCGGTGGCGGCCTGTGGAACGAGGTCATCATCATCGGGATTACCGGCTGGGTGGGCTACGCGCGGGTCATCCGGGGCCAGGTCTTCTCCGCGCGCGAAAAAGAGTATGTTGAAGCTGCGCGTTGTGTGGGTGTCCGCACTCCTGCACTGCTCTTCAAGCACATCTTACCCAATGTCGTCACCCCCATCATCGTGCTGGCGACCTTCTCCGTTGCCAGCGTCATCATCCTCGAAGCGGGGCTGACTTTTCTGGGTCTCGGCGTCGATCCCAGTACCCCAACGTGGGGCGGTATGCTGGCCGATGGACGCAGTCACATATTCACCTCGTGGTGGATGACGGTCATACCAGGCTTGGCGATTTTTGTCACGGTGCTATCGATCAACCTGCTGGGCGACTGGCTGCGCGATTATCTCGACCCAGAACTCCGCAACGTCATGTGAGCTCAACATAGAGCCTGTCTACGACCCAGCCTGTGCAGCTCGTATCTTGAGATGCGAACGAAACCACTGCGCGGGCGAGACCCCCAGAGCAATTCTCTGAAATGACCTCAGGCTCCCCGGACTGAAGACAGCAATACGCCTACCCCACCGACCGCGCTGGCGAACAGGAATGCAGCGCTCACGGCGGTGAAGAGCCCCGTGTCGGCCGCGGGTGCGGCCGCGAGCACCGAGCTTAGAATCGCGCCCGCCAGACCGATACCCAGCGCCATGCCCGCGTTGCGCGCGGTTGCCAGAATGCCGGACGCGATGCCCTGCCGCCCGCGCGGGGCCGCGCCCATCAACGCGCTGGTGTTCGGGGAGATGAAGATGCCCGTTCCCAGGCCGGCCACCGCCAGCCCCGCCACCACCTGGCCCACCGGGGATGTGGGCCCCAGCCGCGACAGGAAGGCCAGCCCCACCGCCAGGATCAGCATCCCGAGCGAACTGAGTACGCGCGAGCCGATCCGGTCGGACAGCGAGCCGCTCAACGGCGCAACTATCGCCATGACGAGTGGCTGCGCGGTCAGGATCAGGCCCGCCTGTGCAGAGCCCAGGCCCCGCCCCTGGATGAGATAGAACGGCAGCAGGAACGTGATGCTGTAAAGGCAGATGTAGTTCAGCACCGCGCTGGCCGTCGCAACAGAGAACAAACGCCGGCTGAACAGGGACAGGTCCAGCATCGGCGCAGGCACGCGGCGCTCCAACGCGATGAACGCGGCCAGCAGCGCGAGCGAGAGGGCAAACACGCCGAGCGTCTGCGGCGATGCCCAGCCCCACGCGTGGCCCCGGTTGAGCGCCAGCAGCAACAGGGTCAGCCCGGCCATGAACGCGGCCGCACCGGGCAGGTCGAAGCGTTCGCCTTGGCGGGCCGGCCGGTCATCAGGGATGAAGCGCAGGCTCAACGCCAGCGCGAGCAGCCCGATGGGCAGGTTGATGTAGAAGATGGAGCGCCAGCCAAGCCAGCTTGCCAGGAGGCCGCCGACCGACGGGCCGGTCATCAGGCCGAGATAGGTCATCGTCGCCTGCAGGCCGAGCGTCCGGCCGCGGCGCTCCGGCGGAAAGTTGGTGGTCAGGATGGCGGCGGAGTTGGCGAACAGCATGGCCCCGCCGACTGCCTGCACTGCACGCGCGGCGACCAGCGCGCCCGCGGACGGCGCCAGCCCGCACAGCAGCGAACTGGCGATGAAGATGCCGAAGCCCAGGACGTAGATGCGCTTGTGGCCCCGCAGGTCGCCCAGCCGGCCGAAGCTGAGCAACAGGCCGCTGACCACGAGCAGGTAGGTGGTCACCACCCACTCGATCGTCGCAATGTCGCTGCCGAGCGCGCGACGGATAACCGGGAGCGTGGCGTTGACGACGGAGCTGTCGAGCGCGGACATGAACGCGCCCGTACCGACGGCTGCCAGGATGAGTCCAGTGTGATGCTTCACGGCGACCCTGACCCTAAGTCGAAGTAGCGTTGCAGAACGCGGCCGCGCCACATCCAACGTACTGCACCGAGCCAGACGAGGGTCAGGCCGAGGATCAGCCCGACATCCATCAGGCCCAGCGGTTGCAGCTCGAAGGATACAGCCAGCGCGGGCACGGCCATGACAATGATGAAGACGACGGCCAGGGCAGCTGCCAGGTAGGCGGGCCGGTGATCGCCGCTGTACGCGTCCGCGCCCACCCACCACCGGGCCGGCGGCTCGACAAACAGGATGAGCAGCAGGCCCACGGCGACGAGGAACGCGGTCAGCGAAGTCTGCCCGGTCGAGACGGCCAGCCGGTAGGCTTCGGTGCCCGGCGCACGCAGGTCTGCGGGCAGTGCGTTGAGCCTGTAGAGAAGCGGACCGTAGAACACGACCAGCCCCAGGAGGCTCGACGCGAGCATGGCGGGCAGCACGAAGTGGGCCAGCCGCCGCGCCAGTCCGGGATCGAACTTCCGGCGGCCCGGCCGCGCCCACACAGCCAACAGGATGGTGGGGATGCCAACCACGAGCAGGGTCAACAGCGACGCGTGGCGCAGATTGACCGGGAACACGCCAATCACCAGCGCGGAGAGAATCACCAGTCCCATTGTCGCGATGCGTGTCAGGAACAACTTGAGGATGTCCTGCATCCCGTTGACGATGCGCTGCCCTTCCGCCACCGCGGGCGCGAGGCAGGCGAACGAGTCACCGAGCAGCACCATATCTGCCACGCTGCGGGTAGCCTGTGTGCCGCTCTGCATCGCGATGCCCAGGTTAGCCTTCTTGAGCGACAGGACATCGTTGACGCCGTCGCCGATCATGGCGACGTAGTGGCCGCGGCGCTTGAGCGCATCCACCAGGTGTTCCTTTTGGCGCGGGGTAATCCTGCCAAAGATGGTGCCGCGCACGGCGGCTTGCTCGAACTCGGCCTCCGTCATCCGCTCCAACGCCGGCCCGGTCACCAGCACCACGTCGACCAACCCGGCCTGCCGCGCGAGCGCGGCCACCGTATCCGGGTTGTCGCCGGAAACGATCTTCGGCTGCACGCCGTTGCGAATGAAGCTCGCCAGGGTCTCCGCGGCCTCGGGCCGCAGTTCGTCGCTCAGTGCGACCAGGCCCGCTGCGACCATGTTGTCGGGCAGCCGCGAGGCATCCCCCTCGTCCGCCAGCCGCGTGGGGTCAGGATGATGTGCCAGCAGCAGCACGCGCAGCCCCTGGCTTGTCCACGCGGCCATCTGCCCGGCTACCGCGTCCCATGCCGGACTGCCCTCCCGGCCTGTCTCTCCCAGATAGGGCCGCAACATCTCCGGCGCGCCAAGCGCGCAAAGACTGCCCACCCACGCAGCCGCGCTCCACTTGCGCGCGGACGAGAATGGCACCTCCGCCAGCAGGGGAACCGGTTCGCCCGGGAAGGCCGCGGCCAGGGCCTCGCCCGTCTTGTTGTGCGCCGTGGTGCTGGCGATCAACGTGCCGAGCGCGGCGCGCAGGCTCGCCTCATCCAACGCCAGCGGATGCAGCCCCGCAACCTGCAGCCGGTTGGCAGTCAGCGTACCCGTCTTGTCCAGGCACAACACATCGACGTTGCTGAGCGATTCGACCGCGTTCGCCTGCTGCACGAGCGCACCCTGGCGCGCGATGCGCACTGCGCCGAGCGCGTACGCGACCGCGATGGCGACGAACAGCCCGTTCGGCACCAACCCGACGATAACCGTGGCCTGCTGCACGCCTTCCGGCAGGGGGATGGCCTTGATGAGCCCGTTCGCGATGATGAGGATTTCCAGGTAGGCGACGATGAACAGGATGGCCCGGATAGCGAGATTCACCTCGCGCTGCAGCGGTGTCAAGACGCGGCGGTAAGCCTTTGCGCCCGCGGCAATCTGGTTGGCAAGGCTCTCTGCGCCCACCTTCCCGACGGTGTAGTAGCCGCTGCCGTTGACGACGAAGCTGCCGGAATAGAGGGTGTCGCCTGTTCCCTTAGCAATCAGGTCCGACTCGCCCGTCAACTGCGACTCGTCCACCTGCATCTGCCCCTGGACGAGGGACCCATCGAGGAGCACCTGGTCGCCCGGCCCGAGGGCCAGCGTATCTCCGAGGACGAGTTCTTCCGGCGCCGCCGTGCGCGGCTGCCCATCGCGCACGACCTGGGCCATGGGCCGCGTCAATAGCGAGATACGATCCAGCATCCGCTTGGCGCGGATCTCCTGCACGACACTCACCGCGACGTTCGTCAGGATGATGCCGACCGAGATCAGGGCATCGACCGGCCGGCCCACCAGCACTAGCGCCAGGCCGAGCAGGAAGATGGCGTTATTGACGAAGGTGAAGACGTTCTCGCGGATGATCTGCCCGTATGTGCGTCCGGTGGGGGGCGCGGATGGGTTGCCCTGGCCCTGACTGCGGCGCGTGGCGGCTTCCTGCTCGGTCAGGCCGCGGGGCGCCGCCGCGCGTTCAGGCACACCGGCAACCGCCATGCTACCGGTCGCCGCCCCGGTCACCGGCCGCGCCGCCGTCCGATACGCGCAAGGCCGCGATTTCGGCACGCCAGCCCGCGACGATCGCGTCCGCCTCCGGGTCGCCGCCCTCGAAGCGCACACGCCACTTGCGGAAGGCCAGCTCGTTCTGCGCGTTGACGATGTCCCGGCTGATGCGGGCCGGATGGTTGGGCACGGCGCGCAGGCCGAACAGCCCTTCGGCCTGCAGGATGCGGTACTCGTCCGCAGTGATGACCTTGCCCACCTCGCCGGCCAGTTCCGTCCGGATGACCAGTTGTTCCCACTGGCCGCTCCGCTCCAGCAGGTAGCCGAGCGCGACATAGAACAGGTCCAGGGTGAGGATAATAGCGGTCACGACCGCCAGCCAGAGTGCGGCCGGCGGCGTGGTTGCCAGTGTCGCGCCGGGCAGCCCCAGGAACGCGAGGAGGGTCCCGGCCACACTGAGGGACAGCGTGTTGTAAATCAGGTGCGCAAAGAGTGCCAGCAGGAAAAACGCGAGCGGCGCGATAATCTGCATGCTGCGGCGGCGATCCTCACGCGCAAGCCCGAACCCCGCGCCCATCAGCGCACCGAACAGCGTATGGCCGCTCAATCCCAGCAGGGCAAACCGTGCGACGAGTTGCTGTGCCAGCGCCGCGCTGCCCGTCTCGGCAAAGCCGCGCGCCACGGCATAGGCTGTCTCACCCACCGCGAAGCCAAGGCCGACCAGCGCGCCGTAGACGATCCCATCCCGCACATTGTCGAACTCCCCGCGCAGGAACAGGAAGACCAGCAGCACCGCCAGCGCCTTGAGAAGCTCTTCGATGAGGGGCGCGGCCATCGCGGGGCCGAGGCCCAGCTTGATCGCCTCGTCGCGGCCGATGCGTTCGAGCGGCAGCGTGGCCTGCACCAGCGGATCGAACGATTGGGCATCCGACGCCGACAGGCCCACCCCGCCGAACAACGCGGCCCCCGCGCCGCCGCTGAGCAGCAGTCCCAGCCCGGAGCTGATGACGAGGCCGAAGAGGAAGATGCCGAAGAAGATCCACGGCGATTCGCGCTCGCGGCGGTCCAGCCAGCCGATGACGCCCAGCGCAGGCAGCGCGAGGAGCAGGCTGGCAAGCAGCGCCAGGCCAAACGTGCGCGCGGTGGCGCCGGTCTGCTGGCCCAGCCAGGCGACATAGGCCGCGGCGCCCGCCGCGGCCAGCAGAATCAGCACGCCGGCGAATACGATTGCAATCGGCGAGCGCCGCAGCGATGATGCAGCTACCGAACGGGATAAGGCCGCAGGCAGTTGTGGCATTTCCATCCCTCCGCTACACGCGATGATATATCCACATCCAGCGGCCCATTATACACCGGTTGACGTGAAGAGGAGAAGAGGTGAACAGGTGAACAGGTGACGTGGAGTTGTGGGATGAGCTTTCTTTCCACCCTCACAGATGATGAAGATCGCACAGAGCCCCACCCGTCCACATCACCTCTTCTCCTGTTCTCCTGTTCTCCTGTTCTCCCGCTCTCCTGTTCTCCCGCTCTCCTGTTCTCCTGCTCTCCTGTTCTCCCGCTCTCCTGTTCTCCTGTTCACCGTGTCAGGGCATCACCCGCCCGCAGCGGCCGCACGGGCTGCAAAATGCGGCGTCGCTCCGGCGTCAGGCGGTCGAGCAGCGCCTGAGAATACTCGTATCCGAAGCGGCTGGTGCCCCAGCTCGGCCCGTAGCGAAAGATGGTGACTCGGCGCTCGCCTGGGTTGGTGCGGCTCGACCCGCCGTGCATGATGCCATCGACGAACAGGAC